>NZ_JBFUIA010000003.1:0-322856 GCF_056402115.1 Mucilaginibacter sp. P4_C11 | reverse complement strand
CGGTTATTACAGGGGAAATAGTAAGAATATTTTTAACTAATTCCTTTGTAGTATATATGAGTTGATTAAACCTAATTGCATTGTTTAAATTAAATCTTCCGTTTATGATTGTTGGTTGCTCCTGGTAGTTTAAATTATTGGTGTAATTTAGGCTTAGTTGATCGGATACATTTTTAAGAAATGACAGGCCAATTGACGCAGTATTGGCGTTGCCAATATTGTCTATAAATGATGCTTGTGTCGTATTTGACAATGTATTGATACGCATTCCAAATTTGGAATTGTAAAAATCAACACCGGCATTTATAGATATTTGTCCGTTATTAGAGCTATAATTTAACTTGATACTATGGTCTAATTCTGGTCGGAGATTGGGGTTCCCATTTGATTGGAATACTAAATCATAGGAATTGTTGATGTTAACCAGTTGAGTGATTTCCGGGTAGTCGGTGGCCGTTTTAATATTTAGTGAGATATTTCTGTCTCTGCCGATTTTATAATTGGTTCTTAAATTTGCGTTAATATTTGAGAACGAGGTATAGCTGTTTTGTTGAATTGATAATATATTTCTTAAATCGAGCAATCCTGCAATCTCCCCATAAAGTGAAATTTTGCTAAAGGTTTTTTGAATCTTCGATCCCAGTTCGATGTAATTATTTCTAATCTTATTGAGCTGGTATGGCGTATTAAATGAACTATCGCTTGTTATGGTATTATCATATCGATCTGTTACGTTTTTATATTTTAAATAGACATTGTAGTAAGCATCTTCATTTAAAGGGTTAGTATAATTTGAATTAAACCCAATGGATCGCTCAGTTAATATTTTTGAAACGTCGATAAAGTAGCTTGGGAGATTAATATTAACTGGGCTATAGACATTGTCAACTTCAGTATTTTGCGAGTTATTTGTACCCATATTGCCAGTAAATACCAATATTCGGCCTTTTTTCGACAAGAATTGATGTGTATATGAAATTTCAGTTTGATTTGATTTCTTTTTCTGAGTTTGAGTTTTACTTAAATTTGAAAAATTATTAATTGAATCCGGTATCGTAGCATAATTTAAAGAGTCGGCAACCTTCGTGTTATTAAAATTGTTGTTTTGGGTTAGACTGATCGTATTTAGTGAGTCAATAAAATATCTTAGGCTTAAGTTAGCATCGGAAATTCCAGATGATTTGGAAATAGATTTATTTGTTATCCTATAAAATTGATTATTAATATGATCTTGTCGTTCTGATACAGAAATTATATTCCTGTTTTCAATTTTACCCCCTATTGCGATATTAAGTTCTACTTTTTTTCCAAATACATTGCTGTACATAAATCTACTCTCATGTGCTGTAGTGTTATTACTGCCAACTGAGAAATTAATGGAAGGTACTTGATCAAAATTGTTGTTAATATTGACGTTGTTGCTGTTGAGTACAAGAGAGATTTGTTCTCTATTATTGTAATTATATAAATTGGCGGCGGTTAGGTATCTGCTTTCTGTCCCAATACCCAAACTTGAGTTGCCGAATTTTCCTTTGTTATACTTTTCTTTTAGAGTGAGATTTACTTTAATAGTAGGTCTTAGCATCGTAGTATTTGTAGTACTATCGATATTGGTTTCAATGACCTTTATATTATCAAGCACCAATGCTGGTAATAGTTTATATATATCCAAATTGTTTTGGCCAAAAAAATCGCTACCATTAACAACAAGATTAGAAACTATCTTTCCGTTATAATATAATTGTCCATGATCATCTCTATAAAAGCCATATCGTTTTGACAGAAGGTCGTTTATCATAATAGAACTCTCAAATTTTTCTTTAGAAAGATCTATTTTTGTTGTATCCCTATATCGTCTCTTAGCCGAAATTTTTACTTCTTTTAATTCAACTTGTTTTGGTGAAATGTAGAAAACACCTAAATCAATATTTTTGGCTAAATTATATTTCTTGACATCTATTTTAAAAGTCAGTTCGTTGAAAGTCAAAGAGCTAATTTTAAAATATGAGGATTGAATGAAATATTGATTAGGAATCTTAAAAAAGCCGACACTATCGGTTAATGTCTGGTACAGCAGATTATTTCCTTCGTAAACCTTAACATTTGCACTTTGAACAGCGAGGTGATTTTGTTTATCAAGAACTTTACCTGTAGCATTTAGGTTTTGGGAATACGCTTTACTAAATAATAATATTGAGATGATAAAAACAAATCCTAAAGATTTTGTCATATATAGAATAAAGCATTATAAAATAGCAAACCCCTATTATTGTGCAATAATAAGGGTTTGCCGAATGCTTCGCCTAATAATATATTTTTTATTGTTTATTATTTCGCCATCTGATCTATAACAGCCTGCGTTACACCGGTAAAGGAGAAGCCACCATCATGGAAAAGATTTTGCATGGTAACCATTTTGGTTAAATCGCTGAACAGGGTGATGCAGTAGTCGGCACATTGGTCGGCATCGGCATTACCAAGCGGGCTCATTTTTTCGGCAAATTCAATAAAGCCATCAAAGCCTTTAACGCCGGCCCCGGCAGTGGTGCGGGTTGGTGATTGTGATATGGTATTTACGCGTACTTTTTTGCTTACGCCGTATTCGTAACCAAAGTTACGTGCAATGCTTTCTAAAACAGCTTTGTTATCGGCCATGTCATTATAGCCAGGGAAATAACGCTGGCCGGCTATGTAGCTTAAAGCCACTACAGATCCCCAATCGTTAATGGCATCATGCTTCATGGCTGCCTGTAAAATGCGGTGCAGGCTTAAGGCCGAAATATCAAAACCTTTATGGGTAAAATCGTAGTTATTTTCTGGGTAAGGAATGTTTTTACGCACGTTGATGCTCATGCCGATAGAGTGCAGGATAAAATCAACACCACCGCCAAAATGTTCTTTTGTTTTGGTAAACAGGTTGTTGATGTCATCATTGCTGGTAACATCCGCACCTATAACGGGCGCATTGCATTCTTCGGCAAGTTTATTGAGTTCGCCCATGCGTAATGCGATAGGCGCGTTTGATAATACAATTTCGGCACCTTCCTGTACAGCGCGCTGCGCTACTTTCCAGGCGATGGATTGCTCATTTAGGGCACCAAATATGATACCTTTTTTGCCTTTTAATAAATTATAAGCCATGTTTTGATTTTTTACAATTGGGCGTAAAGTTATAATATTAGTATCAAGTAGTTAGTATCAAGTATCAAGAATTTTTCTTCGAGTATCAAGTATCAAGATTTTTGACTTTCGGATAAAAGCCATTGGACAAACTGCTCTGAAACCAATTTAGTGCAGCTGTCTTGATACTTGATACTTACTACTTGATACTATCAAGCAATTCCCTGGCATTTTGCAAAGCGCTTTCACCCGGTTTATCACCACTCAGCATTTTGGCAATTTCCAATATGCGCTCCCGGGCATCCAGTTGTTTCATGCGGGTATAGGTAGTTGCCGCGCTATCGTCCTTATAAACAAAGTAATGGTTTTTACCCTTGCTGGCAATTTGTGGCAGGTGGGTAATGGTTATCACCTGTAAATTATCGGCAAGGCGCTCCATAATGGTGCCTACTTTGTTAGCTACTTCGCCGGATACCCCGGTATCAATCTCGTCAAATATGATTGTTGGCAGGGCGGTGTATTTGGCTATGATAGATTTAATGCTCAGCATCAGCCGGGAAAGCTCGCCACCTGATGCCACCTTACTCATTTCGGCCAAAGCATGCCCCTTATTGGCCGAGAAAAGGAAACGTACATGATCAACCCCATTCTCGCTAAGCACCCCACCACCCTGCAAATCAAAAGGTCCCCCTTTAGGGGGCGGGGGGGGCGTTTGCTCAATCTTCAACACCGAACTTCCCATCCCCATTTCGGCCAGGGTATCAATTACCTGTTTTTCAATGGCGGGGATGGCTTTAAGCCGGTTTGCGGTTAATTTGCCTGCCAGTTTCTCAAGCCCGGCTTTATCGGCAGCAAGCTGTTGTTGCAGTTTTTCGATGGTTTCATCGCCAAATAAAGCCTGTTGTATTTTCTCTGACAGGTCATCCTGTATCTGCAATAGTTCGGCGTTACTATTTACCCGGTGCTTTTTTTGCAGGTTATATATCAAACTAAGCCGGGTGTTAATTTCATCAACCCTGGCATCGTTGGTATGCGTTTTTTGTTCAATGCCTTCTATTTCGGCGGCGATATCTTTTAATTCGATAATAGCGCTGTTCAATCGCTGGTGCAGTTCTTCAATCTGCGTATCAAATTTTTCTATGGAGCCTAATTGCTGCCCCGCCTCGCGCAGTTGCGCCAGGGCAGCGGTTTCGCTTTCCTGTACCAGGTAGTAGGCTCCGTACAGGTTGCGTTTTATTTCTTCGGCGTTATTTAAGGCGTACAGTTCTTTTTCAAGCGGCTCCTGCTCGTCGGCCGCCAGGCTAACTTTTTCCAGCTCATCAAACTGAAACTGAAAATAATCCAGGTCGGCTTTGGCCTTATCACTTTCGGCAATCAATTGGGCAAGCTTGCCGGTATCTTTTTTAAAGGCGCGGTATTTAGTGCGGTACTCGTTCAGCAAATCGTCGTGTTTGGCTACCGAATCAACCACCAATAGCTGAAACTCCGGGTCGTTAATCTCTAATGTGGCGTGCTGCGAATGGATGTCAATCAGCTTTTCGCCTAATTGCTTAAGTGATGTAAGGTTTACCGGTGTATCATTTACAAAAGCACGCGATTTACCATCTGCAGATATCTCGCGGCGTAAAACGGTTTCAGCTTCGTAGTCCAGGTCGTTCTCTTCAAAGAAGGAGCTTAAGTGAAAGCCGCTGATTTTAAACGAACCTTCGATAACGCATTTTCTTTGCTGGTTAAAAAAGTAACGGCTCTCGGCCCGCTGCCCCAAAATAAGCGACAGAGCACCCAAAATGATCGATTTACCTGCGCCGGTTTCGCCGGTAAGTATGTTAAGGCCTTCGCCAAAACTTATCTCCAGGTTATCAATCAGCGCGTAATTATTGATGGTTAGCTTTTGAAGCATAAAAAAAGTATCCTTATTTTATTAAGGATACTAAATTAAGCATTAAGCTTCTTTAAAATAAAATTTAATAAAATATTGCTAAATAATTTAGTGTTATGAGGGAGAGTCTTTAGTCGGAAGTCTCAAGTCCTAAGTCAAAAAATACAATTCAGACTTAGGGCTTCAGACTAAGGACTTCAGACTATTCTTTATCGTCGTCCATTAGGTAAGCCTCTTTTTTGGCTTCGGCTATGCGCTTTTTAAATTCTGGGCTATTGGTATATTCGCGCAGTTTTTTACTGGCTTCACGTAATTGTGCTTTTGCCTGTTTCATTTCGGCATTATCCTGGTAGCCGCGCATCTGTTCGCCAAGTTTTCTCATCTCCTGTTTTTGCTCTTCCATTTGCGGGTTGCGGAAGGCTTTTCTTAAGCTATCGCTCATCGCCCTAAGCTCCTCGCTTTTTTTGCGAAATTCTGGTGAGTCATAATGGCCGCGCATTTCCTCGCCCATTTTTTTCAATTGCTCGGTTTGCTCTTTTACCTCGGGCGATATTTTGCTTTGTAGTTCGTCCTGGTATTTGCGATAGTTTTCATCTTTGCGGTCGTCATGATATTCGCCTTTTATACCATATTTTTTCCTCAGCTCGGCATTCATGCGTTTAAAATCGGCGCTGTTGTAATAGGCGCCAACTTTTTCGCCCAGCTTGCCCATTTGCTCACTCATTTTGGTTGTTTCACCGGTTTCGGCCCAGTTTTTCTGAAAGTCTTCGGCTATTTTCTCCTGTTCTTGCTGTATCTTTTTTAACTCGGGGTTATTGTAAAACTTCTCCATAGCTTCGCCTTTCTCTTCCATCAGTTTTTGCAATTTTTGAAAATCGGCGCTGTTGTAGTACTTATCAATCTGTTTTGCGTACTTATCAACTTCGGCAGTTAGTTTGTTCAACTCTTTATCATCAAAGTTGCTGTAACGTTCTTCGGCAAGTTGTTTGTTTCTGATGGCCGTTTTATTGGCTACAACCCTTTTGGCTTTAGCAACCTTTTTGCGGATGGTATCGGTTAGTAATTCTTTTAATACGGTAGGGTAGGTAATTTTTACTTTTTTGATGGCTATTTTACCATCGGCAATGGTAGGGTTGAGCCAGGCAATACTGCTGATACCGGCTGTAAGTATTGCAACAGCCACTAAAAGGTGGCGTATGTTGCCTATTGGTTTTTGGGTTTTCATGATCCGTTCAATTCTGTTTAATAAATGATATTTTTTTCCGGTGGCGGCAAGTGCCATTTGCAGGTTTACCTGCCTTTTTTGCTCCAGCTTTAATAGTGCATGCGCATACACTAAGGGCTGGGCAGTGGTTTGTACAACCAGGTCATCGCACCGGTTTTCGCGTTCCTGGTTTATTATCCTATTAATTAATTGGGCAAAGGGGTTGAAGAAAAGCAATATGCTCATGAACTGCTGCAACAGGTTGAGCAGGTAATCGTTACGTTTGATGTGCGATAGCTCATGCAGTAAAATAGATTTGATCTCGTCGGCAGATAAATAAGTAGTGAGCGAAATGGGCAGTAATATTATCGGGCTAAAAAAGCCAATCATGCAGGGCACATCCACAAAGCGGCTGATGTTTACGCTCACATATTTTTTAATGTTCATTTGCCGGCAAAGCGTATCTACATAAACCTGCACGGTATCAGATGGCATCATGGTGCGTTTAATATGGCTGATTTTTTGCCAGTTGAGCCCCATTTTTAAAATATTGAATGTGAGCCCGATAAAGTAGATGGCCGATATGTAGGGCAAATAACCCTGGATGGCGTAATAGTAATAATTATGTTGAGCTGTATAATGGATGTTAACCAAGGGCAGGTTAAGTGCAGGTAACAGGGCAGGGGCATTTGCTGCCGCTAAATTTACCCACACATGCGCCTGTAGCTGGTTTACAAAGGTGTAAACAAACCACACGCTTATAGCCAACATGGCAACCATAGCGGTGTTATGTTTTTTTATGGTTGATAACGATGGCGCGCAGGTTAGTAACAGGCGCAAAGCAAACCAAACCAATAACCCCTGCCATAATGAGTGGATAATAGTGATACCCAAAACCTGGCTTATATTATAGAACACACTTTCCATAACGTTTTATTTTTTATCCTGGTCAAACTGATTTAAAAAGTTTTTAATGGCGTCTATCTCATCCTTTGAAGCCCGGTGCTGGCCAAGTGCCTGTATCACCAAATCGGATGTGGAGCCTTTAAACACAGTAGACAATATTTTATCTAAAGCGTTGCTTTGCGCCTGCTCTTGTGTAAATAAAGCTTTGTATAAATGTGTTTTAGAGGTAGTATCACGCTCAACCATACCTTTATCATGCATAATCTGCATTAGTTTAAGGGTAGTAGTGTAGCCTGCATCTTTAGTTTTGGCCAATTCTTCGTGTACATCGCGCACGGTGCATTGTCCCATTCTCCAAATCACCTGTAAAATTTCGAGCTCGCTTTCTGTTGCTTTTATATCCATTTTATTCAATACGAATTTCTTCGTACAAATATCTACGATAGATTTCGTATATGCAAGAGATTTGTTAAATTTTTTTGGTGAGTGGTTGATGGGGTTGATTAAGTTGGATTGAGTTGATTAAGTTGATTGTCTGAACTCGAATTAAACGAATTTTTAGAATTTCTCGAATTAGCTTTTTAAATTCTGTTAATTCTTAAATTCTGTAAATTCCGGTTCAGACAAATGTGTTAGGGATTGCAGCGAATACCGGCCATGTGGCTAAAGCCCGTGCAGTATAAGCGTAAAGCCCGGCCGCAGGCAACACCATGGAAGAGAAACAAGAAATTAGAGTATAGAATTAAGACTGTTGTAAAAAGAAGTACTATGGATAAAAGGCGTAAAGAGCAAGGATAGTCTTGCTTCTTGATTCTCACATCTTGACTCTTATTTTAAAGCCTGGTACTTATTCCCATTGGCCGGATCGGCTTGTAAAAATAAGTTCATGGCCTGTACGCGCTCCTGCGGATCGGCCTTGCTGTATAGTGATACCAGCTCGTCGCTTTTGGCGGTATAAAATATGAGTGGGAACATGGAGCCCACGCGCTGCCTGTCAACCTGTTGCAGGGTGGGTAAAAAGGACGAGATTGCTTTTCGGCCTTTATTTACATTGTCGGCCATTAAATCGAGGCCGTTGCGGTGGTAATCGTACATAAAACCGCGTAACTGGGCGTAAAGTTTATTGTTTAAATTTTCGGATAACCAATAACGGTTTGTGTTACCGTCAAAAGCCTTCCAGCCTTTATATGATCCGGTTTGGGCGTTGTTTACCACCGTTTGCGCGGCAGCAAAATAGGGGCTGCCCCCAAAGCGCGAAAAGGTATCATAATCCATCCCTACAATAATATAGGCGTAAAATGCCATTACCGAGCTTAAGTTGCTTTGAAAATTCTGATCGCTGTAATCAACTGTCTGGCCTTCGTTGTAGGTAAAATCAACGTCGCGGTCGTTAATATTAATCAGGGTTGTGCTGTATGACGACCCAAAAACAGGCCTTGATGATTGTACCTGAAGCTCGCCGCTAAAATTACTGCCGCCATCCCAGTTGGTAATGTTTAATACAAAATTACAATCAATACGCTCCTGTGGCAAAATAGGGTCGGCGCTCCATTTACGGCCATTTAAAAAATCCTTCATGGCGGTTTCCAGCGTCTGGAAAACCCGCTTGTTGCTCACTTGTATTTTTGGCGAAACTACCGATACACGTGCATTCAGGTCCTGTGCGGCGCACCGGAAACCCAAAAAAATAAGGATAGTGTAAATGAACAGCTGTTTCATCCGGTTATAAGTTGTGCGAGTTTAAGGCAAATATCACGGGCTACCGCCTCCTTGCTTTTAAGCGCGAAGGTTGTTTTTTGCAGGTTACGGTCAATAATGGTAATTTTATTAGTATCCTGCTTAAAGCCGGCGCCGGCATCATTCAACGAATTTAATACAATAAAATCCAAATTCTTCTTTTGCAGTTTGGTTATTGCATTTGCTTCCTCGTTGTTGGTTTCCAGCGCAAAGCCAACCAGGATCTGGCCGGGGGCTTTTTGCCCGCCCAGGGTTTTTAAAATATCAGTGGTGGTTTTTAGGCTGATATTAAGCGAGGCATCCTTTTTCTTGATCTTTTGCAATGCTACCTCGGTTGGTGTATAATCAGCAACGGCGGCACTCATGATACAGGCTTTTGCATATTTGTAAATAGTTAAACAGGCATCCAGCATTTCGGCTGCCGAGGTAACGTTTATCAGTTTAACAGATTGCTGCTTGTTAACCTGTGCTGTTGGGCCGCTTATTAAAGTAACATCGGCACCCATACCGGCCAGCTCATCGGCAATAGCGAACCCCATTTTGCCAGATGAATGGTTGCCTATAAAACGTACCGGATCAATAGCCTCATAAGTGGGGCCGGCGGTTACCATAATTTTATGCCCCGCTAAAAGGGCTTTTTTTTTAAGCTCCGACGATAAAAAACCTACAATCTCTTCGGGTTCGGCCAATCGCCCTTCGCCATAAAGCCCGCTGGCAAGCTCCCCGCTGCCGGGTGCTATCATGGTATTACCAAAGGATTGTAGCCGGGCTACGTTTTGGCGGGTTGCGGGGTGTAGCCACATATCCAAATCCATGGCGGGGGCAAAGTATACCGGGCATTTGGCCGATAGGTAAACGGCGGTGAGTAAATTATCGCAAAGTCCGTTGGCCATTTTTGCCAGGGTATTGGCCGTTGCAGGAGCTATAATGAGCATATTGGCCCATAGGCCAAGCTCAACATGGTTATGCCACTCGCCGGTGTCGGTTTTATAATAATTCACCAATACCGGTTTTTTAGATAGGGTTGAAAGTGTAAGCGGCGTTATAAAGCTAACAGCATCTGGTGTCATTATTACCTGCACCTGCGCGCCGGCTTTAACCAATAGCCTAACCAGCAATGCCGACTTATATGCAGCTATACTGCCGCAAACTCCCAGGATGATGTTTTTACTTTTTAAATTCAAAATTCAAAATTCAAAAGTCAAAAAATATGACTTAGTCAACGACATCGATATGGCTAATTCAAAAAAGATAATTTAAATAACCATGTGAATATAGCTAAAAAAACAAAAGTCAAAACCCAAAGTAACCATACAGATCACTTATGAATTTTGACTTTTGAATTTTGCCTTAACGAAGCTTATACTTCTTTAGCCGGGTTACGGTAGTAAATCTTATCGTCTAAAAACTCCTGAACTGCAACCAAAGATGGTTTTGGCAATTTTTCGTAGTATTTAGAAATCTCGATTTGCTCACGGTTTTCAAAAACTTCTTCCAGATTATCGTTTGACGATGCAAACTCAGAAAGTTTTTGGTGTAACTCTTCTTTAATATTGTTTGATATCTGGTTCGCCCTTTTAGACATGATCACAAGCGACTCATATATATTGTTGGTTTTAACGTCCAGCTCGCGTAAATCGCGGGTTACAGTGCTGCTTGCTACTGCTGGTTTGTTGGTGTTATTAGCTGTCATATCTTAATTTTTTAATATGGTATTTTCTGATCCTGATTCTTTTCTGATGGTGGCTGCGTTTTTAGCGTATCTTTCCTGGCGGCTAACTTCTTGCCCAGTTTGTTATTTGCAAGGTCTTCGGCCAGTACCCGGTTGGCATCCACAATACCGGTTTGGCTATCTTTTTTAAGCGTAGTAGCTTCGTGGCCGTATTTGCTTTTAGGAAACTTGTCGTTAAACTGATCGGCATAGGTTATGGCCTGTTCAAAACGTTCAACCTGTTTGGTTTCAAAGCTATGGTTGGCGTACTCATACTGCGCTTTTATGGTAAGGTACTCAATTTCCTCGCCATATTTGGTATCCGGGTAATCGCGCAGTACGTTATTAAAAGCAATAACTGCCGATTGATAATCGCTGATGGTTAAATATAACTTAGCGTTTTCATAAGCTTTTTGCTCCAGTTTATCGCGCAGGTTTTGTATCAGTTTACTCGCCTCGGTAACACGGTCGCTTTTAGGGTAAAGGTTAATAAACAGCTGTAACGTTTCAATAGCCTTTAAAGTGTTTTCCTGGTCGAGCGAGTAGGTAGGCGAATCAAGGTAGTAGCAATAGGCTGAAAAGAAACGGCATTCCTCAGCCCTTGGGCTCGACGGGTAAGTATCGGCAAAGGTTTTAAAATGAAACCTTGCAGATGTATAATCCTTTAGCTTATAGTTGGTGAAGGCATAGTAATAAAACAAGTCTTCGGCAGCACTGCGGCCACGATAGCGTTCAACCAGCACATCAAACAAACCCAGCGCTTTTTCGTACTCCTGTTTATTATAGTACTTAATGGCTTCCTGGTATTTTTTGGCGTAATCGTTACTTGCTTTTAACTTTTCGTATTTGCTTTTACAACTTCCCAGTGTTATAATCAACAGGGCTAAAACACAGGCGAATAACGTTAGTTGTTTTTTAAACATTTTGCAAAGATAGGTGATTAATGTAAATCAGTCAATTATTTATTTAGCTGCTAATATATAACGTGTTTGGTGCTCCTTTTATACATCCTATACGCATTTAACATCTTTTAACTTATGGTAGTTTTACAGCGCAGATTGTATGTGTATAAAGCAAAGGCTTTTGTTTGGTAAAACTCATTAACCTTGTTTTTGCTATCATAATTGTTAGCTTGGTTTTAAATCGGCTTTGTAAAACACCATGTCTTCTTTATTGTTTAAATACATATGAAAGTTTTACTTGCCGGTGCCAATGGTTACATAGGAACAAGGCTTATCCCGGTTTTGCTGGAGAAAGGTCATGATGTAGTTTGCCTGGTACGCGATAAGCGCCGTTTTCATGAGCACAGCGATTTTAGTAAACGGGTTACCCTGATTAACGGCGATTTGCTGAAGGAGGCGGATATTGAAGCTTTCCCCGAAGATATTGATGCCGCTTATTACCTGGTTCATTCCATGTCGCAGGCGCAGGATTTTGCGGCTTTGGAGGTGTTATCGGCTTATAATTTTATCCAGGCCCTTGATAAAACCAATTGCAGGCAAACCATATTTTTAAGCGGTATTACCAACGATGAAAACCTGAGCCGGCACCTTGAATCGCGCAGGCATGTAGAGGACGTATTAAAGGAGGGCAAGGCTGCGCTTACCGTGTTAAGGGCAGCCATCATCATCGGTTCGGGCAGTGCATCGTTCGAGATCATCCGCGACCTTACCGAAAAACTGCCTATCATGACGGTTCCGCGCTGGGTAAATACCCGTTGCCAACCCATTGCTATCCGCGATGTGTTGGGCTACCTGGAGGCCGTAATGCTTAACCCCAAAACATTTAACAAAACATTTGATATTGGCGGCCCGGATATTTTATCGTTTAAAGATATGATGCTGGTGTATGCCAAAGTGCGTAAGCTTAAACGGCATATATTTATTATACCGTTCCTCTCGCCAAAAATCTCGTCATACTGGCTTTACTTTGTAACCTCTACCAGCTATACACTGGCCCAAAGCCTGGTAAACAGTATGAAGAACGAAACCATCATGAAGGACCATGCCATTGATGATATTGTGCCGCGCAAATGCCTTACCTATGAGGAAGCATTAAACCTGGCCTTTGTAAAAATCGAGCAAAATTCTATAGTATCCAGCTGGAAGGATGCCCTGAATATGGGCTACCTTACCACCGGCTTCATGGATCAGATAAAGGTGCCTCAAAACGGTACGCTTGAATATAAAGTAAAAGTGCCCTTTGAGCGCGATAGCCAGGATGTGTTTGTAAATTTCATGTCGGTAGGGGGCAATAGGGGATGGTATTATTGGGACTGGATTTGGAACCTGCGCGGTTTTCTTGATAAGTTATTCGGTGGTGTAGGCTCGCGCCGCGGCCGTACCAGCAGCATTAACATAGCACCGGGCGATGTGATAGATTTTTGGAGGGTATTATTAGCCGATAAAGAAAACAAACGCCTGTTACTATATGCCGAAATGAAGCTGCCCGGCGAGGCCTGGCTTGAATTTAAAATAATTGAACGTAATGGTACTAAAAATCTGAGCCAGGTAGCTACCTTTAGGCCCAGCGGCCTTTGGGGCAGGTTGTACTGGTACGCCATGTGGCCATTCCACCTGTTTATTTTTAAAGGAATGGCCAAAGAGATTGTACACTATGGGGAGGTTCATTAGTCATTGTCGCTTCGCTTGTCATTGGTCATTTCGCTTCGCTGTCATTGGTCATTGATGGTTTGCAAAAATACTTTAGATAATCAAAACAATAAAAGTCCCGGCCAATTCCAACTAATGACTAATGACTAATGACTAATGACTAATGACTAATGACTAATGACTAATGACTAATGACTAATGACTAACATATTAATAACAGGCGGCTCGGGCGGCTTAGGTAAACGGTTAAGTAAGCATTTGCTGGGCAAAGGCTACCAGGTAAGCGTGCTGAGCCGGACACCGGGTGGCGACAATACTATTAAAACCTTTTTGTGGGATGTAAATAAAGGCGCTATTGATGAGCATTGCATTGATGGCGTAGATACTATTATTCACCTGGCCGGCGCCGGTATTGCCGATAAGCGCTGGACCGATGAACGCAAAAAAGAGATAGTCGAAAGCCGTACCAAATCAATAGCGCTTATTTATAACCTGGTAAAAAACAGGGCCAATAAGGTTGCAACGGTAATATCCGCTTCGGGCATTGGCTATTATAATGACAGGGGCGATGAGCTGCTGACAGAAACCAGCGCCCCAACCCATGATTTTATATCCCAATGTTGTGTTGAATGGGAAACCGCTGTTAACGAAGGCGAAAAGCTGGGGCTGCGGATACTGAAATTCCGTACAGGTGTGGTTTTGGATAAAGATGCAGGGGCATTACCAATGTTGGCGCTCCCGGTAAAATTATATGTTGGCTCGCCTATAGGCACCGGCAAACAATGGATCCCGTGGGTTCATTGGCAGGACGTAATTGATATGTACCTTTTCGGCGTCGAAAATAAGGGCCTGAAAGGCGTGTACAATATGGTGGCGCCAAACCCGGTTACCAACGCGCAAATGGTACAAGCGGTGGCCCGCCAGATGCGTAAGCCACTATGGGCTCCAAGGGTTCCGGCGTTTTTACTGAAACTGTTGTTGGGCGAAATGAGTTCACTGGTTTTGGGAAGTACCAAAGTATCGGCACAAAAAATTACGGATGCGGGCTTCAGTTTTAAATACCCCGAAGTAGCCGATGCATTAAAAGAGATTTATGGATAATAACATACCCGTTACCATCTTCTGGTTTCGGCGCGATTTGCGTTTAAATGACAATGCCGGTTTGTACCGGGCGTTAAAAAGTGGCAACCCGGTTTTGCCCGTATTTATTTTTGATCAGGAGATACTGGATAAGCTGGAAGATAAAAGCGATGCAAGGGTAACTTTCATTTATAATACCATCGAAAACCTGCGCAGCCAGCTACATAAACATGGCAGCAGTTTGCTGGTTGTGTATGACAAGGCAACCAATGCCTGGGACAACATCATCAAAGAATACCCACTTGCAGCAGTATACACCAACCATGATTATGAACCCTACGCGGCGAAACGCGATGACGTTGTAAAGGAGAAACTAAAACAGCACGGAATCGCCTTCCATACTTTTAAAGACCAGGTAATTTTCGAAAAAGATGAGGTTACCAAGGATGATGGTAAGCCTTACACGGTTTACACGCCTTATCAGCGCAAATGGTACGCAACGCTTAAGCCATTTTTTTTAAAAAGCTACCCTACCGAAAAATACCTCGACAAGCTGGTGAAAATCCATCACCTGCTGCTACCGTCATTAAATGAGATGGGTTTTGTGAAAAGTGAAGCCCATTTTCCCGACCGGGAATATAAAGAGGTAATTGGCGACTATGCAGCAAAGCGGGATTTTCCTGCCAGCAAAGGCACCTCGCATATCGGCTTACACCTTCGTTTTGGCACGGTAAGTATTCGTGAGCTGGCTAAAACAGCGCACGGCTATCACAACAAAACGTGGCTGAACGAGTTGATATGGCGGGAATTTTATATGATGATACTGCACCATTTTCCACATACGATGGATTCTGCTTTCAGACCCGAATACGACCGGATAAAATGGGTAAATGATGAAGGCCAGTTTAAAGCCTGGTGCGAAGGACGAACCGGCTACCCGATTATTGACGCGGGTATGCGGGAGTTAAATGCAACAGGTTTTATGCACAACCGGGTGCGCATGATTGTAGCCAGCTTTTTAACCAAAGATTTGCTGATTGACTGGCGTTGGGGCGAACATTACTTTGCCCGTAAGCTGTTAGATTACGAAATGGCCAGCAATGTTGGCGGCTGGCAATGGGCTGCAGGCTCGGGCACTGACGCGGCACCTTACTTCAGAATTTTTAATCCCGAATCGCAAACCAAAAAGTTTGACCCTGAACTGAAGTACATAAAAAAATGGGTTCCGGAATATGCCGATTTCGGCAAGTATCCTAAACCCATTATCGATCACGCCTTTGCACGCGACCGTTGTTTAAAAGCTTTTAAAGCCGCTTTGGCTAAGTAATATTAGTTAGTTATGGTAACTACCGTAAAATCAAATCGAAGGCTGGTGTTTCCGGCAACTCCTGTAGTACCAGCCCTGCCATAACCATACCTCGACGGTAATAACAAGGTAACAGCAGCCCCCGTTGTAAGCCCCTGGAGGCCCTGCGCAACGCCAGGTACCACGCTATCTATTGAAAGGGATGTAGCGGTACCATCGGTAGGACTTGCGTCGAACTGAACGTCAGTTAAAAACTTAGCAGCATACGTTGCTGTAAAGGTTGAGTATTGATCAATAGGATCTGTACCGGTGCCGGGAATAGTTACTTTGTAATAGAAACCGCCGGAGGCTTTTGTAAAGCCGGTTAAGCCTTTGGTTGAGATGTAGTTTTTGATAATCTGATCATCATATAAATTCTGGTCAGATACCAGGTTTACATAATAGTCAAGACACTGGTTGCCGGCAATACGGGTGTTTACATTGCTCGAACTGCCAGATCCGTAACCATTTACACCATAAGCCAGGCGCGAAGGGATAAGGATGCGAGCCCTTGTACCTTTATATTTTAAAATGTTGTGTATTGCTATTTGTAAACCTTTAGGGAAACCGCCCTGGTTAATGTGGCCGGCGAAACCATCGTAATGATTAGCTGTAAGCGAATCGAGCGAAGTATATTTGCCATCAAACGATTTTAAAGTAAACACAAACTTTACCGTATCCGAATAAGCAACAGGGGTAGTGGTGGCACCCTGCGACAGTATCTGGTAATAAATACCGCTGGTATCCCCATCGGAGGTATCGCGTATCATTCCGGTAAGGCCATTGGCTTTAATGTAGTTTTGGATATTGGTGGCGTCGTATTGCGTAATATTCGGATCGTCGCTGGTTTTGCGGCAAGATAATAACCCTACAGAAATAAGGAATAAAAGCGTAAAAGTAATTTTTCTCATTTATATTATTTGTTACCGGTAAACGGCGCGTAATTATCAGCCTTTACCTTCATTATTGTCTTTTAGTTTGTTACGTTATAAAGCTGTATGTTAAAATCAAGCACCGAATTTGCCGGCAAATGTATCGAATCCTGCGCATATGGCCCGTAAGCATAGCGCGATGGTATCAATAACCGCACTTTGCCTCCCTTTTTTATCTGCGGTACACCTAACTGCCAACCCCTTATCACGCTCCCTAATGTGTACGACGGGTGAAAATTATTGGTTTGCGCAAATGTATAACCGGTAGTTAGTATTTGCCCCGTAAATCCTACTGTTATGGTTGTGGAACTGGTATACAAATCGTTGCCTGAACCCTGTTCGCCGGTTTTAATGATGTAATATACCCCCGTAGTGTCAATTTGCTTTGCACTATCTTGAGGGTGAGCTAACCGGTAATCGGTTATGATCTTATCGTCGATACCCTTTTGAATATTATACTGCACCATCGGGTCGACAGATTTTTTACATGCGCCCAAGCCAGCCATCAAAACCAATAACAAAACCAGTAACCTGTTCATTTTTTCAAAAGGCAAATTTATTCTTTTATAATAGAAAAACGGCAGCTTAACATTTTTTAACACATTCAATTAAAAAAAGCACCGCAGTGGTATACAAAAACATCTGTATCAGCAAAAAACGTATTCCAATCAAAAAAATTATCTGTGCTTTTTGTCATTGGTCATTATCGCTGCGCTTGTCATTGGTCATTTCGCTTCGCTGTCATTGGTGGATTTATTAAAAAATTAAAACAATCGTTAGCCAATCAAACTTGGCCCTTAATGACTAATGACTAATGACTAATGACTAATGACTAATGACTAATGACTAATGACTAATGACTAATGACTAATGACTAATTAAGGTTTATAGTTAATGGTAAGTTTATTGATCTTTTTGAGCATTTCGGTAAGGTACTCTTTATCAGCTTCGCTGATGTGCTCGTTAAGGTAATTGTTAAACTGTTTTACTACGGCGCGGGCCTGGTGGCGTTTTTCTTTGCCAAGTTCGGTCAGGTAAATTTTTACCGAGCGTTTGTCGCCCTGGTTTGATTCCCGGTAAATAAGCCCGGTTTTTTCCAGCTGGTTAAGCATCCTTGACAAACTGGTTGATTTAAGGCCCAGTAAAGCTGCCGCCTGCGATACCGTGGTGCCTTCGTTTTCGTCGATATTGATTAACAGGTAGCCGATAGATTGTGTAATGCCAAACTCTGTAACCAACTGGTTATACCTGTTGGCCACGGTTTGCCACACAATCTTCAAAAAATAATCGATGGTTTCCTGGTGCTTTACGCCTTTATGCATCTTTAATAGTATAGGTTATACGTTGTACGTGATACGTTTTTATTTTCGGTTTCCCTAAGCAATTACGGTTTCTGTTGTAACAACGTTGCGAAAGTACATCTTATTTTCTTCACCTTTAATCAACGTAAAACGTTTCAACCGTGTTGTGCTGGATAAGTTGTAAGTTATACGTTTATCTTATCGTACGATTATCTGTTTCTGCGGAGCAATTACGATAAAGGAAAGCTACCCTCCTGATAACCGTAAACGTATCACGTACAACTTAAAACAAATACGCTAATATCCCATTGTTGTATCATCCCCCCTTGGGTCAGCGCCGCCTTCGTAGTAGCCTGATGGTTTTTTCAGGATGGCATCTACGCGGCCTATGCCTCCGGTGGGTTTTGTTTTGTAGCCTTTGGCCTCAAGCCTGGATATGGTTGCACTATCAACGCCATCCCGCTCAAAAACAACTTCATCCGGCAACCACTGGGAGTGGAAACGTTTGGAGCTTACTGCCTTTTGCATGTTTTGGTCAAACTCTATCACATTCAATATCGTTTGAAAAACAGAGGTTATAATGGTAGAGCCGCCCGGAGTGCCCACTACCATAAACAGCTTGCCGTCTTTTTCGATGATGGTTGGTGTCATGGATGATAGCATACGTTTGCCCGGCTGAATGCTGTTGGCTTTGCCGCCCACCAGGCCGTACATGTTAGGTACGCCGGGTTTCGAGCTAAAATCGTCCATTTCATTATTTAATAAGAAACCCGCGCCGTTTACAAATATTTTAGATCCGAAACTATCATTTAGCGTAGTGGTGATGGATACCGCATTACCATCCTTATCTACTATCGAGTAGTGGGTGGTTTGGTCGCTCTCGTATCCAACAAAAGTGCCGGGTTTTATGCTGGCGCTTGGTGTGGCTGCATCCCAGCTAAAATTACTCATTCGTGATGTGATGTACGCTGGTTTAAGCAGGCTATCAACAGGTACTTTATAAAAATCAGGGTCGCCAAGGTATTTAGAGCGATCGGCATACACCCGGCGTTCGGCCTCAACAATTAACCTGATGGTCGAATCCTGGTTATAGCCCCATCGTTTTAAAGGATATTTTTCTACAGATTGAAGTAACTGTAGTAACGCAATGCCTCCGCTTGAGGGCGGCGGCATGGTAATTATTTTGTAGCCCTTGTAATTGCCTGTTATAGCCTCGCGCCAAACCGAATGGTAATTTTTAAGATCTTCTTTGGTCATCAGCCCGCTGCCGTTTTTCATTTCGGCAACAATCTGGTTGGCTACTACGCCATCATAAAAACCGTCGCGGCCTTTATCGCGGATAAACTCGAATGTTTTGGCAAGGTCTTCCTGCACCAGTACATCGCCTTCTTTCCATCCGCCTTGTTTTAAAAGATAGTTTTTGCCGGGGTTCAGTTTTATAAATTGAGCCTGGGTGCGGTTAAGGTCGCTGGCCAGGTGTTTGGTTATTTTAAATCCGTTACGGGCCAGGTCAATTGCCGGCTGCACCAGGTCGGCCCATTTCAATTTGCCGTATTTTTTGTGGGCGGTTACCATCCCATCTACCGATCCGGGGACTCCCGAGGCCTGGTGGGTATACAGGCTCATATCCGGAATTACATTCCCTGCCGAATCAAGATACATATTTGCACTAGCGGCACCAGGGCCTTTTTCCCTGAAATCAAGCGTGCTGGTTTTACCCTTGCCCGAGCGGAAGACCATAAACCCTCCGCCGCCGATATTGCCCGCCTGCGGGTGCGTAACGGTTAATGCAAAATGTACAGCCACGGCGGCATCAACAGCGGTGCCGCCTTTCTTTAAAATATCAACCCCCACCTGCGAAGCATCGGGATAGGCGCAAACTACCATCCCATTACTGTATTGGCCAGTATTGCTTATACCTGATTGCCCATGTACGTATCCGGCGGGTATAAACAAAAGTACCGCCATAGCAAGGCCAAGATGTTTGTTGCTTTTTATTTTAAAGGAGTGTAATATCATTATCAACTAAAATTATTTTCACTAAAGTAACCTATTTATAGGCAAAAACCCACGGAAAAAGCTCATTATTTAGGATTGAAAATCAATGGACTGGGCACAATTTAGCGTCGATTTTAAGCCGAAATAGCATAAAAAGCATATTTGAACGTTTATTTACCTGAACATTTGGGTCTAAAAATGGTTAAACCTATGTTAAATTCAAATGTCATTGCATTACCTGTTTAATTCATTTACTAAAACTACTACATGAAAAAAATCATTTACATCCTGTCGTTATCGGTTTCGTTTTTATTGATAAACCAGCGTTCGCAGGCGCAGGATTACAAGGCCGCGGCCGGTTTAAAGTTTGGCGCTTATGAGATAGGCCCATCAGGAAAATATTTTTTGAACCAGACTACGGCTATTGAAGGTATCCTGGGCATACGCGATCATGGTATAGTAATTACCGGTTTGTACGAAATTCATACCCGTGCTTTTAATGTTGATAAGCTAAACTTTTTTTATGGTTTTGGCGGTCACTTAGGCTCGATAGGCAGTGGTTATTACAAACGTTTTGGCAGCGATGCCCAATATTATAAAGACAGGCATCTTTTATTTGGCGCCGATGGTGTGGCGGGCCTGGAGTGGGTAATACCCAACAGCCCCATTGCCGTAAGCCTTGATCTGAACCCGCGCCTTGAAGTAGCTACCGGTCCGTTTTTTGATATCGCGCCCGGTGTTGGCGTGAAGTATACTTTTCAGTAAAGAGAGCCTCAACCTGCCCTCCCCAAAGGAGAGGGTTCTTGAATGTTCAATTAAATACCTCGAAATTTGCCATTACGCAAATCCAAAGCCCTCTCCAAAAGAGAGGGTTCTTGGAATTCGCCATCACGCAAATCAAAAGTCCTCTCTTTTGGAGAGGATTATTCGCATTTTAAATTTGTTTTGGCACTCATGATAGCTACGCTGTTTAGGTGAGGCTTAATGCACCACAATCACCTTCTTAGCATAAGCCTTGCTGCCCAGTGTGGCCCTTAATATATACACACCGGGCTGCACGCCTGTTACATTCATTACTGTGCTGAAATTGCCTTGCGGGATGCTTTGCTTTTCGGAAACTATGGTTTGCCCTACTGAGTTAATAAGTGATAAGTCAAGATCTGTAGCGGCATTGGCTTTAAAAACCACATACAGGTTGGTGCTTGCCGGTACCGGGAAAACGGTTAAACCAATATCGGTAGATTTATCAACATTGGTTGCCGTGCGGGCATAGGCAAATACATCCGATATTACCGCGCAGCCGCTGGCAAGCGTATCAACAACCTGGTAATTCCCGCTTTGCAATGGGTCAAACGTAGCGCCGGTGGCACCCTGTATGGGCTTGCCGTTTAACAGCCACTGGTTGCCTGTTGTAAAGCTGGAGTTTAAGGTATTGTTGCTTTGCACAATAACAGGTTTGGTTAAGGTAACCGCTTTACGCGCCGCCGAAGCACAGCCCAGGCTTTGTACCTTCATATCATAAAAATAGTAATAGAAACCTTTATAATAATTGGTGTCGGCGGCATTATCACCGGTGGCGTCGTTACCAAGGATGCTGAAGATGTTGCCGATGCTAAAAGGATAACTTGTTACGCCTGCATTATTACGGTATATGGTGGCCGTGTTATCATAGGCAATAGATATTAAGTAATTACCGGCTGCCGGCAGCTCCAGGTTAAGGTCATATACTTTGCCCTGGTCGGCCGGGTCATCGGCCTGTGCGCCGGGTAGGGGGGTGGTGCGGGTGGCCTGTGCGTTGATAGTTGTAGTGGCCACAACCTGCCCGCTGCTGTTGCTTACGTTAAATGTTATTTTGCCCGAATTGCCAATATACAAACGTGCCGACTGAATAACCACCGGAACTTTAGTGTTAACAATCACCGATGGCGTAAATTGGTTATACCCGCCACCCGTAAAAACGTTTTTTGTTGCTGGCCCAACTGTCCCCTTAAAATCATTTACACCTGCATAAAAGGTATTGTTTACAGGAGTTGCCGTGGTATTGGCAGGGCTGCCTGCCGCAATGGGTATAGCATCGTTAATGTTTTGATACCAAAGCATGGTGCCATCGCCCTGCCCTAATAGTTGGTATTGTTTGGTATCGGTACAATAATAGGCACTTAAATCGCCTATTGCCGATGGTGTGTTGATGACGATGGTTGTGGTAACGGTATCGTTGGTTTTTACAGGATCGCCGGTTAAATTGCTGATGGCCGTTATGGTATAAGTGGCGCCGGCCAGGGCATTAAAGTTTTGGGCGAAGGTAAAGTTATCCTGATCGCCGGGGGCAAGGGTGCCTGTATAAGTACCGGTAAATGTAGTTACGGTATTATCGGCAGCAGTTATTTTTACGGTTAATGGAATGTTGGTAATAGCCGCGCTGCCAAAGTTTTTAACCGCGAGGGTAACCGGTGTACTTGCCGAACATGCCCCGCTTGACCCCGGGTTAATTATAGATAGCACGCCGGCATCAATACTGGTTTGTAAAAACTGCACCCGGTAGTCCTGCGTTTCGCCTTTGGCATAGCTGCCGCAGGCTGTAATATTTGCAGCACTATTGGTTTCGCTAAGTACTACACGCATCAGGCTATAAGTTCCGGCTGCAACGTTTGCCGGTATTTTGATGGTTGTATTGTAGGTGCCGGTGCCATTTATAATGCTGGTGGTTGCTACAAGTTCGGTATCTTCAAAAACGCCGTTCTCGTTATAGTCAATAAAAACCTTGGCTGCTTTATTGAAGTTGCTGCCGCAGGTGCCCAGTGTAAGGCTAAGCGGGTACGATTTATCCTGCTCAAGCTGAACGGTTAAATTGGTATAATCAGAATAGCTTTTGCAACCCGCTGCCGGGCTGTTGTCAATATTAGCCAGCTTAACATTTTCTATACGCGAATCGGCATTACTTAGAGGTGCCGAAGAGCAATACGCTGTGCCGCCCATCCCGGTAACTATAAGTGAATAAGCCTGCGGGCCGGATGTTAAAGTGCCTTTGTGCGATATAGTGATGGTGTAAGCCTTGCCGGGTATGGTATTGGCAATATATACCTGCTCTACATTATCCCTAATGTTGTTGCCGGTGGTTGCAGCTGTCGATGGATGGTCGGGATCTAAAACCCAGGCATTGTAAGTGGTGGTGCCATCGCTTACTTTAATATCCAGGTCGTTAATAAGTTTTGGAGTGCGGCTGTTGATGGTGCCATCGGGCAAAACTGTTCCCTGCGGATCCGTCCAGGCAATGGTGGCAATCAAGGCGTTGGCGCCAGATGCCAGTACATTAAATGTTTGGGTTTGGCCCTGGGCAAGCGAGTTTTCCTTTACCATGCTTTTAATGCCATTGTCGGTAATGGCCTGTGCTGCTCTTGGCATATCAAGCAATCCCCAACCGTAAATATAATCGGGCCCAACGTTGCCGGCATCAAAAGCGGTATGGCAAACCAGCCCTTTCAGCGTGGCCGACTTCATGAAACTTCCGCTGTTTTTTTGCGAATAATACTCCTGCAACAAATACAACGAGCCGGTGATATTTGGTGCAGCCATTGAGGTGCCCGATAAGGTAAGGTACGATGTAGGGTTGTCTATCCCAACCGAAGTTACATTAACCCCATCGCCCACAATATCCGGCTTAATGCGGCCATCATCCGTAGGGCCCCAGCTGCTAAAATAGGCAATACTCACGTCGCTCCTGTTGGTAGGGCCCGATGGCAGCGGATTTACCGCGCCAACCGTCAGTGTGTTTTTAGCGTTGCCTGTAGTGCTGATGATGTCATAGCCGCTGTTGTCGCTTATGGTTGTGGGGCGGGCGCCTTTGTTTACAATGGTTTGATCGGTGCGGCTGCGGTAGCCGTAGTAGGTTGTACCTATGGCCGGCCCGTTGCTGGCCCTGCTGTTACCTGCTGATTCTACAATAAGATAATAGGGGGCCGTGTAGGCTATTTTATCCCATGATTGGGCACGGGTATCGTAAAACCCAAAAGTGTAATCAACGGTATCGCCCGGCAAGCCGTACCACTCCCAGCGGCTGGCATCGCTGTTGTAATCCCAACCGGCAACATCGCCATAAGAATGGTTTGATAATAACAAGCCTGCTGCCGCGCCGCTCATTTCAGCTACATCGTTATCAAAATCCCATGATAACAGGCTGCTGGCGTTAAACGCCATACCTTTTGCCGGTGCGTAAACACCTTTGGCAATCATGGTGCCGGCCACATGCGTAGTATGGTCAAGCACCGAAGCGCCATCTTTTATGGTGATGGCTTTGCCCGCAAATTCCTGGTGCGCGGTATAAACCGAACCGCCATCCCAAATGGCCAGTTTACCAACAAGGTTGCTGCCCGATCCTGAAAGATTTAACCCTAATGAGCCGCCTGGCTGTACGGCGTTGGTTCCTGTTGTAGCCGCGGCCGTTGTATTGTTGTGCGTGGTAAGATATATAGGAAAACCAAGGCTGTTTACGCCCTGTAAAAACACGTGGTTGCCATTGCGCGACCGGCGTGTAACCGGCCAGCCTTTTTGCGCCGCCAATGAAAGGGCCTGTTGCTTATTTACAATGAATGTACTCCTCAATTGCGAAGAAAAGCTGCTTAATTCGGCTTTTTTTGCATCGCTAACCAGCGGTTGCTGGGCAAATGTTTGAACTGCAATACACAGCAGAAAAAAAGAAGTACATATCGCGGCGTATCGCTTATTCATAGGCTTGAAATATAGCATTTTTAGTATCAAGTATTTAGTATCAAGTATCAAGATTTTTGACTTTCAAACAAAGGGCTTTTAAATTAATCCGCAGCTGTCTTGATACTTGATACTAACTACTTGATACTATATCAGGAAAGATATTTCCCTACTATCGGCATTCTGCGGCCCATGCCAAACGCCTTGGGCGATACCCGTAATATCGGCGGGGTTTGGTAGCGCTTATGTTCGGCGGAGTTGGTGAGCTTGATCACCCTTCGAACGGTTGCTTCATCGTAACCCATTTTAATGATCTCGGCAGATGAGCGGCGGTATTCAATATATTCTTCCAATATCTTATCCAGTATGTCGTATTCTGGCAGCGAATCTGTATCCTTTTGATCGGGCCTTAACTCGGCCGATGGCGGTTTTACGATGGAGTTTATCGGGATGATCTCTTTATCTTTATTAATATGGCGGGCCAGGGCAAATACCTGGGTTTTGTATACATCGCCTATAACAGAAATGCCGCCGCACATATCGCCGTATAAAGTACCGTAGCCCACAGCTGCTTCGCTTTTATTGCTGGTATTAAGTAGTATATAGCCAAACTTATTGCACATGGCCATTAACAATATAGCCCTGCTGCGCGATTGGATATTCTCTTCGGCAATGTTAAACGGAAGGTTTTTAAACTGCGGGTGCAGCGATGTTTCTATAGCCTGGGTAATATCCTTTATGGCGATGGTCTCGCTTTTACAACCCAGGTTAGCCACCAGGTCTTCGGCGTCTTTCAGCGAATGATCGGTTGAAAAACGGGATGGCAGCAAAACAGCCATTACATTTTGAGCGCCTAATGCCTCGGCAGCAAGTGCGCAAACCACGGCTGAATCGATACCGCCAGACAGGCCTAAAATAGCCTGCTTAAAGCCCGATTTATAAAAATAATCGCGGATGCCTAATACAATGCCCTGGTGAATTTGTTCAATATCGCCAGGCCTATCTGTTTTCATGGTTGTTGGATGCTCAAAGCTGATGGTATTATCATCATTAAGGGTATAGTAAGCCGTGCTTTCTTCAAAATAAGGCATTTCATCTATCAGCGTGCCCGCATTATCAAACACCAGCGATCCGCCGTCAAAAATCAGTTCGGTTTGTGCGCCTATATTATTGATATATAAAAGGGGCAGCTTGTAACGGCTGGCGTTATCGCTTAAAATAGCAATCCGCGTTTCATCATGGTTATAGGCAAATGGCGATGCCGCGATATTAATCATTACATCAGGCTGCTGATGGATCAGAATATCCATAGGGCGGGTGATGTATAATGGGTTTTCAATCGTGTTCCACAAGTCTTCACAAATGGTAAGCGCTATTTTTTTGCCTTTAAATTCAATACAGTTAAAATCGGTTGATGGTTCAAAATAGCGATATTCGTCAAATACATCATAATTGGGCAATAGCGCTTTATTTACTACGGCTTTAACCTTACCATCTTCAATAAAATAGGCCGAATTATTTAAATCCTTGCCCTCGGTTTTATTATTAAATGTTGGCAGGCCAATAATACAGGCTATATCAATACATACCCCAGCTATTTTTTTTGCCGATTCTTCGCACAGGCCAATAAACTCGTCAAATTCCAGGAAATCACGGGCCGGATAGCCGCACACGCATAATTCGGCAAAAACCACCAGGTCGGCGCCGTTTTGCTTTGCTTTTAGTATATGGTCAATTATTTTGGCCGTGTTCGATTCGAAGTTACCTATATGATAGTTAAGCTGGGCTAATGCAATTTTCATGGATGGTATAGTAACGTATTAATGCAAATAAAAATTATTTTTGCTCAAAGGATAAATATGATAACTACCCGGTATAAAGCAAAACAAATTTACTTAATTTTTTTTATCGGTCTGATATTGTCGGCCTGCGGGCGCAACAAAAAGGTTGATGTAAGTAATATTGACCTTGAGGTGAAGATTGAACGCTTTGACCAGGATTTTGACGCCATGCGCACCCAGCCCATGGCGCAGCAGGCTATTCACCTGCATAATAAGTATAAAGTATTTTACCAGGATTTTATTGAGCGTATTTTACCGGTGGGCAGCATTAGGGATACCGCATATTTTAAAACCCTGCGCAACGTGTTTGCCAACAAAGCCTATAACGACCTGAGGCACGATGTGGAGGCTACTTACCCCAAACTGGATAAGCAGGAAGCCGAACTTACCGATGCATTTAAGCATATTAAATATTATTATCCGCAAAAAAGGATTCCAAGGGTTTACAGCTACTTTTCGGGCTTCCAGGCGCAAACATCTATAGGCGATGGGTATTTTGCTATCGGGCTCGATTTGTTTTTGGGCGCCAATTCGCGATTTTATCCTTCCATCACCAGCGCGTTCCCGCATTATTTATCAAGGCACTTTACGCCCGAAAATATTACACCACGCGTGGTTGAAGGCATTGCCCGCGAAGATATGTTCCCCGAGAGTGATGACGATAAATCACTTTTAACAAAAATGATTTACAACGGCAAAATCATGTATTTTATGGACAAAATTTTGCCCAATGCCGGCGATACCCTGAAAATAAGCTACACCCGCGACCAGCTAAAATGGTGTACCGATTTTGAGCCGAAGATATGGGCTTACTTTTTGGACGAGAACCTGTTGTATGAAACCGACTATCCCAAAATTCAAAAATACCTTACCGAAGCTCCTTTCACTCCCGGCCTTGGCGAACGCAATGAATCGGCCCCCAAACTTGCCGTATGGACGGGCTGGCAAATTGTACGTGCCTATATGGATAAACATCCCGAAGTTACCCTGCAACAGCTGATGGCCAATAAGGATGCGCAGAAAATATTAAATGAATCAAAGTATAGGCCGAAGTAGGTCCCCCCAGCCCCCTGAAGAGGAAGCTTTTGACTTGCTTTTATCAGATAAAAATGTCATTTCGATAGAGCACGCGGGGGGAGTTGCGGGGAGCGCGAAAGAGAAATCTTTTACGCCCTGGAATCCGACGGTCTACCTTGATTGCAGGGCGTAAAAGATTTCTCCTCACCCCCTGCGCGCAAACCCCTTTAGGTTCGTCGAAATGACATTTTGTTTTTGATCAAAATAATTTTAAACGTAATGCTTTGAACCAAAAAAGCCCCGACCAAAATGGACAGGGCTTTTATAATATGATTTCCCAAACTCCCCCTTCAGGGGGCCGGGGGGCTTTACTTCATTATTGCGAAAACAGCTTTTAAAGCTATCAGGGTACCAATTAACAATGCTGCGTTGGCTATCCATGAGAAATAAGCTGAGTTTTCATCGCCTGCAAAACGGATAAATACACCAAAAATGCCTATGATGATTGCGACAACTAATAGTTTGTAATGTTTCTCTGCGTTAGCGTTTTCCATTGACTCCATGATACCGATATTTTTTGTACCGCAAAAATAGAAATGTTTACCGAAAATGCTACTAAATTTTTATGATTTTATAGTGCCGAAAAATGCCGGGTGTTTTCGTTTATAATACCTGTACAATAGCCACAAGCCGATGGCTGCTAAAATGAAGACCCAGATATTGGCGAAACCAACGGCCAGATTGATAAAAAGCGACCATCCATAAATTAATGCGCTAACCAAACGTTTAGAAGCAGGCAGCTGATATGCTGATGCATCATTACTTGGTAATACCTCTTTTAATACCGTTCTGCTTTGGTAAAAACTTAATATTACGGTACTAAACTTTACATCCTGGTCTGTTTTAAGGTTAGCAATTTTTCTGTCGACAATGTCATCTTTAGCCGTGAGTTGTTTTTCCGGGTCGATCTTTTCACCGGTGTTAGCCTCCTGCTTCACCGCATTTTCCCTGTTTTCGCGCTTAAGCTTTGATGACAAGTAATCAAGAGATTTATCTTCGATGTTCATTTTCCTGTTCTCCACATATAGCCCTATCTGGGCAACCTGGTTCATGAAATCTTCCAGGTGATTTGGAGGAACGTTGACTGTCATATCGGCAACGCTGCTGAACGAAGAAATGTGCATCACAGAATCATTACCGACGCTAAGGTCCTGGCTGCCTTCATTTGTTGTTTGCATTTGGTGATGGATTACCATGCCCCCATATTTTGCAGTTAAGGCGGTAACCGTTTCTGTGGCTTTGCCAACATCTTTTACTTTTACACGCATATCGGCCGTTTTAACCAGCTTAGCATCGTCAAGTTTGTCGGTTTGGGCCGCAACTGCAGCAGGCGATGCGCTGACCGTATCTGCGCTATTAGTGCTTTTTTCGTTGTCGTAACTTCCGCCAGATCCCTTACAAGCGCCCAGCAGCAATACTCCCGCCGCGAGGGCAGTAAAAATTTTTGTTTTCATGATGTTAATTTGTTT
Source organism: Mucilaginibacter sp. P4_C11 (assembly GCF_056402115.1). Taxonomy (NCBI): domain Bacteria; kingdom Pseudomonadati; phylum Bacteroidota; class Sphingobacteriia; order Sphingobacteriales; family Sphingobacteriaceae; genus Mucilaginibacter; species Mucilaginibacter sp. P4_C11. Next base: position 293,940 of record NZ_JBFUIA010000003.1, on the reverse strand, counting down.
TTTGGTTACTATTGATACCAAAAAGGGTATTTAGGTGACCCTTATGTTTAAGAAAATCAGTAAGTTATGATGATTAGCTGGGCGTTGGTTAAAGACTCACCCGCTCATGGGTATTATCTAACCATAATCTGCTCCAAACCATTTTCAATACCCTTCGTCAACGTTCCCGAAAGGAATGAAAATACTACTCAGGGTTTTATCGCACCTAAAAAAGCCGGGTGTTTTCTTTTATAATATCTGAATAACATCCATATGCCTATCGCGACTAAAACAAATACCCAAAGATTGGTAAGCGCTAAAATTAACTCGGTAAACATAAACCAGCCATAAGCCAGGGAATTGTACAGGCGTTTGCCGAAGGGAAGCTGATATGCGGCCGGATCATCATTGGCGATGGTTTCCTGGATGATGGTATTGCTTTCATAAAAGTTAAGGTTAATTACGCTGAACTTAACGGCAGCATCTATTTTAAGGTTATCAATTTGCCCATCTACCATATCATCCTTTAACAATAATACATTCAGTGGATTTTTGATGGTCACCTTGCCTTTCTTTTGTTGATCTACCAATTCTTTACGGCTCTTCAGTTTTAGTTTTGCAGATAAGTAATCGAGCGATTTATCTTCAATATCCATTTTGCTGAGGGCAACATGCGTACCCATATGGGCCACCTGGTACATAAAATCCTCCAGCTTATCTGAGGGGACTTTAATGGTCATATCTTCGTTGGTATTGAATGCCGATACCCTGCGTACAGAGTCGCCACTGATGCGGTAATCCTGGCTACCCTGGGCCGATGACTCCATTTGATGATGCATTACCATGCCGTTGTGTTTAACCGTCAGTGCTGTTATTTTTTCGGCCGTTTGCTGTACGTTTTTTACTTTGAAACGCATATCGGCCGATTTTACAAGCTTGGGTTGTACAAATAGGGAAGTATCGACCATCGTTTCTTTATCTGACTTAGCCGAATCGGCGCCGCTGCTGTTAACAGCCTCGTAATTTCCCGACCTGCCTCCCTTACAAGCGCCCAGCAGCAATACTCCCGCCGCAAGGGCAGTAAAAATTTTTGTTTTCATGATGTTAATTTGTTTTTTGGTTACTATTGATACCAAAAATGCCATTTAGGTAACCCTACGGACGAGATAATCAGGGGATTAAAGTTGTAGGGTCGTAAGGGCAGGTTGACTTTAATGAAGTGTTTGGCGGAACGCTGGCGACGACTCACCCCGCCGATGTTATATCCCGCAAAGTTTCGCCAGCTTTTCACCAATGAACTGATGAACCAGTGAACCAATGAACTAACCGAACCAATGAACTAACCCTCCTCCTTCAAACTATCCACAGGATTAGCTATTGCTGTTTTGATAGATTGAAAGCTCACGGTTATCATGGCAATTACAACAGCCGCCAGCGCGGTAACCACAAATACCCACCATTGGATGTTTTGCCGGTAAGCATAACCCTGCAGCCATTTTTGCATTACCAGCCAGGCTAATGGTGTGGCAATAGCAATGGCTATGAGTACCAGTTTGATGAAATCTTTTGATAGCATGGTTACCAAACTGAATACCCCGGCACCTAATATTTTGCGGATGCCTATTTCGCGGTTACGCTGGCTGGCGGCATAAGCCGCAAGGCCAAATAAACCCAGGCAGGCTATCATAATGGCAAGGGTGGTAAATACTGCGAACAGGGTCCCCATGCGCTGCTCGGTGCGGTAAAGGGCGTCAAAATCGGCATCCATAAATGAGTATTCAAATTGCTGGTTTGGGGCAAGCTTTTTCCACTCATGCGCTGCCTGGTTTAAAAAAAGCGGCAGGTTTTTGGTATTCACTTTAACGCAAAGCAACTGCCGCCAATCCTGGTCCATCACCATAACCAGCGGACTGATATTATCCCTTAACGAACTGAAGTTGAAATCTTTTACCACACCAATAACATGATATGTTCTGGCATTTGGCCCCTGCCCGGTAGTAAGCGTTTTGTTTAAGGCATTGTTATTAAAGCCCAGCATATTGGCAGCCGTTTGGTTAATAACCATACCCGATGAGTCGGAACGGAACTGGCCCGAAAATCCGCGGCCTGTTAACAGGTGCATGCCCATTGTATGCAGGTAATCTTCATCAACCGACCAATATTCGGCCATCAAGCCGCTTTTATGTTCGCTGCTGATGCTGTTTGGGAAGTGGGTGGTGTTGGTAGGGTAGTAGGCGCTAAGTGTGGCATTAACCACGCCAGGTAATTGCTTTACCTGCTGTTTTAGCAACTGCGGATTGTTTAAGGCGTTTACATTTTTTACCAGTAGTAACTGGTCACGGTTAAAGCCAAGGTCTTTATTTTGGATATACCTGAGTTGGTTGTAAACTACCATGGTGCCAATGACCAGGAAAATGGATATCGAAAACTGGAATACCACCAAAAAACTGCGCAGCATACCTCCTTTAAAACCGGTTGATATTTTACCCTTTAAAACATGGGCAGGATGAAAGGCCGACAGGAAAAAGGCGGGGTACGAGCCGGAAACAATACCAACAATAACGATAATAATCGCCAAAGCAGGCACCAGCCAGCTAACCAGTTGCGTGCTTATCGTTATCTGTTTCCCGGCCAGCTGGTTAAATGCAGGTAACAACGTCCATGCCACTAACACCGCCAAAATGGTAGCTGCCAGGGTAACAATAAATGATTCGGACAGGAACTGTACGATGAGCGCCCAGCGCGAGGAGCCCAGTACTTTGCGCACCCCAACTTCGCGGGCACGGTTGGCAGCACGGGCGGTTGAAAGGTTCATAAAGTTGATACAGGCCAGCACCAATATAAACAATGCAATGGCTGAGAATATATATACATACTGAATGTTGCCGTTTGGCCCCAGCTCGCGCTGGCGGTTTGATTGCAGGTGTATGTCTTTTAGCGGCGTTAAATTCAGCCGGATATAGTTACCGCCTTTTTCAAATTTATCCATGTTCATACTGCCGTTAAGCCATTGGCGCATCAGGGCAGGCAGCTTGTCCTCGAGGCGGGTAGGGCTTGCACCTGGCTTCAGCATAATATAGGTGCCGAAACTAAAGTGGTTAAAAGTTTTGTCGCGCGATGACTCCTGCGACAAAATTGACAGGAAGAAACCGGCCGTAAAATGCGATTGCACCGGTACATCTTTAACAACCCCGGTTATTTTATGCGGGATGCTATCTGTATTAATGGTGAGTGTTTGGCCCACCACGTCGGTTTTGTTAAAGTATTTGATGGCCGACGATTCGGTAAGTACAATAGCGTTAGGATCATTAAGCGCGGTTTTCGGGTCGCCATTAATCATGGGCAGGGTAAATATCGAAAACAGGGATGGGTCGCAATAGATCACTTTATCTTCGGCAATATCCTGGCTGCCTTTTTTAAAGCGGATATTTAATGCTGGCGAAATCCTTACCGCGTTTTCAACCTCAGGGAAATTGCTTCTTAAAGCATCGCCCACAGGAGGCGCAGCAATAGCAAATGAAGTTACAACGCCGCCATATTTTAAATCGGTGTTTACCCGGTAAATGCGTTCATATTTGGTGTTGTACCTGTCGTAACTCAACTCATCAACCACGTACAACACAATGAGCAGGCAGGTTGCCAGGCCCAGTGCCAGCCCTAAAATATTGATAAAAGTAAAACCCTTGTTTTTTAATAGGGAACGGAATGCGGTTTTGAGGTAATTCCTGATCATAGCTTTATTGGTTGATAGGATAAAGCTATAACTAAATATTTAGTTATTCAAGGAGGCAAAGGAAAATAGGCTGATTTTTGTAAAATAATTCTAAATTAAAACCCCAAATGGGAACCTTAATGAAAGTACCATGAATAAAGCAATAAAAAATCGATACGGGATTAAATTTGAAAACGTCATCGTTGAGAGGGGGCAATTTGGTAAGGAAATACACAAAGTGGTAGATGTTAATATATTTTCGTTGGGCGTTTTTCTGATGTGTTGGATTAAGCCTGATAAAATAGATCAGCGTCTACTTCCGGACATTTATGACGTATTAAATGGTGTTTCCGGTTTGAGAGAGAATGGCTCTCCAACAATTCAAATAGAGATTACGCGTACTGAAACCGTTTTTTATGATAATCGCGCCGGCTATGATTGGCCAAGAATCCCCACTACTGATTCCAAAGAAATTACTGAGGCATGGAGAAATTTTCTTTTGGAACCACCGCTTGATAGGTCTGAAGTTGACTAAATAATATTCGGACTGTGTTCTTTTGTCATAGTTCTGTTAAATCCCGTCCCGTCAGGGTCGCTTTGAAAAAGGACCCTGACAGGACAGTAGTCAAAGTAGCCGCCAGCTCGGGTGGGGTAATAGCGAATGAAGCCAAGTTGCTGCCGTATTTTAAATCCATATTTACACGGTAAATTCGGTTGGCTTGGGTATTAAACCTGTCGTAGCTTGATTCATCAACCACGTAAAACACAATGAGCAGGCAATTTGCCAGCCCCAGGACCAGCCGTAAAATGTTAATGTTGGTAAAATCCTTTGTTTTTAACAGGCTGCGGAAAGCGGTTTTAATAAAGTTTTTAAGTATGGCAGGTGGGTTTTATTTGCTTACCATGGTTGGTAACAACTCATATACCTGGTTGTTAAATAAAGTTAAACTAAGTTAAATACCATTATAGGTCGCCTGATGCTAAGTGTTACTTGCCGAAAACTTCGATAAGTTTTTTATCAAGCATATCTATGTAACCATCACAATCACCTCTTGTTTCCCATGCTGGATGATCGCCCAAATATCGGCCTGTAACATTTCCCTTTTTATCAATCAAAATTAATACTGTGGGCGGCATACCCGTAACGTTGTATTGGTCCTGTAAGCCATCATTATATTTTGTTAATATGTTATGCCATTTTCCTAATCCATTTTCCTGGATAGCTCTCTTCCAATCTTTATTATTATCGTTCAGGGATATGCCTATTATCTCCAATCCACCAGGATGGTATTTTTTATATAGGTTTAACAGGTGAGTTGCCTCGTTACTTTTATACAAACTAAAACTGGCCCAAAAATAAAGCAAAACATAGTTTTTACCTCTGAATGATTTCAGATCGAGCGTTTTTCCTCCTACATCTTTCCTGGCAAATGCCGGCGCTATACCTCCGCGTGCCGAAACTGCGTGCTTTGAGATGGTTTTGCACAAGGCTTTACCTGCAACGCTGTTTTTTACAGAATCGGTAAATGAATTATAGAAAGTAGTTGCAGAGTCAAGCGGCAACTCTTGTATACCATTAAAGTGATAATTGGTTAAGTATGGACTTAGATACGAGGATGGATTTTTGGTAATAAACTTATAGTCTATTTCGATTTCCTGTCGATTATATTTATCAAGTTTGCTACCCAGCTTCATCACAGCAGCATGATTTTGTGGAGTATTGCCAACTCTTGATATTTCATTCATTTTTCCGTTTATTTCATATTTAGCTTTTTTTATATATTGCTTTTGTTTTTCTATTTTAAACCAATCGTCCTGCATGGCCGACCCTGTAATTACAGCATTGGTAGTACTATCGCCTGTAAGTGCAATGGTCATATTCCCCGGAGTTAAAAACACTTCATTTATACCCCAGTCGTGATTTGAAAGCGGCTTGCTATTAAAATAAAATTCGGCATAAAGCGGACTGGGGATAAAGCCGGTGAAAGAAAAAGAACCTTTTTTTACAAAAGCTTTACGCTTTAGTCTTTGGTTTCCAATAGTATATGTTAACCATACAGTATGGGTTTTACGGTCGGTAGTGCTACCTTTTAGTATAAAATTATTCTTGGCTTTTGTTTTTTGGGCATAAGCTATACAAGTAAATAGCATCAGTAATAACAATAGGGGAAATTTATGTTTCATAGAGTAGGTTTAGCCATTAAATTTAACGAAATTATGAGTGTTTGCAATGGTAGATAATATTAAAATAGACTAATATTTTTACCTTTCAATTATGCTGATTATAGTTTAATTATCATTCATTTGCAGTATAAAACAAATCCCATTATGTCATTACAACCAGGCCAGGCGGCACCACAATTTACATTAGTATCATCAGCATTAAAAACCGTATCACTGGCCGATTTTAAGGGCCGTAAAGTGGTATTACATTTTTTTCCTTTGGCATTCACCGGCGTTTGTACCACGCAATTGTGCACCATGCGCGATAGCTTTGGCTATTATGATGGGTTAAACGCTACCATACTGGGCATCTCTGTTGATTCGCCTTTTTCGCTGGCTAAGTTTAAAGAAGAAAATGGTTACCAGTTTGATTTGTTGTCAGACTTTAACAAGGAAGTATCTACCGCTTACGAAGCCATTTATGCCGATTTTGTGATGGGCCTGAAAGGTGTTTCAAAACGTGCCGCATTTGTTATCGACGAAGAGCAAAATATCATTTACGCCGAAGTGTTGGAAGTAGCTACAGACCTGCCAAACTTTGAGGCCATTGCCGAAGCTGTAAAATAAAGGCGATAAGAAATCTTTTCGCGCAAAGAGATAACGAATTAAGGTCGATTTAATATCGAACACCGAATAATGAAGGGAAAACTTCGGTGTTCGATATTATTTTTCACTTCTGCTTCTCTTAACTTAATAGCATTGCAGGAGGCCTTACCCGCCGGGGTTTGCATGGGCTCACTATGATTGCCATTTGTGAAATTTTACCATTATCCAAACCCTATCGGGCGCAGCAATGCCAGGGTGCCATCGACTTACTTTTATCCCCCTCACCAATTAAAAACCTACCCCGTTCCCGTCAAATAAATTTTATATATTTATTCCCGAAAATGAATAACCTTGATGCCTTATAAACCCGGATTACATTTATTATCTGAATTCAGTACCGATAAACCTAACCTGTTACAATCAAGTGCGGCCTGCAGGCAGTTGTTTGATCAGCTCATCGATACCTATCAGTTAGCCAAAGTTGGCGAAGTTTACCACGATTTTGATGGCGGTGGATTTACCGCTGTAGTATGCTTAACCGAGTCGCATATGTCTATCCATACCTGGCCCGAGTATGGTATGGCCACTTTTGATGTGTTTTTATCCAACTATCAAAAAGAAAACGACGATAAGGCACGCGCTATTTACCAGGGTGTTATCGCTTTTTTTGAAGGCGTGGAGATACGGCAAAACGAAGTAAAAAGGTAATATGGCAGCTACACTAAACCCCAAAGCATTCCCTTTTTCGAGCGAAATAACCTGCCCTGGTTGCCAGCACAGTATTACGCTTTATGATCAGATGGGCTGCGAAGCTGTAGTTTGTTCTCAATGCCGGTCTTACCTGCTTTTTAATGATGCAGGCAGGCCTTATGTTGAGGAGAAAATTCACGTTTTAAAATTTAAGCCTGTTATGCCTTTAGGCACTACAGGTACATTAAAAGGTGTGGAGTACAAACTGATTGCTTACATGGAAAAGAAGGAGGGGGCAACCAGGTACGAGTGGCGCGAATACATGCTATACAACTACGCCAAAGGCTATGCCTTTTTATCGGAGTATGATGGCCACTGGAGCCTGATAGCCGGCGCCAATTTTTACCCCGATTTGGCAAGTGTAAATTGCATTTATGGCAACGAGGCCGAATATGAAGGTAATACCTATCTTAAATATAACGCTTACAGCCCGGTTATAACGGCCATGATAGGTGAATTCGACTGGGATATATCCGCTGAAAAATTAAGGGCTAAAGAGTTCATAGATCCGCCTTATATGCTCACCAGCGAGGAAAACATCAAAAAGTATGTTACCGATTGGTACCTGGGCGAATACCTGGAAGAGGCGGAAATAGCGGCGGCTTTTAATATACCCGTTGAAAGCTTTCCCGAAAAAATTGGCATCGGTGCAAACCAGCCATCAAAACACAAAGCCATGTGGCTGGCTGCTTATAAAATAAGCGGTATTGCGGCATTAGTGTTCCTGCTGGTGCAACTTTCTGTTATCTGGCTAAGGCCCGAAAAGGTATTACTATCTGATACTTATGCATTGGCCATGCCGCCCCCTGTACAGGATACATCAAAGCATGTAAGAACCGCGCTTGATTCTTTAAAAAATTCTGCGGCAACTGCGCCGGTTGATTCCTTAAACGCCTTCGCTCCTGATGCTAACGGCAATTATGAGTTTAAGCCTTTTAAAACACCCACATTTACAATACCTGATGGGCCTGTACCTTTAGAGTTTGAGTTGAACTCGGAGGTTGATAACAACTGGTTATCGGCAACGGTTGAGTTGGTAAGCGAAAAGGACAACCAAACCTGGAGCATATCAAAAGATATTGAGTACTATCATGGATATGAGGATGGCGAAAGCTGGTCGGAAGGGTCATATACACAAACGGTGCTTTTGTCAGAAATTCCTGCCGGTAAATACCATATCAACATTTATCCTTATGCCGGCACAAGGTATGTTTCATCGCTGTTTATTAAGGTTACCGAAAGTGTTACACTTTGGCGCAATGTATTGGTTACCTTGTTCCTGCTTTGCCTTTATCCTTTATACTGCTGGTACCGGATGCGCAAATTTGAAACAAACCGCTGGATGAACAGCGATTTTTCACCCTATCAAAAAGATGACGAATAATGAAAACGGGAATCATAAAATCAAATGCAATATACATAGCCATTGTGGCGGCCATTGTAGGCTATTATTCATACGCCGCTTTTGATGGCCTGGCCTTTTGGCAAAGTAACGATGTGCAGCGCAATGCCAGCTATAATGGCACCGTAGCGCACTCGGGTTACGGGGTTAGGTTTTATCATAAATAACAGTCATGAACAAAAAACTTCCCGTTCTTTTACTCGTATCGGTTTTTATTATTGCTACCTGCGGGCTTATTTATGAGTTGATAGCAGGCACGCTGGCCAGCTACCTGCTGGGCGATTCGGTTACCCAGTTTTCTACCATTATCGGCGTTTACCTGTTCTCGATGGGGCTGGGCTCCTGGGTATCAAAATACTTTGATAAAAACCTGCTGGCCTGGTTTATCCGTATCGAAATACTGGTTGGCCTGGTGGGCGGTACAAGCTCATCTATCCTGTTCCTGGTGTTTGAAAGCGTAAGCTCGTTCCGCATTATTTTATACGGGCTGATATCGTTTACCGGGATCCTTGTCGGTTTAGAGATCCCTTTGCTGATGCGCATTTTGCAGGACCGGTTTGAGTTTAAAGACCTGGTATCAAAAGTATTTACGTTTGATTATATCGGCGCTTTAATAGCCTCGCTGGTATTCCCGCTGTTGCTTATCCCGTACCTGGGTTTGGTGCGCACGGCCTACATGTTTGGTATGCTGAATGTACTGGTGGCTTTAATAACCTGTATCAATTTCAGGCACGAAATTAAGGGGGCCAGATATTTGCAAAGCGCATCCATCATCAGTATGCTGGCCTTGTTGGTTGGTTTTGTGTATGCCAATACCATTACCAGTTTCTCGGAAAGTTTAACGTATAGCGATACCATTATTTTTTCGAAAAGTACGCCATACCAGCGTATCATCATCACCAAAAAAGGCCGCGACCTGCGCTTGTTTTTAAACGGCAACCTGCAATTTAGTTCGGTTGATGAGTACCGCTATCACGAGGCATTGATTCACCCTGTATTACAGGCCCTGCCCGATGCCAAAAATATTTTGGTGATGGGAGGCGGCGACGGACTGGCCGTACGCGAAATTTTAAAATATCCGCAGATTGAAACCGTTACCCTGGTTGATTTGGATAAGGAAATGACCAAACTGTTCCGTACCAATGATATGTTGCTCAAGCTGAACCGCCGGTCGTTATTATCGCCTAAAGTAACCGTAATGAATGCCGACGCCTTTTCATGGGCCAGGGCGCAGCACAAAACCTACGATGCCATTATTATTGATTTTCCCGATCCGTCCAATTACTCGGTTGGTAAACTATATACCAATACTTTTTATGCCATTGTAAAGCATTTGCTTAATCCCGATGGCATTATGGTAATACAATCCACATCGCCCTATGTAGCGCCAAAATCATATTGGACGGTGGAGAAAACCCTGCAATCAGTTGGGCTGCATACTGTGCCTTACCATAACTATGTGCCCTCGTTTGGCGAGTGGGGCTATATTATGGCCATGACCAAGCCTGCATACAAAGTGCCCGACCATTATTTGCCGGGCCTGCGTTTTATATCGAAAGCCTGTTTGGAGCAGATGTTATATTTTCCGGCGGATATGGCCAGGGTACCGGCGCAGGTTAACAAACTGAACAACCAGATACTGGTAAAATATTTTGAGGATGAGTGGTCGACCGTTTTATAGCCGCAGCAGCGGGATGAAGCCGACCAGTCGCCGCGGGTTTATTTTACAGGCGGGTTTGGTTACCGGGGCCATATTACTTAATGGCTGCATCCGCAGGCTAAGCGGTGGCAAACCGGAGTACGCCCATATAAAAGGCAAATTGGCCGGCCCCAATGCCAAAGCCGGCCATGCCCTGCGTGATAAACTACCTATGCCGGCACCCACCACACAGCAAACGGTTAAAACATTGATTATCGGCAGCGGTATTTCGGGCCTATCAGCCGCAAGGTGGCTGTTAAAGCAGGGCGAAACAGATTTTAAGTTACTGGAGCTGGAAGATCATGTTGGCGGTAATGCTTACTTCGGAACGAATGAAGTATCGGCGTATCCCTTGGGTGCGCATTATATCCCCATTGTAAATAACGGAGATAAGCTGCTGGTTGACTTTTTGCAAGAGCACCAGGTAATTACCCATTTTGACGAAAAAGGACTGCCCTTTTACAACGAGTTTTACCTGTGCTTTGACCCTGAAGAACGGCTGCTGATAAACGGCCACTGGCAGGAGGGGATAGTACCCGATTTTGGTGTGACTGATAATGACCGCAAACAGATCATCCGCTTTTTTGCCCTGGTTACCCAGCTGAAAAACGCAAAAGGCAACGATGGTAAGTATGCCTTTGATATCCCTTTGGACAATAGTTCGACCGATGACGCCTACCGGAAGCTGGACAGGATATCGTTTAACGAATATTTGAAAGATAACGGCTTCAATTCGCCTTACCTGCTCTGGTATTTAAACTATTGCTGTAAGGACGATTATGGCACACCGGCCCAAAACGTAAGCGCCTGGGCGGGGCTGCACTATTTTTCGGCCCGCAAAGGCACAGCATCCAACGCCGATCCAAACGCGGTAATTACCTGGCCCGAGGGTAACGGCTGGCTTATGAAACGCCTGCGCGAAACCGTAAAAGACCATATAAAAACAGGGCGCCTGGCTTATGATGTTCAGATAATGGCAGGCGGTAAGGTTGCGGTAAAGGTGCTCGACCTCAAAAAAAATACATCCGCAGTTATTTATGCAGATAAGGTGATCATGGCATCGCCGCAGTATGTTAACCAAAAGCTGTTAAAAAATACTGCCAGGCCAGGGTTTGACGTGAGTAAGCTGCATTATTCGCCATGGCTTATTGCCAATATTACGGTTAATAAATTGCCCTCGGCAGCCAAAGGCATGGTGCTGTGCTGGGATAATGTAGCCTACAACACGGCATCGGTAGGGTATGTAAACGCCAACCAGCAGGATATTAAACTGGTAGAACAGCAAAAGGTGCTTACCTATTATTTGCCCCTTTGCGATAAAGAACCCCGCATTGCGCGGCTTGCAGCATACACCCGCACCTATGAGCAATGGATGGATATTGTGGTACCCGAAATGGAACAAATGCACCCCGGCATAACGGAGTATATTGAACAGGTAGAGTTTTGGCTGTGGGGCCACGGCATGATCAGCCCATCGGTCAATTATATCTGGGGCGATAACAGGCAACAGGGGCGCCTACCCATCAACAACCAGGTATTTTTTGCGCATACCGACCTGAGCGGGGTATCTATTTTTGAGGAGGCATTTCACCAGGGCATCAAGGCAGCACAACAGGTTTTAGCACATGAGCATACTACAGCATAATAACCAGGAACAGCCCTGGATAAGAAGCCGCCTTGTGGATGGCATTTTTATCCTGTCGCCTCCGTTTATTGCTTTGCTTATTGTGGCGCTGTTCCCGGCGCAGTTTAAAAACTCGGGCCTGATGCCGGTGCAATATTGGGTGGTACTTATTGTGATGATAGATGTAGCCCATGTGTACAGCACGCTTTACCGTACTTATTTTAACCCGGTATCTTTTAAGCAGCAGCGGCATTTACTATTGGCCATCCCCCTGTTTTGCTACATAGGCGGGGTGATGCTGTACGTTGGAGGCGGCATTTATTTTTGGCGGGCACTGGCCTACCTGGCGGTGTTCCATTTCATCAGGCAACAGTACGGTTTTATGCGCATCTACTCGCGCCATGAAAAGCAGGGTTGGGTGTGCAGGTATATTGATAACGCGGCCATTTACATCGCGACCATTTACCCCTTATTGTACTGGCATTTTACCGGCTACAAAAAAAACTTCAACTGGTTTGTCGATGGCGATTTTGTGCTGTTCCATTTTGACTATATACTGGTGGTTTGCAAGGTGATTTACCTGCTTACCATCTTGTTGTATTTTGTTAAAGAAATTTGGGTTTTTAATATCACCAAACAGTTTAATATTGCTAAAAATGTATTGGTTTTTGGCACTTTTTTGTCGTGGTATTTCGGCATCATTTACTATAACGGCGATATGGCTTTTACCACCCTCAACGTAGTTTCTCACGGCATTCCCTACATGGCCCTGGTATGGATTTACGAGCAAAAGAAATTTACCGGCGAGACTAAGCCCAAAACAACTTTCCTTAAAATTACCTTCAGCCGGTATGGTGTACTGTCTTTTGTGGGCCTGCTCATCCTGTTTGCCTATTTTGAAGAAGGCCTGTGGGATGGCCTGGTGTGGAAAGAACATGCTTCGGTTTTTAAACCCTTTGCCACCCTGCCCACCATCAACAGCGATTTGTTGCTGGCGCTCATCGTGCCCCTGCTGGCCTTACCCCAATCTACCCACTATGTACTGGATGGTTTTATCTGGAAGATGAAGAAACAGGATGCCGGCAATAAAACAGTGTTTTACGATAAAGAGTATCCGGATTAAAAATAAATCCGAATACCTTTATTTTACCCCTTCGGCATAAACTTCTTCAGCGACATGATATAGCCGGCATGCAAACCCTCATGAAAAGGCAAAAATGCCACCGCCGTATCTATCGAATCAAGCTCGACACCATATCGGGTGGTGAACGCACCATAATTGCCAAAGATGCCGTTATCCAGATCGGTTTCCAGTTGTTCAATGGTGGATACGAAAAGCTCTTTGATGGTAGTTATATCTTCGGCACCCACAAAGTCGACTGGTTTGGTATCGGGGCGGTAGGGGGTATAAAATTTATCGGCGGTAACAATTGGCAACCCGGCGCGGGTATAACAAATACCCTGTTGTGCCGATATCATGTGCGCTACGTTCCAGATAATGTTGTTGTTAAATCCCTGGGGCACCAGGTTCAATTGCCCGGGGCTAAGGTCTTTAATGGCATTAAGTACCATGAGGCGGGGCTTCAGTACAATTTCTATCGGTTTACGCATGTGAGCTGTTTTTAGGTAATTTATAGCGCGGCTAAAGTATGAAGATTTGGTGTATTATTTTATCAAATTACTTAATGGTGATGGTGTAGTTTTAGGTGTTTAGGCTTTTATTATACCTTTGCGCCTTATGTTACGTTAGCTAAATACCGCTTGATTTACAACATCAAAAGATATGATTAAAAAGATTTACATATTCGCCATCTTCACTATAATTACTACAACAGCTGCCCTGGCCCAGGAACAAACCATTGATATTCATTTTAATGCCCTTGGCTTTTTGGATAATAGGGAATACAAGGCTTTTATTCCACGTTCGCGTACCTATAGCGGCATGCGTACCGAGCTTGATTTAGGCTGGAACATTGATAGCCTAAACCATTTTGTTTTTGGGGCCAATGGCATTCACGAGTTTGGCGCCAAACCCTACTTTTTAAAGGTGAACCCCGTAGCCTACTATAATTTTACCGGTAAAAGCTGGCTGTTTTATGCCGGTGCTTTCCCCCGCGAAGGTTTGCTTGACGATTATCCCCGTGCTATTTTGAACGATACACTGCGCTACTATCGCCCTAATATTGAGGGCTTGCTGGCACGGGTGCATAACGAACATTTTACCGAAACCGGCTGGATTGACTGGGTAAGCCGCCAAACCCAAACCGACAGGGAGCAGTTTTTATTTGGATTTTCGGGTAAGTACAAGCCATCGGTTAAAGGGCCGTTTTATGTATCTCATTACTTTATGCTGATGCATGATGCCGGTGCCGAAATTGCCGTTCCTAATGATAATATTAGGGATAACGGTGCCGGGCAAATAAGATTAGGGTTAGACTTTAGTCATAAAACCTTTTTAGATTCGTTATCAGTTGAAGCCGGGGGTATGATGTCATTAGAGCGGGTGCGAGGTATAGACGGATTTCATAAGCCGGCAGGATTTGTGGCCAATGTTTATTTGAGCTACCACAAGTTTGCCTTATTTGATGAATTTTACAAAGGCCAGGGACATGAAATTACCTATGGCGATTCGTGGTTTGAGAAGAAAACATATAACCGGATGGATATCATCTGGACACCATTTTTATATAACCGGGTAAAAGGTCAGTTTATTTTAAGCTTTCACCAAACACCGGGTTTCAGGATGAGTAACCAGGAGGCTTTCAGGATCACCGTTGATTTGGGCCGCAAAACATTGATCAGGATAAAAGATTAGTGAGTGGTTGATTGGGTTGATTAGGTGAGTGGTTGAATTTTTTTTATTATAAAATATATACATCTATGCAGTTGAAGAAAAAGTTATTAGTTTTTGCCGCTTTATTGTTAATTATACCTGCCCGTTTGTTTGCGCAGGATAACCAGTTTTCGGGTTGGGCAGCAGTGTTCCACTCGCAAAAACTATCCGAAAATTGGGGTTACTCGTTCGACGGCCAACTACGCTCACATGACGAGCTGAGTTACCTGAAGCATATTTTGCTGCGCCCATCGGCCAATTATTACTTTGCCAAGAACAAGGTTGGCGCTTTGGGTTATGCATACATAGCCACCTATGGCCGCACCACTGCCGGCGACCAGACCTTTCGCCCCGAACACCGCATTTGGCAGCAATATACTTATACCCATAAACTGAGCAAAAATGTAAACCTGGCGCACCGTTTCCGTTTGGAGCAGCGCTTTTTGGGTAACACTGCCGCTACCAAGAGCGATCATTATTTTGCACAACGCTTCAGATATTTTGCACGGGCTATTGTGCCTTTGAAAAAGGATTCGGCTGTTTTCGCGCAAGGACCCTTTGTAGCCTTACAGAACGAAGTATTTGTAAACATCCAAAACAAAAACAAAGTAAACAAGCACTTTTTCGACCAAAACCGCGCCTATGTAGCCGTTGGATACCGTATCAATAAAATGATTGATGTGGAAACCGGCTACCTTAACCAATACATTAAACAAGCCGAAGCCTACACGATTAACCACGTAGCGCAGTTGGCTTTTTATACGAGGTTTTAAAGCCTCACCCCGGCCCTCTCCAAAGGAGAGGGAGGAAAAAACAATATTGAAAATAGAAAAAGCGATGAGTTCAATTCATCGCTTTTTCTTTTAGTTCTCCATGCAAATCAAAAAGCCCTCTCCTTTGGAGAGGGTTGGGTGAGGCCCTTACATCCTGCTCACATCGCCGCTTCCTATCTTAGAGCTGCTGACACTTTTTACACTGCCGGTATAGTATACATCGCCCGAGCCTACTACTGATGCATCCAGTTTTTGGCTTACGTTCACCCTGGCATCGCCTGATCCTGCAACACGTACCGATGCGGTATTGGTTGTTAAATCCCTTGCGGTATAATCGCCTGAACCGGCTACGCTGATGTTTGAATTATCGGCCGTGCCGCTTAGTTTGATATCGCCCGATCCTGCCAGGTTCACATCCAGGCTTTTAACCCAAAGCTTGCCGCTTACATCGCCAGATCCGGTTAGTTTCAGTTTAAAAGAGCCTGCACGCAAACCTTCCCTGAATGATACATCGCCCGAACCTGAAAGTGATACACCGTTTACTTCTTTAATCGTAACGTAGATCATGATCTTTTTGTGGCCGCCATCAAACCAGTGCCAGTCGTTATCGCTTTTGGTGTAAATTTTAAGGGTGTTACCTTCCACTTCGGTAATAATGCGGCTGATAACATCAGATGGAGCCTGTACCTTAACAGATTCTGTTGATCCCTGGGTAATAACCACATCAAACGAGCCGGCAACGCTTACCGAGGTGAAACCAGATAAGTGGCGGTCTTCTGTGTTTTGGGTAACCTCGTCGGTTGGGGTATTTGTTTTTGCAATTGTATAGCCTGCAGTACCTGTTATCAAAGCAGCAATCAGTAATATTTTGCTTAATGTTTTCATCTTAATTATCTCTTATGTAGCTATATGACGCAAGTTATTTGGCGAGGTTGCATGGAGAGGGAAAATAAAATTGAGGTGAGTGGTTGATTGGGTTGATTAGGTGAATGGTTAGAACTAACGCCCAACCTACCTTCATTCAACTTAATCAACCCAATCTAACCTAATCAACCACTCACTAACATCTACTCCACCAACACCCCAATATAATAATTAAATGTGTCAACTTCAATGTTATCCTTAGTGGCGCCTTCTAACTCAATAGGTTTGAATTGTTTGGTTGGCGTAATAAATTTGTAATCGCCGCCTTTTACGCGCACTTTAACGGGCATGGCAAAGTCTTTTGCATCGGTGCTGGTCCAGCGGGCATAGGCTTTGCCTTCACGGAACATGACCTCGAGGATGGGGATGGTTTTGTAGTGCAGGTACTGGTCAAATACCGGTGCCAGGTTCATGCCCGCCTGTTTGCTGATGTAATCAACCACCTGGTTGTAGGTAACAGTTTGGTGGTAAAAAGTTTTATTGAGGCCACGCAGGATATTGCGCCATTTTTCATCGTCATTAATAATAGTGCGAATCATGTTGAGCATGTTGCCGCCTTTGTAGTACATATCACCCGAGCCTTCTTTGTTTACACCGTAAGCGCCAACAATGGGCCTGTCATTCGCGATAGCCATGCGGGTGCCGTGTACATATTCCTGGCCGGCTTGCTTGCCGTAAAAGGTTTCCACAAATAACGATTCGGAGTAGTTGGTGAAACTTTCGTGGATCCACATATCGGCCAGGTCTTTAGATGTAATGTTGTTACCAAACCATTCGTGCCCGCTTTCATGTATTACGATGAAATCCCATTTTAACCCCCAGCCTGTACCCGAAAGATCGCGGCCCAGGTAGCCGTTTTTATAGTGATTGCCGTAAGCTGTGCCGCTTTGGTGCTCCATACCCAGGTGATGGCTTTCTACCAGTTTATAGCCGTCCTCGTAAAAAGGGTAGGGGCCAAACCAATGTTCAAATGCTTTGAGCATGCGTGGTGCATCAAGCCCCCATTGTGCTTTGGCTTTATCAAGGTTATAGCTTAGCGGCCAAAAATCCATGGTTAATTTACCTTTTTCGCCGTTGTAAATGCCTTCATAATGGGTATAATCGCCAATGTTGGCTTCAATATCATAGTTGTTGATGGGGTTGGCCACAAACCAATCGAAACGGGTATAGCCGTCTTTCAGGTCGGTAACTTTGCGTAAGCGGCCGTTTGATACATCTTTTAAACCCTTGGGTACGCTGATGCTGATGAGTGCGCTATCAACCTCATCCTCCTGCTGATCTTTAGTTGGCCACCATACGCTGGCCCCCATGCCCTGGCAGGCAGTTGATACCCAGGCATGGCCTAACGAGTCGGTGTTATACTCCACACCGCCATCCCATGGTGCGCGTTTGGCAATAGTTGGGTTGCCCGAGTAGTAAACCGTAAACTCGTCCTTACTGCCCTTGCTGATGTTTTTGGGGAAGGTTAAAAATACGGCGTTAAACTCGCGGGTATATTTTAACTCCTGCCCTTTGTAAACCACTTTTTCAATCTTCAGGTTATTCCAAAGGTCAAATTGCAGCTTATCAAAATCACTTACCGCGGTAAACTTAAACAGCACATTGCCGCTGATGAATTTTTTATCGACATCAAACTTCACATCCAGGTGATAATAATTGATATCGTAGCAAGTACGCAGCGGCGTAGTTAACGATCCGCGTAAAGTATCGGCCCTGGTAAACTTTTCTTTAACTGTGCCCAATTGTGCCTTTGCCGGCAAAAAGCTTGCACCAGCCATCAAAAGGCCGAGTGCGTATTTAATCATGTTCTTATTTTGCATATGTCGTATTATTTGTGAAGCCATAAGCCCGCTACAGGACCATTTATATTTATTGTTAAAAAGTTGTCATTTCTCCTCACCCCGCCAGCACAATTCCACCGCTGGTTCGTTCGAAATGACAACGGGTTTAACTCAATCCAACCCAATCAACCACTCACTAATCAACCAACACCCCTATATAAAAATTCAACTTATCCACTTCAATATTATCCTTATTTACCCCGTCGATGTCAACCGGTGTAAACCGTGTAGTTGGGGTAATAAACCTATACTCGCCACCTTTTGCGCGGACTAACACCGGCATGGTAAAATCTTTTACGCTGGCTATCCACCTGGCGCTGAATTTACCCCTTACGGTTGCAAACTCCAGGATGGGCAGATCTTTATAGCGCAGGTACTGGTCAAATACCGGTAATAGGTTTTTGCCCGATTGTTCTGTAATGTAATTTACAACCTGGTTGTAGGTAACGGTTTGGTGGTAAAAAGTTTTGTTGAGGCCGCGCAGGATAGCGCGCCATTTTTCATCGTCGTTAACGATGGTGCGCACCATATTAAGCACTACCGCACCTTTGGGGTACATATCGCCCGAGCCCTCCTTGTTTACGTTATACGGGCCAACAACAGGGCTGTCGTTGTTAATGCCTTCTCTTAGGCCGAAGTTGTAATCCTGCCCGGCTTTTTTACCCCAGTTATCTTCAATGAACAACGATTCGGAATAGCAGGTAAAGCTTTCATGGATCCACATATCGCCCAGGTCTTTCCCGGTAATGTTGTTACCAAACCACTCGTGGCCGCTTTCGTGGATAATGATGTAATCCCATTTAAGTCCCCAGCCCGTGCCCGACATATCGTAGCCCAGGTAACCATTTAAAAAATGGTTGCCATAGGCCGTAGCGCTCTGGTGCTCCATGCCCAGGTGCGGGGTTTCTACCAGTTTGTAGCCGTCCTCATAAAAAGGGTAGGGGCCAAACCAGTGTTCAAAAGCTTTAAGCATAGGCCTTGCATTGGCACTAAAGTGTTTTTTAGCCTTCTCCAAACTGGTGGGCAGCACCCAGTAATCCATAGTAAGTTTGCCTTTTTCGCCCATATAGGTATCGCCAAAATGTACGTAATCGCCAATATTGGCTACCACATCATAGTTGTTTATTGGGTTGGCCACAAACCAGTCGAATTTAGTGTAGCCGTCTTTTAACGGCGTAACCTTGCGCAGCCGACCGTTAGATACATCTTTTAGTCCTTTTGGTACGCTGATGCTGATGAGCATGCTATCAACCTCATCGCTTAAATGATCTTTATTGGGCCACCAGATGCTGGCACCCACACCCTCGCAGGCGGTAGCCACCCATGGTTTTTTAAGTGAATCCTGTTTGTAAACAACGCCGCCATCCCATGGCGCGTTTATAGCAATGGTTGGTTTGCCCGAGTAATAAACGGTGAACTGGTCTTTACTGCCTTTGATAACGGTTTTTGGAAAAGTTACAAACACGGCATTGGCATCGCGTTTAAAGGGCAGTGTTTTGCCTTTGTAAACTACTTTATCTACACTAAGATTAGCAAACAAATCAAACTGCAGCAATGTAAAATCCTGCGTGGCGGTAAACTTAAACAGGTTGCTGCCGCTGATAGTTTTATGGTCGATATCAAATTTAACATCCAGGTGGTAGTAATTGATATCGTAGCATGTTCGCGGTGCGGTTAAATTACCGCGCAGGCTATCGGCATGGGTAAAAGCTTCTTTTTCCTGCAGAAGCTGGGCATGGGCCGGCAATGAAAATATCCCTGCTGTTAACAGGAGCAGGGCGGTGCGGTATAGTTGTTTTATATTCATGTGTTGTTGTAATGTTCGGCATAATCTATGCTTTTCAGGTATTTAGCGCCCGAAAACATCGGGTTTTTTTAGTTCCCTCCCTTGGGAGCTACTGTGTGTACACATCTTTTGGAAACGTACCAATAATAAAAAAAATGTCATTTCGAACGAACTGGGGAGGGCTTTGAGTGTTGGCGTGAGGAGAAATCTTCTGCGACATGCTTGCAAATTTGCATGGTTGAATGCATGTCGTATAAGATTTCTCCTCGTACCTCGTTCGAAATGACATTTTCTTTTGTTTCCAAAAGATGTGTACACACAGTAGCCCTTGGTAGGGGTGTGGCTGGCACAATTCCTCACTTTTATTAATCTTCAATTTTTCAAACTCATATATTATTGCCAAACCTGCATTGAATTCTTCTTCCACAAATCCACTGCATACCGTATGAACGCTTCCGGGCCGGCTTTAAAAGCTTCATCATAGGTAAATTTACCACCCTCAAAGTCCTTGTCAGATATCTTTACTCTTTTTGTTCCCCGCACGGCATATTTTTTAAGCCCTTCGTGCATAATGATCTTCATATCGGGCGGACTAACATCGCCGGTACAGGCCGTAGTATACATCAGCCATACTTCGGCCTTTCCGTCGTTATTTAAATCAGTAACTGCAAAAGTGTTGGGTACGTAGTTGGCTTCCAGGTCAACTGAGCAATCCTTTATAAAATCATAGGTTTGCCAGCTTAGTTTAAGGTTGTTGTTTGTGCCCATGTTATAACAATAGGCATACAACGCGGCATCCCTGCCATCGCCCGATTCGCTTTTTTTTGCTTCGGTGATGCCGGTTTCTGTGGTGATCACCAGGTGTTGCCCATCACTGTCGGTATATTTAACAGCGTTGACGATATGGCCCATATATTTAATGGTGGCGGGAATATCTTTCTTATCCAGCTTCGTTACTTTGATTTGGGCAAAGGAAACTTGTGCTGCTATCAGCAATAACGGCAAGGCAAATAACTTCATCTTACAATGAATAAAATTTAATAATGATGGTGCAGTCAGTCAAAATAACAGCCTAATTTAGTAACATAATTGCTAACAAATAATTTAATACAACACTGTTACATAAAGCAGCTAATAAATAGCCAATGTTAGCTAAAATAGGATAAAACTTAGTCCCGATTTTATTCATTTTCGTATCATTGCAGCCCTTTTCAATTTTTAAAACTATGGCACATTTTCCGGTACAATATTCCACGTTATCTGCCATTGCATTAAAAAATTATATCGGGGCTGCCTATGGCCTGCGGTTAATTAATTGCAGGTTTTTATTGCGCGGGGTAAGCGACACCTATATCATCGAGGCAATTGATGCCAAATATGTACTGAAGATCTACCGCGAACAACACCGCTCGCACGATGAAATACAAGCAGAGGTGGAACTGCTTAACTTGTTGAAAAATGGCGGCGCAAATGTAGCTTACCCTATAACCGCTATCGATGGCAGCCAGCTGCAACAATTCGACGCGCCCGAAGGTGTCCGCTACGGTATCCTGTTCTCGTACGCCGAAGGAGCCCCGGTTATGGATTTAAACGACGGGCAGTTAAAAACCGTTGGCCGGCAGATGGCCAAGGTGCATAACATCACGTCGGTGGTCCGCCTTAGCCATCCCCGCAGGGAATATAGTATTGAAACTACGCTTATCAATCCTATAAAAAGTTTTGAACCTGCTTTTAAGGATCTGCCTGATGAGTATGCTTATTTAAGAGACCTGGCGGGTAGGGTAGCGCAAAAGCTAAGCTTGTTGAATACCGCTAACTTTAGCTATGGCTATTGCCAGTACGATTTTTTGCCCAAGAACTTTCATTTTGATGATGCCGGTAATTTAACATTTTTCGATTTCGACTTTGCGGGCAAAGGGTTGCTTGTTAACGACCTGATGTCGTTTTTCGTCCATTTTTTTATGCACGTGTATACAGGCATGTTAACGGACGAAGAAGCCGGCCGCATGTTTGCCGTTTTTGTGGCTGCATACCGTGAAACAAGAGCCATTAGCGACGATGAACTCAAAGCTATCCCTTACCTTGGCGTTGGCTTCTGGATTTTTTACCTCGGGTTTCAGTATGAACATTTTGATGATTGGTCGAACTCGTTTTTTGGGCCGAAGTTTATTAAGGATAGGGTTGCGTTGATAAAAGTTTGGGTGGATAAGTATGGCGGATTTTGAAACGTAAGGACATTTTTTTATTCCCTCCCCATGGGAGGGGCGCGGTTGAAATGAGCGCAAAGGCAGGGAGGGGTTTATACGGGCGATGAGTTGCAAAGCGGCTTGAACGCCTGATTTAACCCCTACCTCCTCCTTCCCCAAGGAAGGAATCGCACAGGCCTCTGCTTTATTTTCTTCAGATACACACTCTCTAATTTACCAACTAACTCACCAATTCACTAATTCAATAATTCAGTAATTCAATAATTCCCACTAACTTTGCCGTCCTATAAAACAAAATACTATGCAATATGATGTTATCGTTATCGGTTCGGGCCCAGGTGGCTATGTAGCCGCTATACGTTGCGCCCAGTTGGGTTTAAAAACCGCTATCGTCGAAAAATATAGTACCCTTGGCGGTACATGCCTTAATGTGGGCTGTATCCCATCCAAGGCCCTGCTTGATTCATCCGAACACTACCATAACGCTGCCCACACTTTTACCACTCATGGTATTAAGCTGGAAAATTTGGGTATCGATTTTGGCCAGATGGTAAAACGCAAGCAGGAAGTGGTAAATGCCAATACCAGCGGCATTAGCTACCTGATGAAGAAAAACAAGATTGACACCCACTACGGTGTAGGATCATTTAAAGATAAAAACACCATCACCGTTAAAAAGGCCGATGGTACCGAAACCGAGATAACCGGTAAAAATGTAATTATTGCCACAGGTTCAAAACCATCGGCATTGCCATTTTTACAGATCGATAAAAAACGCATCATTACCTCAACCGAGGCTTTATCGCTTACCGAAGTGCCTAAGCACCTGGTGTTGATTGGCGGCGGCGTTATTGGCCTGGAACTGGGTTCGGTATATGCCCGTTTAGGCGCAAAAGTATCTGTAATTGAATTTATGGATGGGATTATCCCAACTATGGACAAAGCCCTTGGCCGCGAGTTGCAAAAAGTTTTGACCAAACTGGGTATGGAATTTTACCTGGGCCATAAAGTAACCGGCGCTACCGTAAAAGGTAAAGAAGTGACTGTTACTTTTGATACACCAAAAGGCGAGAAACAAGAGTTAAAAGGCGATTATTGCCTGGTGGCCGTTGGTCGCGTAGCTTATACCGATGGTTTAGGTTTGGATAAAATTGGCATCACCGTTGAAGAACGCGGCCGCAAAATTACCGTGAACGATCACCTGGAAACCAGCGTTAAAGGTGTTTACGCTATTGGCGATGTAATTAAAGGAGCCATGCTTGCCCATAAAGCCGAAGATGAAGGTACTTTGGTTGCCGAAATTATTGCCGGTCAGAAACCACACATTGATTATAACCTGATTCCCGGTGTGGTATATACCTGGCCCGAGGTTGCAGCCGTTGGCCAAACTGAGGAGCAGCTGAAAGCAGCCGGTGTAAAATATAAAACAGGATCGTTCCCCTTTAAAGCCAGCGGCCGTGCACGTGCCAGCGGCGATTTGGACGGTTTTGTTAAAGTACTGGCCGATGCCACTACCGACGAAATTTTAGGCGTACACATGATTGGCCCCCGTGCGGCAGATATGATTGCCGAGGCTGTAGTGGCCATGGAGTTCCGTGCATCGGCAGAGGATATCGCCCGCATCAGCCATGCTCACCCAACTTATACAGAAGCTATGCGCGAGGCTTGTTTGGCGGCTACGGAGAATAGAGCGATACATATATAATTTTTGAATTCGGAATTTCGATTTCGGATTTTTGAGAAAGCAGGGACAATTTAGGTTGTTTCTGCTTTTTTATTTTGATGGAGAAATGGTGTCTGAACCTGAATTAAACGAATTTTTTGAATGGGCAGAATTTAGCCGCGAGGGGTTTTGAAATTTTAAAAATTCTTTAATTCGATAAATTCCGGTTCAGACACGGTTAGCAGCCTATGCCGGAATTAACAATATTCAATAATTAAACAAACCTAATTATATCAAAAATTACAGATATAATAATGCAACCTGCTATCACAATTAAAGACATCTTCACAAGTTGTCTTATAGGATTAAGGAATGTTAACCTTAATTTTTTCTGTTCATCTGGATTCAACAACTTTTTTATTTGAGTTGATACATACAGATTATTTATAATAAAGTATGTAATTGCTGTATGCAATAAAAAAATCAGAATAAGTATTGTGGAGGTTTGGTTGTAGTGGATTCTTTTACCTGGTGCTATATTTAGATTGGTGTGATATGGTTTTATAAAGGTGAAGTAAAAAATATCTACTAAATAGCCTAAGTTGAAAACAACGGGTATATAAGCATTAAAATTAAGCCACTCCGATCTGTTCGGCCTACTAATTGTTAAAATTAATGACCAAATAAGCCTGGTAGCAGACAGCCAGGCAAATATTTAGGTTTAATAAAAAATTTACAATGCGGAAGCTACCCTGTGTGGTCGGCAGTAAGTCAGAAATAGCAAAGCCTACAACTGCCGGCAAAAACAACAATATCAACTGCCAGTAATTCAGTCGTATTTTCATGGATAAGTTTTAAGTTAATTCGGTTGTAATATAATCAATATCGATGCCCTGTTGAGTTATAAAATTAGATTGTTTGCGACGGATGACTCTCTTAACTGCTAAAATACCTTGCCCGAATAACCCCGAGAACTACAGCAAAGAAAAGACTTCCGGCTATCGTTAATAGCGATACTATAAAGATTTTTTTTAAAGGCTCACCAAACTCTTTTGACAGGCTTTCGCGCAATGATATATTCTTGATCTTTGCTATTTTTTTGGATACATACAGGTTATTTACCACAAAAAAGGTAATAAGCATATGCGGCATAAAAATAGATAATATGCCCGATGTTGAACTGGCCTTTGACCTTTGTACCGGCCCGCTGAGTAGTTTATGATTTTCGGAACCGTGTACCATAAAGGCGACGGCAGCCATTACGCAAACTGCTGCAAATACTACCGGAATAACGGTATGTACTATCATCCATTTACTGCCCTTTATCCTGATATTGAAAAGGACAACCAAGCAAGCCTGGTAACCAACTGCGAGGAATAAGTCGATTGCTATTATCGCGCTAAAAGCTTTTAAATCTAAATGGTATTTTTCCCGTAAATAAAGTGGCAGCAGGCTTGAAAATACCACTGCCCAAAACGGTGCAAATAATAAAATCAGTTGCCAGTAATTCAATCGTAATTTCATCGGATAAGGTTAAAATCGATAACATCAGCAATATAATCAATATCGCTGATGTTATGTCCGGCTAAATAGTTTCTGGCAAGGAAATCGCCTCTTCAAAGTTGATCCTGAAGAAATGTAGCTCCGAAGGAGCAAAAAAGGGTTAACTATTCGTTTTCTACAAACAGGTAGCCTCTACGAGGCAGGTTAGAAATGTTTATCTTTTAAATGTTAAACATTTGTAAATGAATAAGTTTGAAATCGATTTCTACGCTTGTGCCCCACCTTATTCATTTAATTAGCGGTTGTTTGGATAAGCATATCCGGTTTAGATACTTACCTAATTCTTCAAAAATCTGCTTTTAATAATCACGGCAACTATTGCCAAAACAAAACTGCCCGCTGAGCCAAGGATCGATATTATCAATAGTTTTTTCATGGGCTCCCAAAAATCGTCGGATAACTTTTGGCGGAGGAGGCTATCTTTCACCTTTTCTATTTTAGCGGATACATAAAGATTATTTATTAAAAAGAAAGTAATGAGCTCATGAATGAAAAGAATGCCTACAAGCATTTTGGCCAGCCAGAAATTTGACCCGCTGGTTGGGCCGTCAGGCGAGTTTTTACCGGTAAAATCATCCTTCACTAAAAGTGCAAAGCCAAATACGCAAACCAATATGAGCAATGCCGGCGGCACATTATTAACAATTATCCATATGGTGCCCTTTATTTTTTTGTTGAACGAAATTACCAGGTAGGTTTGGTAGCTGATGGCTAACAGAAAAACGATACACAATAACAGGCACATCAGTTCGGTATTGATGTAATATTTTGCCCGGATGTGGTTAGGTATAAATGTACAGCCGATAACTAATATGAATGGTGAAAAAAGGGCGATCAGTTGCCAGTAATTCAATCGTAATTTCATCGGATAAGGTTAAAACTAATAAGGTAGCAATATAATCAATATCGCTGATGTTATGTCCGGCTAAATAGTTTCTGGCAAGGAAATCGCCTCTAAAAGTTGATCCTGAAGAAAGGTAGCTCCTAAGGAGCAAAAAAGGTTTTCTACAAACAGGTAGCCTCTGCGAGGCAGCCTAAAAGTGTATTATCTTTTAACGCTTAACCGTTTGTAAATGAAGGATATTAAGGGCAGTTTTCCGCTAGTTTCTGGTCTAAATAGTGGTAGTGCTATGTTTATCATACAATGATGCATAGTCCTAAGTCGAAAGTTTTAAGTTCTAAGTCAAAAAAGAATAAATTGGGCTTTTGACTTAAGACTTGGTACTATTAACTTAACAGTAGTTTATTGCTTTTGCAATACTTGTATTTTTTTATCGGCTGCCACTTTTGCTTCATCATTGCCGTATTGTTTTACAAGCTTGTAGTAGTTTATAGCATTAGGTTTGTCGCCCTGAAGCTCATAGCAATAGGCTATGTTATTTAATACAATATAATCATGTGGTGCAAGTTTTTCGGCTTTCAAAAGTTGTTCAACAGCATGCGGATAATCCTTTTTTATCATATAACTTATAGATAAATTGGATAAGCTTTCTACATGATCGGGTTTGTATTTTAAAATTGTTTGCGCAATATCTCCCATATAGCCGGTATATTGGTCGCCCGCATTAAAAAGCTGGATAGCATAATCTTGTACTGAGCCAAGCATGAATTTTTCTGGGTCATCCAATGGTTTGTTGTCCGTCCACAGCCATTTAAAGTTAATGCGTTGGCCATATTCAATAGTTTTAATAATTTCCCTGCTGAACTTTTCATAATCTTCCATCCGGCCAAGTACATAAACTTTACCAAAGCGCATATCAAGCCGTGTGGGGAATTTAGCTATTGCCGAATCGATATATTTAAAGCCCTGGTTTAAATAATTGATATTAAGCCCAGGCCGACTGCCCAGGTATCCGGCAACTTTGCCCGCGCTGTCGGTTAATTGAAAACTTTTGCCACCGGGTTGTTCTTTTTGCAAACTCAGTACCTCCTTTAAACCTTCAAGGGCATAGTAGTTATAAAAGGCCACGTACATTTCCGGGTCATTCGGTTTAGCTTTTTGCCAGGTATGCAATAATTTTAGTGTTGCCGTAGTGTCGCCTTTGCCGGTAAGTTCTCTGAAGGTGGTCCTAAAGTCCTGTGCAAACAGGGAATGTGTAAGGCAAATAAACGCGGCTATTAAAGGAAGCAATTTAGGTTTCATCGGATAAGGATTATATTTCTGCTGAAGTTAATAATCAATATCGTAAATAAAAACACCAGTATAAGCAGACTTTATATAAAGCTTTTTATACCGGTGTTTTAAAATGAGCAACGAAGTTTTTTGATCCTGTTGCTTTTGTGATCGTATTTTATACCGCTATCACATGTTTACCTTTTTTATAACCGATGGTTGCAAAATAGAAGATGAAAAGGTAGATAGGGATCAACATCATATAGGCTTCCTGTGCGCTTAATTTATCAACCAGTAAACCATATAACGGCGGGAAAACAGCGGCTCCGGCAATACCCATTACCAATAACGACGAGCCTATTTTGGTAAACCGCCCCAGTCCCGATAATGCTAAAGGCCATATGGCAGGCCACATTAAAGCGTTGGCCAGGCCTAATAGTGCAATACAGCCAATGGAAATATATTTGGGGGTAACCAATGCTATGATGGTTAACACCGCACCCAGTACAGCCGAGTAAACCAAGGCTTTTTGCTGGCTGATGTAACGGGGTATAAAAACAATGCCTGCGCAGTAGCCTATAACCATACATATAAGGGTACCCGACGCAAAGTATTTAGCTACCGACAGCGGGATATGATTGGCCGTACCATAACCGATGATAGAATCGCCGGCAATTACTTCGGCACCTACGTAAAAAAATAAAGCAATTACCCCCAGTATTAAATGCGGGAACTGGAATATACTGTTTTTACCCGAGTTGGCCGCTGCAACAGCTTCGTCTTCATGCTCGGTGTCAATTTCGGGCAGGCCCGAGAAAAATATCAGTACGGCTAAAACTGCCAGCACAACAACTATAATGATATAAGGTAATATTACCCTTGATGCCAGCTCGTTTAGCTGTACTATTTTTTCTGCCGGGCTAAGTTTTAGCAGGTTTGCACTAAAGCTATCAATATTGTTTAACACCAGTGCGCCCAGTGCTATTGGTGCCAGTACACCTGCACATTTGTTAAAAATGCCCATTATGCTCATGCGTTTGGCGGCACCCTCGGGCGGGCCAATAATGGTGATGTAGGGATTGGATGCCGACTGTAAAATAGCCAGGCCCGTACCCTGAACAAACAGGCCGATTAAGAAAACGGCGTAAATGCGGGTGGTTGCAGCCGGGATAAATATAAGCGCGCCAAGTGCTATTACTACCAAACCAACTGCCATACCGTTTTTAAAGCCAAATAGTTTAAGCACCCATGCCGATGGTTTGGCCATTAACAGGTAGGCTATATAAAATGCACTGGTTACCAGGTAAGCTTCAAAATTATTAAGTTGACAGGCTATTTTTAAATAGGGTATCAATACCGAATTTAACCAGGTTACAAAACCGAAAATGAAGAACAAGGCCCCTATAATAAGAATAGGATTTATTGCCGATTTTTTGGGTGCCGATATTTCGGGATTGCTCATGGATGYCATTTTTTTATTTAAATCGTTAAGAAGTTAATTAAGTTTCTAAAATAATTAAAAAAGTTTAGCATTTACAATGTTGGCGTTGAAAATTTAACAAATTAATATTTTATTATTGATTTATTGGTGCTTTTACTAAAACAGGTCAATGGATAGCACAATGGATATGAAATAATCGGGATATCACTAAAATACAACAATCCGATTTAAATTCCGAAATTCGGGCGCTTGCATTTTCAAATGAGGATATTAATAGTAAATAACACCCGCATCCCGGCGCCTAAATATGGCGGTACCGAACGTGTTATCTGGTGGCTGGGTAAACAACTAAATCGATTAGGCCATGTGGTTACATACCTTGTTGCGCCCGGTTCAACCTGCCCTTTTGCCAAAGTATTGTTTTATGACCCTGCCGTTGACATTAACCAGCAGGTGCCCGACGATGTAGATGTGGTACATTTTCACTTCCAGGTAAATGGGTTTAGCAAGAAGCCCTATTTGATTAATGTACATGATAACCCCGGCTTTGGGCAGCTGCTAAATCGAAACTCTGTATTTGTATCTGCCAACCAGGCATCACGCTACGGCGGCGAAGCTTTTGTACACCACGGCCTCGACCCGGATGATTACCACAAGCCCGATCTATCAAAAAAACGGACACATGCCCACTTCCTGGCCAAAGCCGCCTGGAAAGTTAAAAACGTAAAAGGCGCTATTGATATAGCCACCCAAAGCGGCAATAAGCTGATTGTGTTGGGCGGCACGCGCCTCAATTTAAAAATGGGGCTGCGGTTTACACCAAACCTAAATGTACGGTTTAAGGGCATGGTTAATAACGATGCAAAGGCGGCTGTGTTAAATACTTCCAGGGCATTGTTGTTCCCGGTATTATGGCACGAGCCTTTTGGCCTGGCTATTATTGAAAGCCTGTATTTTGGCTGCCCGGTATTAGGCACGCCCTACGGATCGCTGCCCGAACTGGTACCGGCCGAAGTTGGGCTGTTAAGTAACCGTAAATCGGACCTGGTAAACGGACTTAAGGCGATAAATCAATTTAGCAATCAGCATTGTTACGAATATGCAATGGATAACTTTATGGTACACACCATGGTACAAAAATATCTTAAGTTGTATGAGCGTGTATTAAATGGCGAACAATTGAATTTGGGCTCACCAACATTACAGGTTGCCAACACGGTAAAGTATTTGCCCTGGAATGAGTAGGCTATGGTTGCTATTTTACCAGGATCCCAGATTTTTTCAGGCTGCTTTTTTCGGAATTTTGCGCAAAAAAAAATCATTGTTTTTTTTGTATCAATAAATGTGATTTTTGTATCAATAAATAGCGCATTTGTTACTGAAAAGTAACGTTTTATTACCCTGTTTGTATCTGTTTATGCATGAAAAAATGGCGATTTTTAAATGTAAACGAAAACAGGTAAATTTGTATTGTTCGGGCGCAAAAGTGGATTCTACGTCTGTTTTGCGCGGTTAAGCAGGCATCTACTTCATGCATGTTAAACCGAAATGGCAACTTTTGCATGCATCCATTTCATGTTAATTAAAATTCCGAAATTCGCCCCTGACAAATCCGAAATCGAAATTCCGACATCCGAAATCAAAATCATGCTGCAAATACAGGAAAACGTATCACTTAAAAACTTTAATACTTTCGGCATTGATGCCCAGGCGCGTTATTTTGTGGAAATAGCCCACCAGGATGACCTGGTTGAACTATTTGCCGACCCACAATGGCAGCAAACCGAGCGGCTGGTTTTGGGTGGTGGCAGCAATTTGTTGTTGGTTACAAATTTTGATGGCCTGGTTATCCGCATGAATATCCGGGGCATTGAACACCGCATTAGCCATAACGATGTATTTGTAGAGGCCGGCGGCGGCGAGGTATGGAACGATTTGGTAAACTTTTGCGTTGCCCGTGAATATGCCGGGATTGAAAACCTGAGCCTGATTCCGGGTTCGGTTGGGGCATCGCCTATTCAAAATATCGGCGCGTACGGTGTAGAGCTTAAAGATGCTTTTGTAAGCTGTAGGGCTTTTGAAGTTGCCACCGGTACGTTTAAAACGTTTAGCAAAGCCGATTGTAAATTTGGCTATCGCGAAAGTGTTTTTAAAAGCGAGCTGAAAGGGCAGTATATCATTGTATCGGTTAAGTTCCATTTATCCCTTATCCCGAACATCAATACCCAGTACGGTGCAATAGGGTTGGAGATGGCCAGCCGCGGCATTACATCGCCTACTATAAAAGATGTATCGCGGGTAGTATCACATATCCGGGTATCTAAACTGCCCGATCCTACAACGATAGGCAATGCCGGTAGTTTTTTTAAAAACCCGGTAATAGGCCAGCAGGAATTTGAAGCAGTACACACTAAGTTCCCCGATGTAGTGAATTATCCGGCCGCCGACGGACAGGTAAAATTGGCTGCCGGATGGCTTATTGAACAATGCGGCTGGAAAGGAAAAACCGTTGGCCACACCGGAACGTGGAAGAACCAGGCGCTGGTATTAGTGAACCACGGTGAAGCCACCGGAGCTGAAGTTTACAACTTTTCGTCGCAAATTATAGACAGTGTGTACGCTAAATTTGGCGTTATGCTACAACGCGAGGTGAATATTATTAGTTAAGAAATTAAATTTTAACTAAATTTTCGATTTTGTTTTCATTTGTTTTCAATAAATTTTTTGCAGGAATATTCGTTTTAATATTCTGTTTGATGTTGATTTTTTGACTATTTAATAGTCTGACAGGCAGGTTGTTGTTTGTTGTTAAAGTGTAATTATTACACTTTTGTTTTGTTTGCTGATTTTAAGGCCGAAGTGGTGTTTTGTGCTGTATTTAATACAGTACTGGCACTATGCTTGCCTAACTGTTAACACAAAACTTTAACAAAATGACAAAGATTGAGTTTAACACCCTTGTACTGCGCCAGGCAACTTCATTAAGATCATACGCCTTACATTTTACGCACGACGCAGACGATGCTAACGACCTTGTTCAGGATACAATGTTGAAGGCCATAACTTATTACAATAAGTTTAAAGAAGGTACCAATTTAAAAGGATGGTTATACACCATCATGAAAAATACGTTTATTAACAACTATCGCCGTTTTGTTAAAATGAGCACATTTGTTACCAAAAGCGACGAAATCTCTTCGCCAAACCTGGTATTCAGTTCAACAAAAAATCAAGGTGAAGCCAAGTTTGTGATGGATGATATTAAAAGAGCTTTAGATAGGTTGCCCGGCGATTATTACATTCCTTTTACCATGTATTTTGAAGGACACAAATACCATGAAATTGCCGATCATTTAGAGATACCGATAGGTACCGTAAAAACCCGGATACACGTAGCACGCAAGCTACTGAAGAAAAACCTGAAAGCATATGATAACGGTATTGCCAAACCCGTTTACGCCGAAAACTAAATTTATAAACTCAACCATATATATAATAAAAAACCCGCCTATCAAAGGCGGGTTTTTTGTTTTGAAACAATATGGGTTTCAATTTKTACTTTTGACTAAGCCGTGGGCAACTATCAGGCGACTGTTAACACGTCGCCACAACGGCTAAACTGCACCTCATGAACAACCGTATCTATTTTATTGCATCTATTATCCTGATGTTGCTGGTTACCCAACAAAGCCGTGCAGATGAGCCTAACCTGAGGCATATTCGGAATTTACTGGTAGTTTGCATGAACAGCAGCAAAACAACCGATTCATTATATAAAAGCCTGGCTGTAATCAAGAACCCTACAGGGGTTATCAAAGCATACATTGCTACCTTATCGGCATGTAAGGCCAAGCTTAGCTGGAACCCTTATATGAAGGTGAAACACCTTAATAATGCCGAGGCTACCTACAAAACAGCCGTAAGCGCCGATCCGCATAATATCGAGATCCGGTTTTTACGTTTTTCGGTTGAGCATAATGTACCTGGCTTTTTAGGTTTTAACAAAGACCTGGTTACCGATCGTGACGAAATTATAACTCAGCTTGATAAAAAAAACTATGGTACCGGCGATAAGGATTTAACGGTAGCTATCATTAAATTTCTGCTGAATTCCAAACGCTGCACCCCCGCACAAAATGATGATCTGAACAAACATTTAGCTGAATTAAAGTGAGATACACTTACTTGGCCATCAATATATTGACAGTGTTTTTTCCGTTTGTATTATCATTTGATAAAAAGGTGCATTTTTACAAAAGCTGGAAATATATATGGCCGGGCATGGTCATAACCGGCCTTTTCTTTTTGTTTTGGGATGTGCTGTTTACCATGAAAGGTGTATGGTCGTTCAACCCGCAATATATTATCGGTGTTACAATTTGGGGTTTGCCGTTAGAAGAAGTGCTTTTCTTTTCAACTGTACCGTTTGCATGTATTTTCATTTATGAATGCTTAAATTACTATGTAAGATGGCAAATAAAGGCGCGAATAACGGCTACCATCAGTAGCCTGGTTGTCGTCTTTTGCATCGCTGGATTAATTTTTTATTACCATAGTATATATACAGAAATTACTTGCGGGGTACTGCTTTTGTTGATTTTGATATTTCAATATGTAATTAAATCAGTTTGGCTTAACCGTTTTTATTTTACCTATTTGGTTGCTCTGATACCTTTTTACGCTGTCAATGGCTTACTTACATCTATCCCCATAGTTAGTTATAATAACATTCAGAATATGCGCTTAAGGGTGGGTACAATCCCAGTTGAAGATCATTTTTATCTGATGGCTTTACTGCTTATGAATATTGGCTTTTTTGAGTACTTTAAAGCAAGAAACAAAGCTAATGACTAACCTGCCCCAATATACCAAATCGCAACTGGCGCTGCGCAATGGGCAGGATAAACCCCAGATTTGGGTGGCTTATAAAGGCATTATATACGATGTTACCGAAAGCCGCCTATGGCGCAATGGCAAACACTACGAACACTGGGCCGGCCAGGATTTGACCCCCGAGCTTGCTGACGCCCCACATACCGAAACGGTATTTGAAAAGTTTGAGAAAGTGGGTACACTAAGTTCAAGCCCCCCAGCCCCCTGAAGGGAGAGCTAAAAAGCAAGGGGCTGTTTTTTGGAACAGCCCCCTTTTAATATGCAAAGCTAAATCCTCTTCAAAGGAGAGGATCTCTTATATCTCAAACTTGGCCAATCCCACAAATTGAGTTATGCGGGCAGCAATTTCTTCCTGTGTCAGGTTTCTTAATCTTTCAGATCCAAACTTCTCCACGCAGAATGATGCCAGGGCCGAGCCATAGATAATGGCGTTTTTCATGCTTTCAAAGCTCAGGGTGCCCGCTTTGGCCATATAGCCAATAAACCCGCCGGCAAACGTGTCGCCTGCGCCTGTGGGGTCAAAAACCTCTTCTAAGGGAAGGGCAGGGGCGCTGAATATTTTATCCTCATGAAAAAGTAAGGCGCCATGCTCTCCTTTTTTAATGATCAGGTATTGCGGGCCCATGGTTAAAATTTTACGGGCAGCCTTTACCAGCGAAAATTCGCCTGATAGCTGGCGTGCTTCGGCATCGTTGATGGTTAGTACATCTACCAGTTTCAAAGTTTTCAGCAATTCATCCAATGCAATATCCATCCAAAAGTTCATAGTATCCATTACAATGAGTTTGGGGCGGTTTTTAAGGCGTTCGATAACGCTTTGCTGTACCTGCGGCGATAAATTGCCCAGCATCAGGTATTCGCAGTCCTGGTACGATTCGGGAATTATCGGGTCAAAGTCGGCCAAAACGTTCAACTCGGTAACCAATGTATCACGGCTGTTCATATCGTTATGATACCTGCCGCTCCAGAAAAACGATTTCTCACCCTGCTTAATTTGCAGCCCTTCGGTATCTACATTGTGTTTGTTAAGGTCTTCAATCTCGCTTTGCGGGAAGTCATCACCTACCACGGCAACAATATTTATATCATCAAAAAAGTAAGATGCGCCCAAACTTGCGAAGGTTGCCGATCCGCCGACGATTTTATCCGTCTTTCCGAAGGGGGTCTCAATTGCGTCAAATGCCACAGTACCAATAACTAACAAACTCATGGAAAATATTTTAAATTTTTTTTGCGCAAATATTGTGAAATTACCGCAGAAATTATACTTTTGCACCACTCCAAACGGAAAAAGATTCCTGAGTAGCTCAGCCGGTTAGAGCATCTGACTGTTAATCAGAGGGTCGCTGGTTCGAGCCCAGCCTCAGGAGCAAAAAAATCAATGATTTATCCCCACTCTGGCGAGTGGGGATTTTTTTTCACCTGTTTTTTTGAATAGCTACCTGTTTTTTTGAACGTTTGTTGGGTTCAGTAATTCAAAAACATCGCTTGTGTTTTTGTAGCTTAGCGTAGTTTCAACCTTACACTTTCTCTTTTATTGCTGTTATTTTTATTTTTTTGTTGTCCGAATTGGATAAACCCCGAAGTGTTGGATGGACATCGTTAAATAATTTTGTCTCCATAACGAAAACAATGTTGTGGAAATATTAACATTTGCCCCACAGCCAAAAGCAGTAAACGAGTTATTTGAAAGGCATCAAAAATTGAAGATATTCTTAGCCATGTTACTTGCAGCCCCGTGATAGCGTATGCGCTTTGGCGCCCGCGTGGTTATCGGCGTGAGTTTTTAATTTGCTCAACAGGTTGAATTTCATTGTAAAACTCCTTTTTGGTTTTGATACAAAGATTGAGCGGCACCGCGCAGTGTATTTGCTCAGTTTAACTTATTTCAAATATTACTATTTATCTGATATATTTGAACACATAGTGCCGAACTACATCTTTACTTAGCCTTAATAAGGCTGAGTAAAGATGTAGCATGCATGATGCACGAATGAATAAATTTATACTTTATCTAAATCTTTCCATATCTCTCTGTATAGCTATTTCCGGACGGTCACTTTACAAAAATCGGGAACAGACATCCGAATACCCCGGAATTGCAATTTAAAGTTTGGGGTTCCATTGCACTTTCGTACTTTGAACGGCAGTTAGGCAGAAGCGGTTAGTTTCGCCGTATTTGCTTGTAATAAATTTATTTGATCGACAATGAGACTTAAACTAAGGGAGGAAAACACAGGAGGGGAATTACTGCTTTATAAGGACGAGGCGGTATTTGACCGGTTGTTTTTTAGCAAAGACCGGTTCAATAAGTATTTTACCATAGCGTGGAACACGGGAGAAAGCCAGACTGTTACCATCGACGGATCTGAATATGATTTTCCGTCCAATTCTCTGCTAACCCTTTTGTTTAATCAATCCTTTAGTTTTAAAAATTCTGCAAATATTATTGCCTAGCAATTTAACCGTGAATTTTATTGCATTATTGATCATGATAGTGAGGTGAGCTGTGTTGGGTTCCTATTTAGCAGTACCGATCATATGTTTGTTAAACTGGATGACCTGGCACAACAAAAGTTGCAACTGCTCTCCGATGTTTTCATCGAGGAATTCAAGACCTCCGACAATATCCAGAGTGAAATGCTGTTGGTGCTGTTGAAACGCCTGATAATGTATGTTACCCGCTTGGCCAGGTTTGGGTATGTGCCAGCCAAAAAACTCCAGGACGAAAGGTTTCATATCATCCGGAAGTTTAACCTGCTGGTAGAAGCAAATTTTAAAACCGAGCACTCTGTTAGTTTTTATGCGGAGCAGCTTTGTAAAGCCCCGAAAACCTTATCTAATCTGTTTGCAATTTTCAACCAGAAAACACCTTCGCAAATTATCCAGGAAAGGATTGTAGTAGAGGCTAAGCGGCTCCTGTGCTATACCGACAGGTCGATAAAACATATCACTTTTGAGCTTGGGTTTGAAGATGTACCTTACTTCTCCAACTTCTTCAAAAAAAATATGGGCGTATCGCCATCTGATTTCAGAAATTCGCCAAAAAATTCCAATGAAGGGAAATAATCACAACTAACCGGGTAATGTGCATATAAACTCCGCCTGCTTTTCGGCCCACCTTTGTATTGTTGATTCAAACAAAAAACTTCAACAACAAAAACGATGAAAAAGCAAACAATAAAAAACACATTGAAAGCAGGGCTTTTAATTTTAACAGTGGCTCTTTTTGCTGTAACCGGCACAGTAACTAAGGCAAGTGCACAAACAATAAAAAATGTAGTGCTGGTACACGGCGCATTCGCCGATGGCTCGGGATGGAAAGCCCTTTACACCGTACTTACAAAAAAAGGCTACAACGTTACTGTGGTGCAAAATCCGTTAACATCACTCGAAGATGATGTAGCCGCAACCAGGACAGCGCTTGACAAGCAAGACGGTCCTTGTATCCTTGTTGGGCATTCATGGGGAGGAGCCGTTATCACCGAGGCAGGTAATCACCCCAAAGTGGCAGCATTAGTTTATGTAGCCGCATTTCAGCCCGATAAAGGCGAATCAGCATTACAATGGTTACAAACTGCGCCTCCAGCTCCCGAAAATGGAGTACTGGCCCCAGACGATAAGGGTATTGTTTATTACGATAAAACTAAATATCATGCAGGTTTTTGTGCCGATATAAGCCAGGAGGAAGCCGACTTTATGTACGCTTCACAAGGTGCATTTTATGCCAAAGGTTTTATAACACCAATTTCTGATCCAGCCTGGAGGCATAAACC
This sequence comes from Mucilaginibacter sp. P4_C11, assembly GCF_056402115.1. NCBI lineage: Bacteria > Pseudomonadati > Bacteroidota > Sphingobacteriia > Sphingobacteriales > Sphingobacteriaceae > Mucilaginibacter > Mucilaginibacter sp. P4_C11. Next base: position 256,192 of record NZ_JBFUIA010000003.1, on the reverse strand, counting down.
AGCTTACGCCTGTATTGCAACCGAAGATAAAAGCATCAACCCTATTATCCAGCATAAGATGTACGAGCGCTCAAATACCAAAGTAACAGAAGTGAAAGGCAGCCACGTAATCTTCATGTCGCAACCGCAGGCAGTGGCCAAAGTGATTATCCAGGCTGCAAATGAGGTTTCAGCAAATCGTTAATGTGTAAGCAAAATTTTCCCGGATACTAATGATTTATCCCCGCTCTGATGAGTGGGGATTTTTTGTTTGCACAAAATTCATATGCAAAGAGAACAAAGAAATGCCTCCCCGCGCCCATTAGTCGATAGTTAATTACTATTCATCGATACTTTTCTTTTGCCGGCTTAATATAAACTACATTTAGGCTTTACTATCATAGTAGAGATTTGACACCGGGAAAATTTATACCCCGTCGCAAATCAACTTAAGGAAAACGGCTGTCGGTTTTTATATAATCAGACAAATTATATAAAAAAGATGTTTGGCAAATTTTCCGTCTGTTGCCGGTTAAATACCGGCAATTCAATAATTGGCCAACAGCCCGAAAGGTGAACGGTTCGATTTTTCTACCTAAATCAAATTAAATTTTAATAAGGCTTTGCAGGCAAAATTGAGTAATTAAAAATATGAAATACTTAGAGAATACAGTTTCATCTATGTCAAGATTAGATCGGTTTAAGGAAGAGTATATGCAATTAGCAGAGGCGGTTAACGCTTTTAAATCCGAAGCGGTTCAGTTGGTGATTGCTGAGCGTCTTGTTACCCTTATTCATGGCGCTGGCGATGAGAATGCTACCGTGGTAAAAAGCGGTAACGTTCAATTTTTAGGGAAAAAGCCGGGAGCCACCAAAGCAGTTCAGCGCTTGCTGCAAACTGATTTTTTTGATTCGCCCAGGACAATAGGCGACATTGTTGCTCATTGCGCTAAATTGTTCGGCAAAGATTATAAAACGTCTGAATTTTCGGGCGTATTGTCATTTCACGTCAAAGAGGGTAACCTGTCGAGAACCGAGGGGGAGTATAGCAGCCGTTTTGTTTATTTTAGATAACGCTCCAAGCACTCAGTTTTAGGGTTACATTAACTACCACAAATCCCTTTGTATAATTTATTCCCGCCCGGTTTATAAGTCAACCCGTTTAAAAGCGGGCTATGGCCATTTACAAACTAAACGCCCCGGTTGCTGCGCCAAATGCGTTCATTCAACAAAAATCTGTAGCAATGTCCATAATGCTATCAGCAAGCAAAAGCGATTCTGCGGCAAATGCAAAACCGGGCATTACTATCGCCACCATGCATATCTCGCTTTGATTGGTTACCTGCTTTGCCCGCAATGGTTAAGATTCATCTTCCGGCAACTTATCTCCAAATCGTATCCCTTCGTTTTTAACTTCTTTCGTTTTCTGTCAAATTCCCCCCTCTGTGGAAGAATAAATACAATCCTGATAACGTGTGATTAAATAAACAGCGTGTGTAAGTTAACCTTCACCACCTGTAAATCCCTTTCCTGATCCCCTGGAAAAGTGTCAACACATCGCCTTTTTGATTTAACGGGCAAGAGTAAAACTGTAAATGCAATCATGCCAAAATATTTAAAATAATAAGAAACATCCGGGGGCTTATTGAAAAATATTTTTCCTCCTACTTTCCTGAGATAATTTATATTTTTTACAAATATTTTAAATAAATACTTTATAAATTTAAATATTTGTAATTTTTATACTATTTTATTGAAATTAATATAAATTTGAAAATCACTTAATTGATCTTATACGATGAAAAAACTACTACTCACAGCTTTGTGCCTTGTGGTGTTATTCGCTAACGCTGTACTAGCACAAAACAAAACAATTACCGGTACGGTAATTTCAAAAGACGACGGATTGCCGCTGCCCGGCGTATCCGTAAGAGTATCAGGAACAACAATTGGTACTCAAACCGGGGCCAATGGCCAATTTACTTTAGGCGTGTCCGGCACAGCAAAAAGTTTGGTATTCAGTTTTACGGGTTTCACCAGCCAGACTGTCGAAATTGGTTCGTCGCCTATTAAGGTTATGTTGGCTATCAACACCAACAGCCTGTCCGAAGTAATTGTAACGGGGGCTTACGGCACCAGGCAAACTTCCCGTTCGGCATCCTATGCCGCGCAGGTAGTAAAATCCGAAGCCCTGAACACTATCCGCGAGCCAAACTTGAATGATGCTTTGGCCGGTAAAGTTGCAGGCATCCAGGTAAGGAGCCAGTCGGCTGCAGCCTTAGGCCGTAACACCAATATCCGGTTACGTGGTGCTACCGGTTTTGGAAGCGGCAACAACCCGCTATATGTTGTAGACGGCACTATTTTGCCCAACTCCGACGATTTGAGTAACGACGATATTGACAACATCACGGTTTTGCAAGGCCCGGCGGCATCTGCCCAGTTTGGATCGCAGGGGGCTTATGGGGCCATTGTTATTACAACCAAAAAAGGTAAAAAAACCAGCGGGCTGGGTGTCGAAATAAACTTAGGGGCCAACTTTGATAAAGCCTACATATTGCCTAACTACCAGAATACCTATGGCGGCGGCGCATCTGCCGATTTTATGCAGTATACCTACAAAGAAGGCGATCCTGAAGGATGGAAAGCACTAAATGGCAAGTACTATCCTGATTATACCGATGACAGCAGCTGGGGACCTAAAATGGTTGGTCAGGAGTATATACCCTGGTATGCTTGGGCAGCGGGTACTAAATACTCTTTTAAAACCGCTAACTGGACAGCACAACCAAACAACGCCAAAGACTATTTTCAAACCGGCATCGCGTTAAATAATAGCTTCGCGTTTACAAAGGCGGCTGATAATTACAATATCAGGATGTCATACAACAACCAAAATACCCGTGGCATTTTACCAGGCAGCAATCTTAACAAGAATGTTTTTAGCTTGAATGTTAACTACGACCTTAACAAGCATTTTACAGTAGGAGCAAGCGTTAATTTTGTAGGCCAGCAACTTACCGGCCAAATTAATGACGCTTACGCCAGTCAGTCAAGCGGATCATTCAACTCCTGGTTCCACCGCGATTTGGATATGGGGATCATGAAAGAGCTGCAAAATTTAAAATCTCCTGACGGCACCTATGTAAGCTGGAACCATCAAAATCCAACATCGTATGATGCATCAGATCCATCGGCCTTTTATGGTGGCAATTACTGGTATAATTTTTACACCTATGCCAACCAGATTAACAACGTGAGCCAGCGCGATCGTTTATACGGCAACTTTTCGCTTACCTATAAAATCAATAACGATTTAAGTGTTAAAGCTACCTATCGTAAAAACGCCACCGACAGCTGGTATGAAAGCAAAACAAGTTCCGAATTACAATATAGCGGTACGCAAACCGGTGTTAAAGGCGGTTACGCTACCGGAACAGTTTACCAAAACAGGGAGAATTACGAAACCCTGGTTACCTATAGCAAAAAGATATCCGATTTCCAGGTTAACGCCAATGCCGGTAGCGACATCTTTAACTACATCTATAAAGATAATACTGCCAATACAAATAACGGCTTAAGCATTGATGATCTTTACACCATCGGCAACTCTGTTGATGCTGCTACTGTGGGGAACACCCGCATCCAGGAACAATACCGTGCTTTGTTTGCAAAGGCCTCTGTAGGTTACAAAAGCTGGTTGTTTGCCGATGTTACCATCCGTAACGACTGGTTTTCGACCCTGTCGGTTGTCAATAATGCCAACTCAGTATTATCCAAATCGTTTGGTGGTTCGTTTGTTTTCAGCGAATTATTGCCGCAAACAAAAAGCTGGTTAAGTTTTGGTAAAGTAAGGGCATCATACGGCGAAATTCCGCTGGCGCTTGGTACATCTACAGAAACATTTGGCGCATACCGCAATAATACCACTTACTCAATTAGCTCCAACAAATGGAACGGAAACCTGCTGCAGGCCGGTAACGGTGTTTACATCGATCCAAGCCTGCACGGAACAACTACCAAACAAACAGAATTTGGTTTAGACCTGGGTTTCTTTAATGACAGGCTTACCTTTGCCGGTACCTATTACCAGGGCGATGATAAAGATATCCCGGTATCATTGTCTGTAAACGGCGCCAGCGGTGTTTCAACCATATTAACCAATATTGGCTTGATCAGAAAACGAGGTGTCGAGTTCTCTTTAGGTGGTTCGCCGGTTAAGTTACCTAACTTCAGCTGGACGGTTAACACAAACGTGGCCCGGATCATTGAAAATACGGTTGTGGAGATTAGCGACAAGTACGGCGTAGACCGTGTGGCTGTTGCCGGTGTTTGGGGCAGCACTATGCCTTATCTTATTCAGCAAAAAGGTAAAGAGTGGGGCCAGATTTACGGTAACGGTATTAAACGCAATGCAGACGGCGTTCCCATCCTGACTTCAACCGGAGCATATATCAATGATCCTAACGTATACTTTGGCAGCGTACTACCTAAGTTTACCGGTGGTTTGCAAAACTCCTTTGCAATATTTAAAGATTTTGTCGCCAGCTTTAATATCGACTACCAAATAGGCGGCAAGTTTGTTTCGTTATCAAACATGTGGGGCCAATACAGCGGTTTAACTGCTAATACCGCGGCGCTGAATGATAAAGGCATGTCGGTACGTGACCCTGTTGCCGATGGCGGTGGTGTTAAAGTTACCGGTGTTGATGCCAATAACAACCCGGTTACTTATTATGTTGATGCTAAAACTTACTACCAGGGCTTATACAACAACAAAACTTTCGATTCTTTTATTTATGATTTAACGTTTGTTAAGCTTCGCGAGGTTGCTATCGGCTACAACATTCCGGTTAAAAAACTCGGCTTTGGTAAAACGCTTCAATCGGCCAGGTTTGAATTAACAGGGCGTAACCTGTTGCTGCTGTATGCAAAAACCAAAGACTTTGATCCATCTGAAATAACCGCATCGCAGGGAGAAACGGCCCAATGGCCCGGAACAAGGGGTTTCGGCTTCAATCTCAAAGTAACATTCTAAGCATTACCTACCAATCAAGATTTTAAACAAAATGAAAAAGATATACATATATACAGCTGCAATGGCCGTTGTTTTATACACAACGGGCTGCAACAAGCTGAAGGATTTTGGCGACGTTAACAGCAATCCCGGCGCTACAACAACAGCTATTACATCGGCTTTATTAACCAACGTACAATCAAATCTTGGGGGCTACGCTTCTACCAATACCGAGCCTTTATCGGGTGCCCAGTACGGCCAGTATTTTTCTGAAACCCAATATTCAGGAACCTCATTGTACAATTTACCGCAAAACTCATTTACAGGTAACTATAGTGGCAATTTAAATAACCTGCAAACTATCATCACTCTTAACGTAAGTAAAAATTCCACCGCTGTAGCAAAAATTATGCAGCAATATATATACTGGATAATTACCGATTCATGGGGAGATGTGCCTTACACCCAGGCTTTAAAAGGGAGCGCGGTAATACAGCCCGTATATGATACCCAGGAAACTATTTATAAGGGGATAATTTCGACACTCACATCTGCCATAAGCGAGTTTGATTCGTCATCAAGCCTGGCCGGCGATATTATTTATGGAGGCGATGTAGCTTCATGGAAACGAATGGCCAACTCGCTTAAGTTGCTGGCTGCAATACAATTGTCAAACAGGGTAACCGGCGCCAGCGATTATGCGGCTGTAGCAGTTAAAGAGGCTATTGCCTCGGGCGTAATAACCACCAATGCCCAAAACTTTACCCTGGTTTATCCCGGCGGTACCTACAAAAGCGCCTGGTACAGCCTTTACAACGGCCGCAAAGATTATGGCGAATCAAAAACGCTGACAGATATTACCGTAGGGAGCAACGACCCCAGGCAGGCCGAATTTGGCGGGGCAAGCGAATTATCGGGCAACGTAACCACATCCAGTATTGGCGTGCCCTATGGTTTGGTTCGCCTGAGTGTTTTGGCATTTGAGGATGCAAACCCAACGTGGGCACGCGTTTTACGGGGCGACCTTCGTTTAGAGACCGGATCGGTGGTGATGATTAATGCTGCCGAAGTTTGGCTGGCGCGTGCCGAGGCGGCCAATTTAGGTTGGACTGACGAAAGTATCACTACGGATTATACTACGGGTGTTGCCGCATCCTTTGAGCAGTGGGATGCCGGAACACCGTCTGCTTCTTACCTGGCGCAGTTCCCGGTAACTGATACTAAAAACGCCGACATAACAGGTTCGCAGATAAAAAATATTTCTATCCAAAGGTGGATAGCCAGCTACCCCGATGGCCATGCCGCCTGGGCTATATGGCGAAAAACCGGCTGGCCGGCGCTTACCCCGGCACCCGATGCCACAAACTCATCGGGCCAGATTGTCAGGAGGTTTACCTATGCATCATCTGAATACAACACCAACGGAACAAATGTTAATGCTGCTGTTGCAAGGTTAACAGGTGGCGATACCCAGGATGCGCATGTGTGGTGGGATACAAGAACAACTAATTAACCCTTCAACTTAAAAAACATGAAAAAGAATATATTTTTTAAATACCTGGTTCTGGCATGTGCATTTGCTGTTGTGTTTGCAGGATGCAGAAAGGAACCCGCTGCCGATAAAGTTACTACTGAGACACTCAATGCAGGTAAAACCTTAATAGGCTTTCCTGATGGTATGGAATCATCAACGTTTTTTGATCCGTTTACCGATGTTAAAACCATTGATGTTTTTACGCTGAAAAAAGATGCGGCAAATAATACGGATCTGAAAAAGGCGCAAAGCTTTGTGGTATCGGCCGTGCCGGATTCTATTGACGCTTATAACGAGGCCAATGGTACAGCTTATGAATTATTACCATCATCTTTTTATACAATCGGGACTTCGTCTACCGATGTTTCGGTATCTGGCGATAACCTCACGTTTAAATTTGCTTCGGGCGATTTTGCAAAGAATTTTGTAATAAAACTTGACGGCAGTAAGCTTGATTTATCAAAAAGTTACGCCCTGGCTTATAAAATTACAGATTCGGCCGGGGTAGGCATCCATGCGGCCAGCCGGGGCACTATGTATGCATTTTACAGTGTTAAAAACAAATACGATGGGGTTTATACACTTGGCGGTACTATAGCCAGGTATATTGATGGCGTTGCCGATGCTTCACTTGGTGGCACCTATCCCGATGGGCTGCAGGTTGAGGTGGCTACCATAGGAACCTATACCAATTCGTTTTCTTTATTGTGGATCACCGGCGGCGGTGTGGGCGGTATTGCCGGGCTGCAGCTTACTGTTGACCCTGCAACTAACAAGGTAACCGTAATAGCAACCGGGAATGCGGCTGTGCAGAACACTGCCGGAAAAGATAATTATTATGACCCCGATACCAAAACATTTCACCTGGCATTTGACTGGGGGGCAAATGCCACCAACAAAAGGGTTTTTGATGGTACTTTGACCTATGCTGGCTCACGATAAAAATTATAAAGACTTTTAAAATACTCCTTTAGTTCTTGCGGTTTTTTCATTTACGTTGATAAAAATGAACAGTTAAAGTTAATTAAATGTGTCTTCCAAAGGAGTGGGGACACATTTTTTATTGGAATTGATTTTTATAAAAACCAGTAGTATTCAGTATTGAGTCAAAGTAAGATTTATACTTTTTTGACTTAGGCCTTAAGCCTTTTTCTAAAAGCTATTCCAATACGCGCTGTTCCATTAATCAGGAAAGCACACTGATCAGGTGCTCAATATCGCCCATGGTGTTGTATACAGATGGCGATATCCGGAACCGGTTTTCATAAAGCTGTATGTTAATACCTGCCGCTGCCAGTTTTTGGTGCAGTTTTTTTTCGGCGCCTTGCAGGGCAAAGCTTACTATCGGCGATGTTGATTCGCTTGGCGTCATGGGTTGGTAACCCAGCTTGGGCAATTCCTGTTGCAGTTTATCAAGCAGGGGCTGGCGGTACTTTTGTATGTTATCTACACCTGTTTGCAGCAGGTAGTTTAAGGAGTAAATAAGTGCCGGCACGGCGGCATTGCCCAGGGTGCCCACTTCAAAATAGTTGCGGGTTTTGTCGCCCTGCACAAATTCAAATGAGGTGTTCCCGGCAGCATCAAAAGGGAAAACATGCGATTGCATGTCTTTTAGCTGGCGGTAGCCAAACTGGCTGCGTTTAATGAGTGGCAGCCTGTCTTTCCGCACGTATAAAAACCCTGCGCCAAAATCGCCCATTAGCCATTTGTAGGTGGCACATGCACAAAAATCAACACCAAGGGCATGCACATCTATGGGTACCGCGCCTGCTGCCTGTATAATATCCGCGTACACCAGGGCTCCCCTGGCATGGGCTATATCGCAAAGCGCCTTCAAATCGTGCTGGAAGCCGTTAATCATCGATACCAGCGAAACGGCTACCAGTTTTGTACCCGGTGTTATGGCGGCATCCATATCGGCCAGGTCAATCTTATTGTTTTTGGGTATAACCATTTTTACATCCGCGCCCCGCCTGGCCATTTCCGAGTATAGGTACAACGAACCATCAAAATGGTAGGCATCGGTAACTATCCTGGCGGCTGTGCCCGGTAAGCCAAGGCCATTTACTACCAGGTTTTCGCCAGCCATAGTGCTGGGCACCCATGAAATTTCGTCGGCATCGGCATTTATAAGGCGGGCAAATAAGGTGCGGGCGGTGTTTCTGTCCTGGTCAATAGTATCTGCCGCTTTTCCATTCGCCATCCTGAAATCAAGGTAGCTTTTAATGTTTTTGGCGCTGCCAATGCTCATAGGGTGGGTATAAGCGGCGTTTAAAAATGTTCCTTTAATCGCAAACTGATCCCTGGCTGGGAGTGGGTTGTCGTTAACTAACCCCGTGCCGGGCTCGTTAGCCTGGTTTTTGGCCAAACTGTTTAATAATCCCGGGGCAAATGGCAGTACGCCCAACAGGGAAAGTAGGCTCCTGCGCGATGGGCTGTAATTATTGGGCATAGATTTTTTTTAAATTGATTGTTTTGCCTATGGTTAAAACCGGTATACTATCGTGGTAATCCATCTTAAAGCCATCAATCAGCCGGATGGTTTTAAAGTTGAGCGGTTTGCCTTTAATCAGGTAGGTTTGAATTTCGTTTCTGACCTGCTTTTCGGGGATGAATTTTGATGCCGCGGCGATATAATCGTCCAAAGTTAAATTGGCGGCCGGGTTTGCGGCATGAATCTGCCGGTTTCTTTTAAATAAGGTCAGCAGGAAATCCCGGATAGAAAGTTTGCCGGCCGAGGCAAGCCGGATTTGGTTATCAAAGTAAAACGCATATATAAAGCCTCTTTTATAAGGCAGGGTCTGGTAGTTTTTATCAATCCAGAATTTGGCAGCGATTGAATCATTTGGCGCGTTTTTTACCTGGCTGCTATAATGGTCGTACAAATTGTTTTTATTCATATAACCCAAAAAGGCGGCTTTATCCTGTATGCCCGATTTTACCAGGTTAATCAGCGTCACGTAATCGTTAAATCCTTCGCCAAACCATTGGTTGTCAAATTCATCGTTGCCAATTTGCATGTTATTGCCAATCCACGAGTGCGAGGTTTCATGAGCCAGTACCCGTTTTTTGTCGTCATCAAATTTTCCGGAATAACGCATAACAAAGCCGTGCTTCTGGCTGTACCCGGTAGCCCATGGTTTGTCAATTGATAAAAGCGGCAGCACGCTGATGTAATAATAGGGCGCTTTATTGTCGTTCCAAAAATCGCGCAGCCCCGGAAAATAGCGCTCAAAAAAGGGCTTAAGTTCCGCTTTTAAGTTATTAATGGTGTCACTTTTTGATGTAATGGAATAATAGGGTATGCCGTGTACTTTGTAGGTGTTAATTACTAGGTTGGCGCCCATCAGCATCAATACATCCTGCTCCTGTTTAAGCGTAATGGTTTGTTTAACACCCGGACCGGCACCAGCTGCGGTTGACATGAAATAAGGTAAACCCGCCGGAAATGTATCCCATTGGATACTTGCCTCCCTGGCCGGGTGCCCCACCGGGTTTATCATAAAAAACTGGGGCACCAGGTATAATATATTGGGCGTTATCAGCGGGCGAAACAATTCATCAACCGTTGCCCGTTTGGGGTTGCCAACCAATTGGCCGTTAATTGTATAACTTATTTTCGTAGGCCCCGCGCCGGTATGGTAAACCGTTATTTTTCTTTCGCGTGGTGTAAGCTTTATTTTGTCTTTAGTGGTGATGTTTTGCAGTACGTTAAAAATTTCCTTTTGACCGCCAAAATTGAGATCGCCGTAAATGAATACGGTGCTATCTTTGTTTGCAGGGGTATATTCGAGACTTACCTGCAGGATGGTCGATTTTCCGTCCCAGCCAAGATGATAGGCTAATGGAAGCGCAGTGTTTTTATTTTGCGCTTTTACAAACAGGGGAATACTGCAAAGAAGATAAACTACCGGTAGCAATCGGGTCATGGGCTGTTTTAATATCTGGCTACAATATATAAAATTTGCACCGCATTAAAACCACGGGCCTCATTGGAGGGGTAGGGCGGAGTCGTAAACAACCCAGTCCTCATTGATTGTCCATAAATTAGGCGCTTACAGATATAAAACCCGATATTGACCAATAAAAATAATACCATGGCAATAGCCCCGAATACAAAGCTTTTTACCACTAAGCATTACCATAAACCAACTACCCTTTTTGTTGTGATGAAACGGATGGTATTAAGTTTAGCATTCCTGGCACCTTTAAAAGCGCAAAGCCAGCAAATACAGCCGGATACCGTTGGCGGATACAAACAGGTTTGGGCCGATGAATTTAATAACGAGGGATCGCCAAACCCCGCCAACTGGAAGTTTGAGCAGGGTTTTGTACGCAACCATGAAGACCAATGGTACCAGGCCGCCAATGCCACCTGCCACAACGGGTTATTGGTAATAGAAGCTAAAAAGGTGCACCTGCCCAATCCCGCGTATGTGCCTAACAGTACCGACTGGCAGACCAGCCGACCGTTTATTGAATATACATCGGCCTGTATGAATACAGGTGGACTGCAAAGCTGGCAATATGGCCGGCTGATTATGCGGGGCCGTATAAATACCGATGCAGGCTTATGGCCGGCTTTCTGGACCTTAGGCCTTAACAATCCCTGGCCATCAAACGGCGAGATTGACATTATGGAATTTTACCAGGATAAACTGTTGGCCAACATCGCTTGCGGTACCGATGCACCCTACCAGGCCAAATGGTATAGCAATGTAAAAAAACTCGATGAATTTGAACCCGGCTGGAACCAGCGCTTTCATACCTGGCGAATGGATTGGGACGAAACCTCCATTAGCCTGTATGTTGATGATATATTGCTTAACCACGTGGCTTTAAAAGACCTGGTTAACCAGGATGGCAGCAACTTTAATCCCTTTAAACAGCCGCACTACATCCTCCTGAACCTGGCCATTGGCGGCGATAACGGCGGCGAACCATCGGCAACCACTTTTCCAAAACGGTTTGAGGTTGATTATGTACGTGTGTATCAAAAATGAAATAGGGATAACGGTTTTTGACTTGGGACTTGGTGCTAGCAGCTATAAAATAAGCCTGTCTTTTTGACGCAATCCTTTTGGGTTTTACAAACAAAAAACGGCATCTTCGTTTAATAAACCATAGCCAATTATGTACCCGGTTCAATTCATGTTTAGGTTAGCCAAGGCGATTGCCGTGGCTGCAATTGCCCTGATGGCATTACTGGTTGTTATCGGGAATACGACCGATTATTTTACCAATTACCGGTTTGTTGAGCATGTAATGAAAATGGATACCGTTTTTCCGGGCAGCCATTTATACTATAGGCATGTAAACAATGTTTTTCTGTTTCATGCGGGCTATATTATGCTTATTGCGTTCGAGGCTGCAATGGCCTTTTGCTGTACTAAAGGCAGCCTGATGCTTTTTAAAAATTTAAAATCGGCCGCTTATGTATTTCATGCATCCAAAAATTGGGCTGTGGCAGGCATTACCATAGGTATCATCATCTGGTTTTTAGGTTTTGAAGTTATAGGCGGCGAATGGTTTGCCATGTGGCAAAGCAGCATTTGGAATGGGCTGGGTGCCGCCGAAAGAATTGTTAGCTTCCTGGTGTTGGTGCTTATCCTTTTGCATTTTAAAGATGAAGAATAAACCGGCAAATTTCTAAAAGACAGTTCATGACGGTTTCACCGTTTCAACACGTATTATTGTGTAAATAATTATAAAACCACTTTCTGTTTTTTATTGGGTTGATACATGCTGTCGGGGCTGCAATGCCTGCGATAGCCGTAATTTATTGTATGGGCAATAGGTGAAACCGGTGTGTATACAAGCCAATGATTGGTTTTATTATTGAAATTATTAAACTTAGTTAACTATACCCCTTCATGAAAAAGAGTTGCCTGTTCGCTTTTAAAAGTATTACGCTTGTTTTCGCCTTAGTTTTTGTGATTTTTCCTGGTAATAATGCGGCGGCGTTTGTCATGCAGCCAAAGGCCAATCCTGCTGCAAGTATTGATAACCTGCAGGTGGAGTATACAGATAAGCCCATTGGTATTGATGTGGAAACTCCCCGCTTTAGCTGGCAAATGAAAGCGCCGGCAGGGGCAAGGGGCTATGTGCAGCTATCATACCAGCTCGAAGTAAAAGATGGCGCAGGCAAACCCGTTTGGGCCACCGGGAAAATAAGCAGCAGCAAATCATCGAATATTGAATATGCAGGCAAAAAGCTTAAAGCGGCCACCCGTTACAACTGGAAAGTTACCGTTTGGGACCAAACCGGGGCCATGTTAACCAATACCTCGTGGTTTGAAACGGGTTTGATGGATCCCGACCCCAAATTATCGGCCTGGGATGGCGCCACCTGGATTGGCGGCGGCAATAACGATTTGGTTTTATACTCCAAATACCTGCCCGTTTTTAATATGAATTACAAGCTGGCCATAGCGCCCGGCAGCACCCGTGCAAGCATCATTATGGGTGCCAATGATGCCCGGTTAATGGATAAAAACAAAAATATTTTCCAGGTTGAAAGTAAAAAGGATGAGAGTTATTTTAAGATCGAGCTGGATATTTCAAAGCTGGGCAGCGCCGGTACAGGTAACGCAAAAATTAACGTATACCGTAGCGGTTATACGGGTAATGATACAGCTACGCGTGTTGTTAAATCGTTTGATATTAAAACAAGTGTAATTAACGAAGGCAATAAAAATAAAGAGCATCGTTTTGAAATTGATAACGAAATGGGCACTTTAACCTTTAGCGTAGATGGTGACTATGATTTTCTTGTAGATAACGATAAAACACCCGTGGCCGACCAGCGCGGTTTCCCGCCGCGTACGCACAAGGCGGTAATTACCCTTAACCCGCTGGGCGCACGCGATGTAATCACCTACGGGTTGCTTTGCGATATTGGTTATGCCTTGGCTCCCGGTCAGCAGGCCGCATTTTCGGGGCTGGAAGTATCCAACGCGCGTAAACCGGGAAATATTTTGTTTAAGGAGGATTTATCGGCAAAAAATTATGGAGGTATTTATAAATCTTTCATAGGTGAAGCTACATCCGGCATCAGCATCAAAAACGAGCGGTTTGTGGTTTCGGGCGGTAGCCAGGGTGTTTTTGCGGTGGCCGATCCAAGCCACAACTCCATGCCAATGCTGCGTACTCAATTTGAAACAAACAGCAAAAAAATTGCAAGCGCCCGCCTGTACGTTACCGCCCGCGGCATTTATGAGGTGTACCTGAATGGCAAACGCGTAGGTAACGATTATTACAACCCAGGCTTAACGCAATACAACATTACCCACCTGTACCAAACCTATGATGTTACCACGATGGTTACCAACGGGCAAAATGCTTTGGGCGCCATGCTGGGCGAAGGCTGGTGGAGCGGCCTGCTAAGCTACGGCTCTATCTGGAACCATTTTGGCGACAGGCAATCGTTGCTGGCCAAACTGGTGATTAAATATGCCGACGGTTCAAAAAAAGTAATTACTACCAACGATAAAGATTGGAAGTATTATAACAAAGGCCCTATAGTTTACAGCAGCCTGGATATGGGCGAAGTTTATGATGCCTCGTTAGAAGCCGGGATAAACAACTGGAATACGGTAAACTATAATGATAATGCCTGGCAAAAGGCGGTTAAGGTATCTGTGGATGGTACCACCTATTCGGGTGTATCCTATGATTTTTTTGGCCATAAAGATGAGCTTAACTACGATAAGCTATCGCTGATTGGGCAAATTGGCCAGCCGGCCGGCATCTACAAAACGCTTACCGCCAAAAGCATCCAGGAGGTACGCAAAGGTGTTTATGTGTACAACATGGGGCAAAATATGGTGGGCGTGCCCAAAATTTATATCAAAGACGGCAAGGCTGGTAAAAAGTTATTGTTGCGTTATGCCGAAGTTTTATACCCGGCCCTCAAAGAATCGGGCAAGAATGTAGGGATGATCATGACCGAGAATTACCGCGGGGCTCTGAGCCAGGATGTGTATACCATGAAGGATGGCGAGCAAACATTTCAGCCGCACTTTACATCGCATGGGTATCAATATATTGAAATTACCGGGGTTGATGGGCCGCTGCCGTTAAACGCGGTGCAGGGTTTAGCCATGAGTTCTATCCACAAGCTAACGGCCGACTACGTAACGTCAAACCCCAAAGTGAACAAGCTGTGGTCAAACCTTACCTGGTCAAACATCGATAACTTTTTAACCATCCCTACCGATTGCCCGCAACGAAACGAGCGGATGGGCTGGTCGGGCGATATCAGTATTTTTTCGCGTACGGCTACCTATCTGTCCAACAGCGATCAGTTTTTAAGGCGGCACCTGTTTGCCATGCGCGATGTGCAAATGACTAACGGTAAGTTTACAGATATTGCCCCCGTGGGCGGCGGTTTTGGCGGCTTACTTTGGGGTAGCGCTGGTATTACTATTCCATGGGAAGCATATCAGCAATATGAGGATGTGGCCTTGTTGAAAGAGCATTATCCGGCCATGGCCAGGTACATGAGTTTTCTTGACTCCACCATCAGCAAAAAAACAGGCCTCAGTACCGATTCGCAATTAGGCGATTGGCTTGGCCCTCAAAATAACCAGCAGGGTACCGATTACCTGGTAACCGCCTATCATATCTTTGACCTGGGTATTATGGTAAAAGTTGCCATGGCTTTAAATAAACCCGACGATGCTGCCAAATACCAGGAAAGGTATAACGAGCGCAAAGCCTTTTTTAACAAAACCTTCGTGAATGCCGATAAAAAAGCTTTGGGGCTTTTGGGCGGGGGCATATTTGCACCACGCGACGCAAAGCAGGAATTTAAAGTGGCCGACTTACAAACACCTTACGCGGTGGGCCTGTCGGTAGGGGCCTTTAGTGATGAAAATATCCCCTACATGGCAAAAAATCTGCAGGATGCCGTGGAGCGCGAAAGCAAGGACGATGGCGGTATTACCCGCCCTAAATACTCCTTAATGACCGGCTTTATAGGTACGGCATGGATCAGCAAATCGCTATCCGATTACGGGCACGCCGACCTTGCCTACAAAGTACTGCAAAACAACCATTACCCATCATGGCTGTATGCCATTGACCAGGGCGCAACAACGATTTGGGAACGCCTGAACGGCTACACGGTAGAAAACGGCTTCGGTGGTAACAACAGCATGAATTCATTTAACCACTACTCCTTTGGCGCTATTGGCCAGTGGATGATGGCCTACTCACTGGGCATCCAGCGCGGCGAAGTTGGTTTTAAAAACTTTATCCTGCAACCCGAACCCGACCCAACCGGCCAGATGACCTACGCCAAAGGCTACTACGATTCGCCCTACGGAAGGATTAGCAGCAGCTGGAAAACGGCAGGCAACACACTGGTTTATAACGCCACCGTACCGGCAAATACCAAAGCCACTTTATACTTGCCTGCTCTATCTGCTTCGGCGGTAACCGAAGCCGGCAAGCCTGCGGATAAGGTAAAAGGGATCAAGTTTTTGAAATATGCCAATGGGAAGGCTGTTTATGAGCTGGCATCGGGGAGTTATGTATTTAATGTGGGGAAATAGAGGGAGGGCTCCGATACGATTAAGGTAAGGAATGAGAGATGGTTTTAATGTCGAATAGTGAAGGAAAACCCTCAGTGTTGGATATTTGAAATTTATTATTCGATATTGTTGTACGTGCATCGTGGTTTGAAAGCTGAGGACAAAGGAAGTCTGCGGAGAGGGGGGCGAGTTTGGACAGTTCTCGAACTATTTTATTGAAGACTTGAGGGAAATTGCATTTTTAGCCCTGGGGTTCGATTCCCCTAAGGGAAGGCAGCTTGAATAACGATGGTTTTGGTTTTTAAAAAACCGAAAGTGAGCTACTTAAGGTCACTGTTAAAGAGTTCAATGTTTGCTAATACAAGAAATACCGAAAATTACCGAATACCGCGGGAAGATAAAAAGCCTTGGGAATGCGATTAAAAGACGCGCGTCTTTTAATTGTCCTGGTAGAGTTCTACGCCTTCGGGTCTTTGCAGGTCCTGAATCCAGCTTTGAATGTAAAAGCACAGGTTCTTTCGTTCCGGACCCGATGGTAATAAACCCCTGGAGCCAAACACAATAAGGCCGAGCGCAATACAATGACCAATGTCCATCCGCATAAGCAAGCCCAGGCTGTAGCCGGCAATAAAATTTTGCCGGGCATCTGAAGCAATCTCTATGTTGTGATCTACCTTCCTCCGCGAAAGAACAAATTGTTCGTCATCTGAATATAATATGGCGTCGTTTGCTGAATAAATCAAGAGATTGTTGATATTCATAGTTCTGAAAATCGAAAAATACTTCTTTTTCAGATCTGAAAAAGATTGTTCGGCAATTTCTGTACCCGGTTGTACGCCATTTAATATCATCCATAATTTGATAGCTTCATTTTCGTCCAGCGCAACCGTCACTTTTCCGTGCAGCGAAAAATTGCTGATTAAATCAAGCGCTTCATCTACTTCAAAAGATAGCTTTGGTGCAGCATCGCCCAGGTAAAAAATATATTCCTGATCGGTTTTACCAAGCGGCTTAATGACATCTGTGAGTAACCCCTCCCACACAACAGAAGCTTCACTTAGCGTAGCCCAGTCATCAAAAGCGATTGCGCGGCTATCGCGAAACAGGGATTGAAGATCTTTAATAAATGCGCTATCCTTAAAAAGCTCCCGTTTATGTTTTTCTATTTCCACTGTGGATGTAATAACATTGAGCCGGGAAAGTACTTGCAAACCTTGACTTGAATTTAAAATAAGGCTGCGTATTCCCAAAATGTCTAAAATACCAGGGAGCGGTAATTCTTTGATGCCAAATTCACCTAACGATGCGCCGGGTCCCGGCAGTGCTGAGTGCTCTTTGGATATTCCGCGACTTACATACACGTGCTCTTCAATATTAAAGTTGTCAATTACAGTTAACAGATCCCTTAATATCGGACCGGTATTTTTGATTTCCATATTATAAGCTACCATAATTAAATCTTTTTAAACGATTTTAAATATTTGAATGAAAGGGCTGCTCTACCATTCTTAAGGCATCGTCCATATATTCGCCACCCTCGGTTAAGCTTTCCTCATTGGGATCAAAATCTTTTTCTGCTTCTTCACCGGCCTGGCCATTATCTGTAGTTTTGGGATCCAAAACAGGCCCAAATAAAAAGTTATTCATTTCGTTTTGCTTTTTTTATAATCAATAATTGAGATATAATAGCCTGGCACTGCCTTACGGCGATCGTGAATGGCATAGCCTCTGTTTCATGCAGCGCCAGGCTCGTTATGGAAAGAATCGTCAATGGAGCGACATAGATGATTCCTTAACAACCTGCCATCTTCCCGATAAATATTGCCAGATAACGGTAAAAAATTTCCTATTCAATTTGCCGTCGAAGACTAATTCACGCGTAATCACCACCATACCCAGGTTTTCATCGCATACGGCATAATGAAACTCAGTTTTGCTGGATAAGGGCTCGGCGTTTGAATCTTTATTGCCTTGTACAAATCCAACAAGCTGCTCTTTATCCATAGTATCCACTGTGCCATTTTCATCAACCTTAACTATCAGCAGGTTATCTGCATAAATTTGTTTTACATAGGGCACATTAAAATGCGTCGCCTCATAAATGAGCTTTTTTGTTAATTCAATTAATTGTTCGCTGTTCATTTTTTCTTAATTTTTCAGGAATTGATGATTTAATCTTACCGTTGATTCTCAGCGATAGCAATCCAGTCCGCATAATGGTTCTTGCCCAAAAAAACCGCATTTTCAGGCGCCAGGGTGTCGGCATCCAACGGTGCACCGGAATATAATGCTTTGACATCTGCAACTATTTCATGGTGCTTATGTGTCGCCTGTTCGTATTGTTTAACCCATGCAACCATATTAAATTTATCCGGCCCGCCAATTTCCAGTATTCTGTTAACCGGCTTACTCAGTGCAACGTCTGCCATAAACGAGGCAACATCTTTGCTCGCAATTGGTTGTATGTTGGCATCCGGCAATATTACTTTTCCGTCCGTCATGCTCATTTGAACAATACCACCAGCAAATTCAAAAAATTGTGTTGCATGAACGATGGTATAAAGAATACCCGATGCTTTGATCATATCTTCCTGAACTTGTTTGGCCCTGAAATAGCCGCTGGCTTGTAATTTTTGTGTACCTACCACCGACAAGGCGACATGGTGTTGTACGCCTGCTGCTTTTTCTGCTGCGAGCAGGTTTTGATTAGCGGTTTTGAAAAAGTTCATCACAGCTGCATCTTCAAAAGAAGGTGAGTTGGACACATCCACTACTACTTGCGCTCCTTTTAACACTTCATGTAAACCTTCGCCCGTAAGGATGTTCACACCCGTGTTGAGTGAAGCAGCGATTACTTCGTGTCCGGTATGCTGTAACTGATTTACTGTTTGGCTGCCTATAAGGCCGGTTCCGCCGATAACTACAATTTTCATCTTATGTGTTTTTTTAGTTAGTTGTACAACACAAAGATGGCTATAGCTGTCTCCTGAAAACTTAAGCTGGTTTAAGAAATATATTCCTCCTGCAGCACGCTTAAAGCCTCGGGTGAAACACCCATATAAGAAGCAAAAATAGTATCCGGAATTCTCAGGATCACTTCAGGATAGGTGGTTTTGAAATAGTGATAAAAATCTTTTTTGGATACCGTGGCAAATGTCTTTTGTTTAAGCAAAGCTGCTCCATAAGCCCGCTCATGGATCTTATTGAAATACAAGGCCAATAAGGGGAATTGCAACTGGAGGGCCTCGTAATTTTTTCGGCTTATAAAGGTGATTTCTGAATCTTCCATCGCCACGATCGAATAAGCAGCAGGTTTGCCATCGCAGAAAGCTTTATAGTCGGTTATCCACCAGTTCTCCAACGCGAAATGAATAACCTGCTTTTCATGATTGTTTTCATAAAACAAATACAGACAGCCTGTATTAACAAAGTAAATGGTATCGCAAATGTCTCCCTCCCGCAAAAGCAATTCCTCTTTCATTACTGTTTTTGTTTGAAGGAATAACAACATTTGCTCCCATTCGGCAGCAAATGCGGGAACAAGTTTTTGTATGTGCTGATATAATTGTCCGGTCATGGATTATCTTTTCTTTTACTTCTTTTTCCGCAACTCGCTTAGGTATTCCGGGGTAAAACCTAAAAACGAAGCTAAAACTTTTTGTGGGACCCTTTGCAGGAATGCCGGATATTTAGATCGAAATAAATCATAAAATTCATCTTTAGGCATCCTTGAGATCATGCGGATCCGCGATAAGGATGCCGCATAGGCCCGTTCATATATCAATCTGAAATATTTCTCCATAACCGGGACCTTTGCCAATATCAATTCGTAATTCCGCGCCGTAATGGCCAGTACTTCGGTTGCTTCCAGCGCCTGGATGGTATAGGAAGATTTCCGTTCAGACAGAAAAGCGTCTATATCTGTGATCCACCAATTTTCTAACGCCAGCTGCAATGTTTGTTCCGCTCCTTTATCATCGGTAAAAAACAAACGCAGGCAGCCTTTTACTACAAAAAAATAAGACGGGCAACGCTTGCCTTCTTCCAATAAAATGCCTTTCTTTTTGAATACTTTAGTTTCAAAAAACGCTAAAATCCGATCATCCTCCAGGTTTGGACTGTCGGTGATTTTTTGAATATGTTGTATAAGCGGGTGCATATTTTAAACTGAGACCCAAATATAAAAAACGAAAAAGAATTTGCAGGGTTTAGATAGTTTCAGGCTAGGGCCGGGTCGATTGCCTTTCTTAAGGCCGACTTTTCATTGTTACTACCACTCTTAAAGAAAACCCTCCCCGCGGAACTGCACTTGGTAATGAGTGCTATAAAGTTAGAATGTCAATTGCCAGTAAAGGAAAAGGAAAATCGGGAGGAGCAAGGGTAATTACCTGTTTCAGGTGGTACAAAGTACTGTTTATCTACTCACTCTTTTTGATAAAAGTGAAAAAGAAAACATTCCTGATAAAGAACTTACAGAGTTACTTAAATTTATTGATGATTAAGTCGGTTTAAAGATCTCCGGCGAGATAACTAGTACCGCCCCCGACAAAGTATTGACTTGCGTGAGAAGTTTAGCCCCCGTTTAAAGCTCATTATCTTATGAGCACTTACCCCCGTAGCCACCCCGCTTTCACAATAACTTAACGCTCGAAACGCCCAGCAGCTGCAATAATTTATTAAATTTGATGGACAAGAAAAATGAAACCACCATGGGAAAGTTTTTTGAAACCATCCAGCCTGCACACCAGGCTTTTATTGAAAAACAAAAAATGTTTTTTGTAGCCTCGGCACCGCTTGCTGCCAATGGGCATGTTAATTTATCGCCCAAAGGGATTGATAGCTTTAAGGTATTATCGGCCACCAGGGTAGCCTACATGGATATTATTGGCAGCGGTAACGAAACGTCGGCCCATCTCCTGGAAAATGGCCGGATCACTTTTATGTTTTGCGCTTTTGAGGGGCCGCCAAATATTCTGCGTTTATATGGCAATGGCTACACGGTGCTGCCCGGCGACGAAGAATGGCCGCTGTTGGCGCAGCATTTTGATATCCTGCTATCAACCCGGCAAATTATTGTGGCCAACGTTTACCAGGTACAAACATCCTGCGGCTTTAGCGTACCCTATTACAGCTACGAAGGTGAGCGCGACCAGGCTTACAAATGGGCTGCCAATAAAGGGGCCGAAGGATTGGAGGCCTATAAAAAAGAAAAAAACCTAATTAGTCTTGATGGGTTGCCAACGGCGCTGCACTAGTGTCGTGTCATCGATAAATTGACGGATAGTCTTTAGCCAAAAGCCTTAAGTTCTAAGTCAAAGAAGAAAAAAATCAACTTTATACTTACGAATTAGTACTGTTGACTTAACACTAGTCAGATATCGTCAATTGGGCGCCAAAGGGGTGGGTTATCCCTGAATTTGGTTAGCAGTTCAATTACTTCTTCAACTTCTGCAATGCTTAATTCATGCTGGCCTGCCGTGTAGGAGAATACATTGGCGGGTTGTTCAAAAGCAACAAAACCTAAATAATCGGGGTCGTTAATTTTGTCTAAATGTAAGGTGCTTTCTTTTTCTAAAGCTTGTTCTTCGTGGTCCCTGTCCCTGGCTATAAACAGGCTGTAGGTATAACTAATTACAGGGTGCCCGTCCAGGTGCGCTTCGGTATCGGGTATCACCATCAGCCGCAGGTGGCTGGTTAACGTGAAAAATATCGGTTTCATGATTGGTTTATTACAGCCTAACGTTTTCAGCACCAAATAGTTTGACGCAATTTGGATTGTAGCGCCTACAAACAGCGATGCCCCAATTGTCGCAAAAATACCCTTAAAATGTCTGATCAGGCCATTGCAATTCCTGGGCGCCTTTGTAAATTCGATTAACAAACAAAACTATTATGGAAAGTTCAAATAATCAGGCCGAAAAGCTTAGTATCATCGAAACCACCAAAGTAATTGATGCCAAATACGCGCACCTGGATGGATCGACATTTTTGATGCTCAAAATGAGCAACGCCAGCTTTAACGACGTTGAGCTGAGCAAACTTAAAATTACCAATGCCAACCTAAGCGACCTGGAGATTGAAGGCGCGCAGCTTGGCGGGGCCTACATCCACAACATTGGTATGCCGCCGGTGGGCCACCCGGCATACAACCCGGCAGCAAAACAACGCCCCCTGCGCTTTGATGACTGCGAACTGAGTCACAGCACCATCAACAACTGTAACCTGCAAGGCGTAGCCATAACCGACTGCAATATTACCGGTATGACCATCAACGGCATTTTGGTTGAGGATTTGCTGAATGGGAAGATATAGGGGAGTGCGGGAGTAGGGAGGCATCTAAAAAGGGCTGTCATGCTGAGCCCCGTTGAAGCATAGTGGGCAAAAGCCTCTCCGCGCCCCTTCGACAGGCTCAGTGTCACAGGCTTACGCACCTCGGAAATAGAACTCGTCATCTGCAGAAAATACTACATAAAATTATTTTCAATAAATATGGTACTATGTATTGTATAGTACTGTGTTTTGTATTAGCTTTGTGATGAGCGCGACACTAATACATATCATCATGAAAAAAATACAACAATTTATGGCCCTGGCAGGGCTTATGCTGCTGGCCACAGCCTGCCGCTTTGGCGGCCGGCACACCACCATTATTGAAAATGCCGACGGCAGAACCGTAAAGATTGAGTACCGCGGCCAAACCTATTTTACCGAGGATGGCAAGGCTATTAAGGCTATTTCGCCCCATGGATCGGTCTCCTGTATTATCAACAGCGATGACCTGGTAGCCGAGAACGATCATGGCAAGATTGTTTACGAAATAAACGGCGGCGGCAAACAAACCAACCTTGACGATTACGGAAAAGAGTTTTTAGCCAGGGCCGTCCACGAGATGATTAAACGCGGACATAATAGCGACAGGTAAACAGATTTGGGATGATCGTTTTGACGGAAAACCAGGGACTGAGCTCCCTGGTTTTTTAATTTTAGGTTAAACCGATAAGGATTATTAAAAAGTATCCAGATATTGTTATTTATTACCTAAAAATTGATAATTAGCAGTGTTTTTTGCATCATTTGTGTGGTTTTTTGTAGTTTTTTTGAAATTTTTTGACTGGCTTTTAACCGTCCATTTTCAAATCTTCAAATTCTCAAATCTTCAAATTAATCAGATAAATTTTATTAAATTGGGATATGAAAATACTCGCCCGATTTGGAGTTTTGTTATTGATGTATTTGTTTAACCTCAATTTAGCCACCGCGCAATCTGTACCGATGGAGACCCCTAAAAGCACCGATCAAACCCTGAAGATAAGCCGTAATAAAATTGATTCGCTGGATAAGCAACTCATAGCGCTGCTGGGCCAGCGGGAACAGGTGGTTAAGGAGATTGGCATTTACAAGGCCAAAAACAATATAGCCCCATTACAGGCCGATCGGTTTAAGCAGGTGCTTGAAAAGGCCGTTGCTGCGGGTAAAAAAGAAGGTCTGTCGGAAACGTTTATTACCGAGCTGATGAACGCCATCCACAAAGAAAGCCTGCGGATTGAAGAGGAACTTAAAAGCCAATAATTTATTTACAGCAGTCAGAATACTGCATTCAGAGTGTATAAAATACACAAATGTATGTTAGCGTATCAAAACATATTTACGGTATCGTTCCCGAATTTTTAACTGCTTGATTATTAGTAATATTTAAAATAGTTTTATTGGTATTAAACCGTATCAACTTGCCTGTAAATTGCTATAAATCAATTATTTATTGTGGTGCATATTTGCTTTATTCAAATTAACTTTCTTAATTTGGGATACCGGAACCGCTTCCCCTAATGGCTAATTGCCCGTCGGTAAACCAATTAAGATAAACCATGAATAAAAAAGTAATTATTACCTGTTTTATAGGAGCTGGCTTACTGCAGTTACCCGCGGCAAACGCCCAGGTTAAAGCGTCGTTTTCCACCGCGAATAAAAAGGTAAGTGTTATAGTTTCTGATAACGAACCGGGCATGAGGTTTAAAACTACCGAAACCCTAAAGTTTCAGGATAGCCCCCAGCCAGGCGAAACAGAAGTATCTGTTTTTGTTGATCCGGCAAAGTCGTTTCAAACCATGCTGGGCATTGGCGGCGCACTCACAGATGCCTCTGCCGAAACTTTTTACAAGCTGCCTAAGGATAAACAAAAAGAACTGTTAGCCGCCTACTATGATAAGAATAAGGGAATAGGCTACACCCTGGCCCGTACCAACATCCAAAGCTGCGATTTTTCGAGCGATAGCTACTCTTATATCAAAGAGGGCGACGGAGCGCTTAAAACTTTCAATATCGGTCATGACAGGGCTTACCGTATTCCATTTATCAAAGAAGCTATGGCTGCTGCCGGTGGCAAACTTACCTTGTTTGTATCGCCCTGGAGCCCGCCTGCTTTTATGAAGGATAATAACAGCCTGCTGCATGGCGGTAAACTGCTACCAAAATACTATCAAAGCTGGGCCAATTTTTATGGCAAATTTATAAGGGCTTATGAAAATGAAGGTATTCCTATTTGGGGCTTATCGGTACAAAATGAACCTATGGCATCGCAAAGCTGGGAATCATGTAAATATACAGCCGAGGAACAGCGCGATTTTGTAAAGAACTTTTTAGGCCCAACATTGGCCAAACAGGGCTTAAGCAGCAAAAAACTGATTGTATGGGACCACAACCGCGATTTGTTATATCAGCAAGCCAGCACCATTCTTGAAGACCCTGCTGCCGCTAAATACGTGTGGGGCATTGGTTTCCACTGGTATGAAACATGGACGGGAGCGGGGCAGCAATTTGAGTCGTTACGGCGTACGCACGAGGCTTTCCCTGCTAAAAACCTCATTTTTACCGAAGGCTGTATCGAAAAATACGACTTCAATAAAATTAACGATTGGTCGCTTGGCGAGCGTTATGGCCTGGCGATGATAAACGACTTTAATGCAGGAACCGTAGCATGGACGGATTGGAACATCCTACTGGATGAAAAAGGCGGCCCTAACCATGTTGGTAACTTTTGTTTTGCACCGGTACATGCCGATTTACGTAACGGCAGCCTTATTTACACCAGTTCGTACTATTATTTGGGGCATTTTAGCAAGTACATTCAGCCTGGTGCTAAGCGGGTTGCGGCCGTAGCCAGCCGCGACAAATTATTAACTACCGCTTACCTAAACCCTAACGGCAAGTTATCCGTAATAGTGATGAATCAAACCGACGAAAAAATTGAATATAGCCTGTGGATAAAAGGTAAAGCTGCTAAAACAACCAGCCAGCCACATTCCATTGCCACACTTGTAGTAGAGTAACAAAGATCTTTTTATAATCAACTAAATCTCAGATGTATGGTGGATCATTTATGGTCCACCATTATCGTTTTAAGTCAAAATTAAAAAGTCAAATATCAACTTTGATATATTGGGATTTAGCGACTTGAACGCGGTTACTCAAAAATTACGGTTTTGTTTTTTGATACAAATACGCGGTCTTCAAACACCAGCTTAAGCGCTCTGGCCAATACGGAAGTTTCAATTTCCTGCCCTGCCTTTACCATGGTTGCTGCTGTAAACGTATGATTCACCGGGATAATTTGCTGGGCGATGATAGGCCCTTCGTCAAGCTCATTTGATACAAAGTGTGCTGTTGCACCAATTAACTTAACACCACGTTCAAAAGCCTTACGGTAAGGATTTGCGCCAATAAAGGCAGGTAAAAACGAGTGGTGGATATTGATGATGCGCATAGGAAACTTGCTGACAAAATTTGGCGACAGGATACGCATGTATTTAGCTAACACAACATAGTCGGGCGTGTACCGTTCAACGGTTTCAATTACCTTTTGTTCAAATTCTTCTTTGGTGCCTTCTTCATGGGATATGTGGTGAAAAGGCATATCAAAGCGTTCGCAAATATTTTGTAGTGTAGCATGGTTACCAATAACACATTGCACAGTAGCGCCCAATGTTTTAAAATAATTACGAATAAGTATATCGGCAAGGCAGTGGTATTCTTTAGTTACCAGCACCACCACCTTTTTGTGGGGGAGGGGGTTTACCAGCACCACGGCACCATCGGGCAGCAGCCGTTTTAATAGTTGTTCCAGTTGTGCACTTTCGGGGTTATCATCAACTACAACCCGCATAAAAAATAAACCTTCGTTTTGATCCACATGTTCGCGCATGGATACGATGTTTAAATGCTGCCTGGCCAATATGGCTGCTATGTAAGCAACCAGGCCCACCTGGTCTTTACATTGAATGACTATAATCATGGTTTAATGATACAAAGAATTTGCTGCAAAATAACATAAGTAGTTATATAAAATAATTTTGCAGAAAATTGTAATGTGCTGTAGCAAAGCTTTAAATGCTTGCGTAATGCTTTATATAACCTAATAAAATGAGATACTTTATCCTGTTATTTGCCGCGCTGGTACTCTGCAGCGTTAGTTCATGTAATAAAGATGGCTTGCCGGGCCCGGCATCTACACAAATAACCGGCAGTTGGCGGTGGGTAAAATCTGTTGGTGGCATTGGTGGGGTTACCCTCACGCCTCAAAACTCGGGTTACTCATTTACCCAGGTTTATGGTGCCGATAGTACTTTTAAAATGTATAAAAAAGATTCGCTTACCTTATCGGGTAAGTTTTCGATAACCAGGAACTATAAATATTCGGCTACCGAAACTTTTGACCTGTTGAAGATTAATAACCAAAACCCTACCGCTTTTATTATCCGCAACGATACCTTATACCAAAACGATATATTCATTTCTGATGGCTTTAGTACTGTTTACGTACGGATTAAGCCAGATTAAAGAAGTTTAAAAGTCATCCGGTAAAGCCATCGGGGGCAACATCCGGGCTCTGCAAGCAAGGCAAACCGATTGTTTTGCAAGCAGGGGGCTGGC
The DNA here is from genome assembly GCF_056402115.1 of Mucilaginibacter sp. P4_C11. Classification (NCBI taxonomy): domain Bacteria; kingdom Pseudomonadati; phylum Bacteroidota; class Sphingobacteriia; order Sphingobacteriales; family Sphingobacteriaceae; genus Mucilaginibacter; species Mucilaginibacter sp. P4_C11. The sequence continues at coordinate 229,200 of NZ_JBFUIA010000003.1, read as the reverse complement.
TTGGTAGCAATGCCAGGCCAGCATGGCTTTTTTTACACTTCGTCCGGCACAAAATTTATTTCATGGCCGGCATCAAAAGCAACGTAAGCTCGTCGCCATGGCTGGTCATCAACTAATTTCCACTTATGAGCGGTTCCGGTGGTATCCAGGGCAATCAGTATTTCGCCGGGTCGCACAATAAAAGTTTCGCCAGGGCGGGTTTCAAACTCAAGAGTTCCTGATAAGGTTATCACATACTGCTCGGCAGGGGCATTATGCCAATCAAAAAACGAATGTGGCGGCGATTCCTGGAACCTGATGCTTGATGCCTGGTTAAAAAGGCCTTCGGCTACTGTGCCTGTTTGTACATGCGAGTGCCCGTCGGCACCGGTATATAGTTTAAAAGTCTTTATCATTTTATTTTTGCCAACTTTGGCAGTTACCGCTAAACTAACACATTTGTGTTTTTTTAATGCTTGTTTGGATAATCGTATTGTAAATATCCGGCAAACTTATTGCATTTTTGATGGTTAACTAAACGATGATCCCGGCCGTACCCAGAAAGTTTCAATTTTTTCCGTTCCTGATCAGTTTAATAATTACACTGGCCATTGGCTTTGTGGCTTCGCTATTTACACGGCCCGAAATTGCCGGATGGTACAGCACACTTAAAAAGCCATCGTTTAATCCGCCGCCATGGCTGTTTGCGCCGGTGTGGACGGTACTATACATCATGATGGCTACTGCAGCTTACCTGGTGTGGAAACACCGCAGCCGTAAGCCTGTATACATCATAGCACGCAATATTTACTTTACACAACTCGCCTTGAATTTTTCATGGTCGATAGTGTTTTTTGGTTTACACCAGGTAGGGGGGGCACTTATTGTTATCATTTTAATGTGGTTAACTATTATACTAAACATCAACTGGTTTTACAAGTTTAGCAAGGCCGCGGGCCGGTTGTTATGGCCTTATTTGCTTTGGGTAAGTTTTGCCGCGGTACTTAATGCTGCTATTTATTTGCTGAATAAGTAGTGTAAAAAACACTATTTTTATTGCGTACATTTTACTGAAGGTTTATTGACAGATGAAAAAAATATTGCTTTTACTTTGCTTTGTTACAGCAGCCCACAGTTTTGTTTTTGCTGATGCGATAACCATAAATCATTTTGTAGTTAAAGAAAATCCTTTTGCGATTGACCAGGTGGCCATAGTAGCAACCGACACCGCGGGCGTAACGCAGGAGAAAGTGAATGGCCTGTTCACCTTTGTGATGAACGGATTTGAATACCAGCTTAAATTTGAAAAAGGAGTTGCGTTTTATCGCCAAAAAATAGACCGGTCGACGTTTTTGTATGCCAAGCATATGAACGAAACCGGCACCCACGCCATACTTTATTACATATACAAGCACGATAGTAAACTAAGCCCATGGCACATAAGCTGGGTGCTGTTAGTTGCCATACCGCTTATATTAGTTTTGTTGGCTTATATGTTTAAGCGGTTTATTATTATAGCCGTTATCATCTTTTGTATCTTCCTGTATTTTAACTATCACAATAACCTCAGTATCCCAACCTTCTTTGAAAGCATAATTGATGGGCTAAAGAATATGCTTTAGCGAAAGGAGCCAAGAATCAAGAGCCAGGAATCAAGACTTTTTGACAAGGGGCTAAAGGCTTTAATGCTACTGTACAAGCTGCTGCGCATCCGGTGAACTATTTCAAGTCCACGTAGAATATTCGCGATTTTCGAGAAGAGATGGTTTATTGGGATTTTAGATTATTGGGGATCACATAACTATAAACTGAATAGCCTGCCAATCTTCCTAATTCAATAATTCACTAAATCGATAATTCAATAATTAAAAAGGCAGCCCTATCCCGAAGTTTAGCTGCATAAAATTGTAACTATCGCCAACAACGTTGCCTTTGCTATCAACGCCGGTGGCGTTGGCTTTTAGATAAGCCTCTTTAAAGCTTCCCGATTTAAACAGTTCGTCGGCGTGTTTAATAAGTACCCATTGATCGCTGCCGCTAAACTGCGGATCTTTGAACTTGAAGGCCATATCCAGCCTGAATACAAAGAAGCTTAAATCGAACCTTAAGCCGGTGCCTACGCCAATTGCAGTTGACTGCCAAAGGTTATCAAACCTGAACTCGCCATTAGGGCTCTCTGCTTTTTTGCCCAGGCGCCAAACGTTGCCTGCGTCAACAAAAACAGCCCCCTTAAGCTTGGCACCAAAAAAGTTATTGATCAGTTTATAACGGTATTCGGCGTTGGCCACCAATTTTATTTCGCCAAACTGGTCAAGATACTTATAACGGGTACGCCCGGTGGTGTCTGTGCCGTAATATGTCGCCCTGTTAAAATTGCCGGGACCCAATGTGCGCGGCAGCCAGGCGCGCATATCATTGGCGCCGCCGCCGTAAAAGTTTTTTTCAAATATTAACTGATCGCTATTACCATAAGGAACCCCGATGCCAGGATTAATACGAAAAACAAATTGTTTTTCACCCCCCAGTGTACGGTAAAAGCGCATATCGCCTTCAGCTTTAGCATACTGGCTAAAAGTATACCCTAAAAAGGTACGTTTATTATCGGCGTCTCTTGATGTGTTAAAAGTATTGCTTAACAGGCTCAGGAAATTGCCACCTATATCCAGGTTTCCGCGGAAATATAAAAAGTTGCCATAAGAGTTTAACTCAATGGCATTGTATTGAAACGTGTACTGACTGCCTGTTGTGAAAACTGTGCGGCCTATTAATTTTATATAAGCAAACCGGTTATAAGCCAGTAAACTGTCATAGGCGGCAGGATCAATAACCCCTTTTGAAAATTCGATGTTGATAGGGGTAATGGTATGAAGCTTACGGGCAGTTTCATAAAAATCATAGCTTATGGAATTTATAAAGCTTTGGCGTGTAACCAACCCTTTTTGGTAAAATAAAGAGTAATTGGTTGAGAAAGTCGTATGGGGTACGCCAAATTTTCCTAAAAGCGGGAAGTTAAAAGGCGATATAATACGAGGGTAAATTAAATTTGCCCCGGCCCTAAACTCCTGGTTTTGTATATTGTCATTATTGGTAGTGTTTGATCCGTTATCAAACAAAATACTCCAGTTGAGTTTTAGTTGCAGGATTGCTGCCTGGCTAAAAAGATTCCGGTTGGTAAAAGTATTGCCCACATTGTAGCCATACCTGCCGTTGGCAAACAGGAACTCGCCTTCAACCCGGTCTGAATAATGTTTAAGGGGTATTATATCAATTTTTGTATTCAGGCGGTGCGTACTATCAGCCAGTTTTTCATAAGTTGGGTTGGGCACATTACGGAAAACGTTTAACTCCGACAGTCTGGTTGTAGTTAAGGTTTGTTTGTCGATATCAAATAATTGCCCCTTTTTTTGGAAAGTATAATCCGTTACTACCCGCGGTTTAAACCGATGCGAGAAATCAACATATCTGAATTGCGAATCGACCTGCAAAGTATCTGCTTTGCCGGTGGTTTTGCCGTTACTGGCAGATATGGTTATCAGCGTATTATTAATTTTATAAACCGGGTGTTCTGTTTTGCCTGCCGGGTTATCAATCATCATTTTAATATCAACCACGCTGCTGTTGAAGGTAGAATCGTAGGTGAAATTTACATACTGGCGGTAAAAGTCAAAATAGCCGTTACGTTTCATCAGCAGGTAAAGTTCATCGCGGTCATGCGCCAGGCTATCCATGTCAAAACGCCCTCCGGGTTGTATATGCGACATATTGTTGCGGTTGGCGTGGTAAAGGTTGGCAATTTTTTTATCCGGAATGCTATCTACCAGCTTACGGATGTGGAACATCGGGCCTTCTACGGTAGTAAAAACTATTTCGGCGCGTTGCTTTTTGATGATAACGCTATCGGTAACTTTTGCTTTTAAATAACCCCGGTTTTGGATGAACTTTTCCATCTGGAAACGCGAGTATTCAACCAGGTTACTATCAAGTAAAGTAGGGGCCTCGCCTATGTTGCGTTTGCCATGATTGCTAAACCAATAATAAAATTGCAGGTTAAGCTTGTTATTGGGCTGTTGTTCTTTATCAACATAATTTAACGCGGCTTCGGCAAACTGTTCATCAATACCTTTTATGGTAATTTTACGCACCAGGGTTTGATTTTTGCTGATGCCACGGGTTAGGCTACAGCCCGAGCCGATTATGAGCAGTAAAATACTTAATATTGCAAGACGGTAACCAGCAGGTTTTTTGTATGCTTTCAAAATCACAAATCAGTTTATTAACATCCTTACAACATAAAAAATTTCGCAGGGAGCATGGTTTTTTCCTGGTTGAAGGCTATAAATCAGTTGTTGAATTTACAGGTTCACGTTACCAGGTTGATACGGTATACCATACCGGCGCAATTGCCCCAAAAATGCTGAATTTATCCCGAAAAATAAACTTTCAAGAGATTTCGGTGAAGGATATCGAAAAAATCAGCACTTTGAAAACGCCGCAGGAGGTAATTGGTTTGGTTAAAATACCAATATGGCCAACTTTAAATTACGATAGCCTTAAACAAAGGTTTTCTTTAGTGTTGGATAATATACAGGACCCCGGCAATATGGGTACCATTATCCGCACTGCCGATTGGTTTGGTATTAATGACATCATATGCAGCGAGGATACCGTTGACGTATACAACCCCAAAGTAGTACAGGCCACCATGGGCTCGTTGGCGCGGGTAAATGTGCATTATACCACGCTGGCGCAGGCCCTGCAACAAATTAAATTGCCGATATTTGGGGCGATGCTGGATGGAGAGAATATTTACAATACCACTTTTGGCGACGAGGGATTATTGGTGATGGGCAACGAAGGCAACGGCATAAGCGCTGATATTGAGCGGTTAATAACCACTAAAATAACCATCCCGAGGGCGGGCCAGGCCGAGTCATTGAATGTGGCAATAGCCACTGCCATACTGTGTTCTGAAATAAAAAGAAATTCAATGAAATAAATATTGGCTTTGCAATAAATAAATTACTATTTTTGCAATCCTAAAATTAGGGTCGGGTGGCCGAGTGGCTAGGCAGAGGTCTGCAAAACCTTTTACAGCGGTTCGAATCCGCTCCCGACCTCAAGGGTATTAAAAACATTAAAATAACAACACCATGGGCGTTACACGTTTAAAAAGAAAAGATAGAAAAAACAAAACTACTTCACGTTTAGAAGTTCAGTTTTTAAAACTGGCTACTAACCTTGAGTACGGAAGCCGTTCTGCCGAGAAAAAAGGCAACCAAATCCAAAAAAACAACGAAGCTTTGGCTATCGCTGCCGGTAAATAATCTATCTGTTTTAAGGCGCCTGGCGCTTAAAAAGATCTTATAAATCCTGCTGGTTTCAGAAACCGGTGGGATTTTTTTATTGGGCGAAATTTTTCTGGCCCGGATTTTCCTGGCAATAGTTACGGGATTTTATCCATTTATCCACCTAACAAAAATTTTGCAAATGCTGCCAGATGTTGAATCGCGCAGCCCTCTTGAACACCTTTAAAAAATGAGCATGAGTGAAAAATCGTGTTTATCTTTGCCCACTATGAAAAATCTATCTGTATATATATTATCGGTTGTCTTGCTGGCATCCGCCTGTACAAAAAAAGACGTTGCTTATTACAGTATATCCAAGGTAACCAAATCAGATACTGCCAGTAAGGTTATCGTTAATATTAAAACCCGGCTTACTAAAGAACAACTGCTTGGCATCGCCGGAAAAATAAAATCGGACAGTGCTGCTTTGCCCAACCTGCAACTGTGCTACATGCTACCCGGCCATAATGATAAAAATACCGGGTCGAATAATTTTTACGCGATTGCCAAGTATCCCAGCGCCCAAACGGCAACCATGCAGGATACTTTAAAAGATTCGGAAGGCAACGTGGTAAGGCTAAAAATAACCGGCGTATCTGCCCAGATGGCCCAAAAGCTTATCAGTTTCCATCCAAAGGAATTAAAGGACCAAAACTTTTTCGGCCACTTTATTGATGATAACAACCATACCGTCATCATTCCCTTCAGGGATTTAACAGACCCGAAAAAGGAATTTTACATCCTGGAATTAGATACAACCGGCAAAGTGGTATCTGCAACTATCCCAACTGTGGTTACTAAGGATGGTATCGAAAAATGGTTTGTTACCGACCGCGGAGATTATATCACCATAAAAGATAGCATACTTACCCAATATTCCATCGATGATTTGGGCGTGCCTTACAATAGTATCAAATCGGGCTTGTAATAATATCTGTGATCGCTTTACTCGTTTTAACTAAAAACTAAGTTAAAAAAGGATAAATTTTTCCTTTTCATAATTTATACCAATATATTTATAGTGTTTAAAACATTATTAATATATCTATGACCCAAAATCTTATTAAAACCTTAACACTGAGTGTTATTGGGGTTTTTAGCTTTTGCCTTGCAATCGCCCAGCCTCGCCTGCCGGAAGGTTACTTCTGGAAAAAACTTCCAAACGGACTGGAAGTTGTTGTTATTGAAAACAGCAAAGTGCCTTTGGCTACCATCGAAATTGCCGTAAAAAACGGTGCTTATACCGAAGGCCCGGAATTTAGCGGCCTGTCGCATATGTTCGAGCATATGTTTTTTAAAGCCAATAAAGATTATCCTGACCAGGCATCGTTCCTGAAACGTACGCAAGAACTTGGCGCCATATGGAATGGCACAACCGATGTGGAGCGTGTAAACTACTTTTTTACTTTTGACAGGGATAGCCTTAGCGCCGGTTTAAAATTCATGAACGCCGCCATTCGTTTCCCTATTTACCGCGAAGAGGACATGAAAAAAGAGCGCCCCGTTGTTGATGGGGAGTTCCAGCGTGCCGAAAGCGATCCGGGTTTCCAGTTGTGGTATGGTATTCAGCAAAAATTATGGGGCGACCTTATCACCCGAAAAAACCCAATCGGGATTCACGAAGTGATTAACACCGCTACACCCGAGAAAATGATGGTTATTAAAAACAAATATTATTTCCCTAACAACAGCTTGCTTACCATTTGCGGCGACGTAAAGCATGACGCAGCTTTTGCCATGGCCGAAAAAATATTTGGCGATTGGGAAAGCAGTGGCTTCAATCCGCACGAAAAATACCCTATCCCGCCGTTTAAGCCATTAACCAAAAAGGAATATTTTATTAAAGAAACTACCATAGCGCAAACACCATCGATGCAAATTTCATGGCAAGGCCCATCATACCTTACCGATTCTGCATCTACCGTAGCTGCAGATTTGTTTGGTACCATTGTAGGTTTAAACTCATCAAAACTACAGCAGGCTTTGGTTGATAAAGGTTTGGCCAGCAGCATTTATGTAAGCTACACAACCAGCAAATATGTTGGCCCAATTGATATGGGTATTGAGCCGAACCCTACCAAGCTTAAAGAGTGCTATGACGAGGTAATAAACCAGATAAGCCTATGGGCAAAAGACGATTACTACACCGATGAGCAGCTGAAAGACGCGAAGGCTATTTTATTGCGTAACAGCATTCACCGTAAAGAAAAACCATCAACCCTGGCCAGCCAGTTAAGTTACCAATGGTGCAGCACATCGCTTAATTTTGCTACCGACCTGGATAGCAATTACCAGAAAGTAACCCGTGCCGATATCAAGAAATTTGTGGATACCTACATTATCGGCAAGCCATATGCGGCCGGCTTAATTATATCGCCCGATTTGAGTAAACAACTGAATGCAGCTTCATTTTTTGTAGCTAAGTAATTTAAAAGATCTTATCATGATGAAGAAATATATGTTCGGCCTGCTGATTGTAGCGGCGATAGGAAATATAAAAACGGTACAGGCACAAAAAGCAGCTTACGAAACATCGGTTGATGGCGTTAAGGTAATTGTACAGCCAAGCGGCAACGATATTGTAGAGATACAAACCATTATTAAAGGTGGCGTACAAAATTATACTGCCGAAAAAATGGGTATCGAATCGATGGCTATGAATGCCCTGACCGAATGCGGTACCGTTAAGCACGATAAAAACGCATTTAAGGATATCCTGGATAAAGTTAGTTCAACCATTTATGGTTATAGCAACAAAAACTTTTCGGTAGTACGCATGAACTGTATTAAAAGCGACTTGGATGTGGTTTGGCCGCTATATGTTGAGGCCATGACCCAGCCGCGTTTTGATGCCAAGGAGTTTGCCCGTATTAAAACAGACGCTATTACCCAGTTAAAAAGCCTGGATTCGAGGCCGGATAACGCTATTGACAAATTTGCAGATAAAGTTGCCTTTGTTAATCGCGACTATGCCAAAGACCCTATGGGTACAGTGGATATCCTGACCAAGTTAACTCCTGAGGAGACTAAAGCTTATTATAGCTCAATCTTCACCAAATCGCGTTTGCTTATTGTTGTAGTGGCCGATCTTGACCAGGCTACTATCGAGGCTAAAGTAAAAGCGATGCTGGATGGTGTTAAAAAAGGCCCTGCCTTTACCTTCAAAAAAGCGTCATTTAAAGTTTACAAAAACAGCATTAATGTAGAGCAGCGCGATTTGGCTACCAACTATGTGGAAGGTATCACCAGCGGCCCTATACCTGGTACAGAAGATTTTGACGCCTTTAACGTGGCCATGCGAATTTTTGCTAACCGCCATTTTTTAGATGTGCGTACCAATAACGGTTTATCATACGCACCGCAGGCCTGGTTTAGTGTTGGGCAAACGTCAACCGCCCGCTTCTCGGTATCAACCACCCAACCGGATAAATATATAGCTGTATTTGATAAACTTGTTGATAAAGTTAAAACAGAAGGGTTTAAACCCGAAGAAGTAGCCAACATGAAGGTTACCTACCTAACCGGTTTTTACTATAAAAACGAAACCAACAGTGCCCAGGCGTCATCTATAGCATCAAACGAAGTGTTATTTGATAACTGGAAACGCTCATTAACTTTGGTTGATGATGTTAAAAAATTAACCGTAGAGCAGGTTAACAACGCCTTTAAAACCTACATCAACAATATTGTGTGGGTGTACCAAGGCGACCCTAAAAAAGTGAACCAGGTTTTATACATCAACGGAACCTTGAATAAAGGCGAAAATGGTGTCAGCCATTAATTTAAGTCAAAATTAAAAAATCAAAAGTCAAAATTGCATAGCGATTTTGGCTTTTGATTTTTATCCCCTCCATTACATAGATCGCTTTGCTTCTTTTTTGAATTTTTACTTTTGAATTTTGACTTACTCGGTCGGCAAAATAACTTTCTTCCTCCTTTTCCATATCTCACCCTTGTGGCGGGTGGGTACGGTATCACCAAGTAGTTTGCCCCATGGTTTAAGGCCATCTATCCGGTCGAAAATAATTTTAAGTACTGCCAGGAAGGGAATGGAAAGAAACATGCCAGATAGTCCCCATAGCATGTTACCCAAAAACACCACGATTATAGACATGAGCGCGTTGATCTGAACCTTTGATGATACGATATTTGGCACCAGGATATTGTTGTCAATAAACTGGATTACCATGTAGGCCCCAATTACGCCCAATTGCGTGGTGTAGCCATCTTTGGTGACCGTAGCCATCAATACGGGCAAGGCTATGGCAATAATACCGCCTAAGTAAGGCACCAGGTTAAGGATAGCGCCAATAACCCCAATCAGGATACCATATTTTACGCCAAGCAGGATAAGTGCCAGTGAATTCAGCGCGGCCACAATTATCATCTCAATTAACAAACCTATAATATAGCTTTGTACAGCTGCTTTGGTTTCATGTAAAACGTCGGCTACGCGTTTGGAGTTTTCCTCAGAAAATACTTCGTAAAAAAAGTTGAGCAGCAAAGTTTTGTAATACAGTACCAGGAAAACATAAACCGGTATAATAAATACCAACCCAAAGATTCCTAATACCGAACCCAGGGTACTGCCCAATAGCGATTGGCTGTTATTCATTGCCTCTTTAATAAGCAGATTTTGTTTTTGTATGGGATAACCAAACGTTGTTGCCACCCATGTTTGCGCCGAAGCCGATATACTTGCAAATTTTTGCTTCAGCACGGGCAGCGAATCGCCAAACTGGATTATTTGGGTAGATAGAAAATAAAATAACCCGGCTATGGCTATGGATGCCAATAACAAGGTAATGGAAATAGCTAACGCTTTAGGTACCTTTTTCTTTTCCAGCCAATTGCAAACCGGGTTCAACAAAATGGCGATGAATAAGGCGTAAGCTATCGGTACAAAAACATCGGCCAGTTGGTAAAATATATAAACCAATAAAATGAGCCCGAACATGATAACGGTGCTCTTAAGATAAAACGGGTATTCTTTGGCAGGCATAAACAAGGTAATAAAGTATTACCAATTAATGGGTTAACCGGCCAATTGTTTTACGGGACAGTAAATGTTTATGCATTTAAAATAAAAATGTCATTGCCTTTGGTCTAACAAAAGCAATGACACATGTATATTTCTTTAGATTGCGGTTGGCTACTTCGCAGTCAAGGTAATTGTAGCAGCAGGCAAGCCTTTGGATGTTGCTGTAAATGTAACTGCTCCCGCTTTTTCCTTTGCCTGTACAATGGCCAGTGCTAAGCCATGGAAAGCTTTACGGTACGATACCTTGAAGGAATCGTGTGTAACAGGATCGCCGTTATCAACGCTGGCAACAAAGGCCGGACCGTTTATTTTAAAGTCGACCAGGTTATCTGCATCTGGCACCACGTTGCCATCTTTATCCAATATTTTTACGGTGATGAACGACAGATCTTTTCCGTCGGCTTTGATCAGCTTACGGTCGGCCGATAGTTCAATCTTAGCCGGCTCGCCGGCGGTATGGATAAGTTTGGTTAACACCACTTTGCCATCCTTACGTGAAACGGCTTTCAGCGTACCTGGCTCATATTTAACACGCCACATGATGTGCAGGTCGTTGCCGGTTTTCTTTTTGGTGCCTAATGATTTTCCATTCAGGAAAAGCTCCACTTCATCGGCATTGTTGTAATACGCCCAAACGTCAACCATCTTGCCCGGAGTCCAGTTCCAATGCGGGAAGATATGCAGTACCGGTTTGTTTGTCCACTCGCTTTGATACATGTAGTACACATCCTTAGGGAAGCCGGCCAAATCAACAATACCAAAGTACGAACTGCGCGACGGCCAGCTATATGGTGTAGGTTCGCCTAAATAATCAAAGCCTGTCCAGATGAACATCCCCGAAAGGAAATCATATTTTTTCATCACTTTCCAGGTCATCTCATGGGTCGATCCCCATGGTGGTCGTACGTTGTCATAAGCCGATACGTTATTACCTTCTCTTTCAAATGGCTTATCCCATCTTTCGGGCCATACACGGATGCTATCTGATGGCATTTCGTAATAGCCACGCGTTTCCAGGCCCGAAGTAGTTTCAGTAGCTATGAATTTTTTACCTGGGTAGCGGTCATGAAAACCGGCATATTCAAATTCGTGATAGTTATAACCTACCAGGTCTAAAGCGCCCGAAGCTATGATCTTATTTTTTGCATCCGGGTTATTATTAGCTGCCGTAATAGGGCGGGTAGTATCAAGGCTATGCACTATGGCAGCAAGCTCCGGTGCTATCCTTAACGCAGTGGTATCATGCTGTTGCGGAATTTCGTTACCAATACTCCATATCATTACGCTGGGGTGGTTACGGTCGCGCAGTACCTGGTCTTCCAGGTCGCGTTTATGCCATTCTTTAAAAAACAGGTGATAATCGTATTTAACCTTTTCCCATTCCCAGCAATCAAAAGCTTCGTCCATTACAATGAAACCCATTTTATCGCAAAGGTCAAGCAACTCCGGCGCCGGTGGATTGTGCGAGGTACGGATACCATTACAACCCATCGCTTTTAATATCTGTAGCTGACGCTCCAATGCACGCGTGTTGATGGCCGCGCCAAGGCTGCCCAGGTCATGGTGATCGCACACGCCTAAAATTTTCATGGCTTTACCATTTAAACTAAAGCCTTTATCCACATCAAAATTAAAATAACGGATGCCTACTGGAGTAGTATACTCGTCGATAACGGTTTTGCCAGATAATATCTGCGTAACCGCTTTGTATAAATAAGGCTTATCAACACTCCATAAAGTTGGGTTTTTTACTGCAAGGGTGGTACTTGTTTCAAATACAGTATCCTGCAATTGTGTTTTAGATGGTATCGCTCCGCCGCCGGCAACTGCTTTGCCAAGAGCATCATATAACGTAGTTTTTACAGACAGTGCGGCAGAAGATGATCCGTTTTTTACGCTTACTTTGATATTAACTTTTGCTGATGCATTGCTTACATCTGTAGTGGTTACAAAAGTACCCCAATGATTAATTGCAGTTTTAGCGGTAGTAACCAGCCATACATTCCGGTAAATACCAGAACCGGAATACCAGCGCGAATTTGGCTGAACAGAATTATCAACCTTAACAGCGATAACGTTATTACCGCCAAAGTTTAGGTACGGAGTTAACTCATAACGGAACGAGATATAACCATTTGGCCTGAAACCAAGCAGGTGCCCGTTAATCCACACTTTGCTTTTTTGGTAAACACCGTCAAAATCAATGTATACCAATTTGCCTTTTGATGATGCCGGAACAGTAAATGATTTACGGTACCAGCCTATACCACCCGGCAGTGCGCCGCCTTCGGGCGTTGCAGGATTATCTTTGCTGAATTTGCCTTCAACGCTCCAGTCATGCGGCAGGTTAAGGCTGCGCCATTTGGTATCGCTGGTGGCGGGCTTTTCGGCATCAGCTACCTCGCCCAGGTTAAAGCGCCAGCCCTTGTCAAAATCAAGTGTTTGACGGGTTTGCTGGCCAAAGGTTTTGGCGCTAAAAAACAGCGCGATAAGCAACAAGCCACTAAGCTTAATGACCTTTGAAGAAGATTTTATAGCGTACATAAAGGCAATAATTGGATTAATTGTAATTACGACACTAAATTATAAATAATTGTGGGATTTGGAAATAAAGAGCCTGTTATCCCAGGACAAACGCATGTAATTGGGTTAACATAACTTAACATATTTTAGATAAAAAATTTATAAATAATTGATAATCAATATTTTATATTTTAACATGGTTAACACGAAACTGATCGCGTAATTTAGGCGCATCCAAATATTTGTGCCTGTTTTTGGCCAACACAAGTCCCTTCGGTAGCCGGATCATTTAACCTGTATCAGCCAATAAAAACAAGGTGCTATTTGATACTTATATCTTCCCGACGACATAAGCTTATTCCATTAGCTATTTTGACGCTCTTGCCTTGTGTTATCCTGAGTTGTAAAATTTCGCGAAATTCTGAAGGGGAAATGACATACTAAAGAGCGTTGTCGTGCTGAGCCTGTCGAAGTATAGCGGGCAAAGGCCTCTCCACGCGACCCTTCGACAGGCTCAGGGTGACAGGCCCACGCGCCTCGAAAAGAAAATATGTCATGGGTAGGTACCACCTGGCTACTCGCAGACTTTTCAAAGCTGCTATGCACGGCATAGAATAGATTCTTCGTACCTCAGAATGACAGTGGTATAAACTAAAACGGACGGGAGATGTTGTATGATTTTTAACGATTACTTCTTTACCGTATTCACCATACTAAAGCCTACCAGCTCGTCCCAGCGGGCCGTTGGGGGGCGGTAGTAAACCAGTAGCTGGTAATCATTTTCGGTTTCAAAATGGCTGCCTTCAATGGGTACATCGTCGGCTTTTTTGGTTGCGTTATCAACCCAAACATATTCGTAATCATATACGCCCTGCTTTAGCAACAGGTTGATATAATAGCGGCCATTCTCGTCGCGCGTAAGTTTGCTGCGTTCGTCAATTTTGTAATCGTTAAACATGCCTACAATATATGGCGTACCATCGTTTCCGGTGGTATTTGCGGCCAGGCTAAAATACACGCGGGCATAATCAGCATCGCTACGTGGGTCGCTGCCGTCCTGGTTCAGGATATAAAACTTGCCGTTATTATCAAAGTACTGCACATAGTTGGGGTTATTGCGCCATGGGTCGCCAATAAGCACCACTATGTTGGCGGTATTCTTATAAATCCTGGCCACCCTTTGCGAATTGAGCTTAAGCGTCCGCAAATCAAACAGCCTGAATTCGTTACGGCCCGGGAAGTCGTTAATAGCTACATCATTATAAACCAACGAAGTGCCGCGGATGTTGGTAGGACGGGTATTTAAAATGCCTGTTGATGTACGTGCATTTTGCATTACAAAAACCCGGATATCATAGGATGGATTTTGCACCCTGAGACTGCCATAGTCGACAGTGAAGTTTAACTTTTGATTGGTTTGCCGGGTTTGCGTGCTTGGCGAAGCAAGCGTATTGGCGGCAATTGAAACTTTTTGGCCTACCACGTATAAGCGACGGGTTAGGATTAGTTTGGATTGATCGCCATCCTCATAAACCTTCAGGATGTAATTGCCGGATATTTTGGGCGCGATATTGTCATTGGGGATCTGCTGCTCGTAATGGGTATATTTTTGAAATGTACCTATAGAGTAGCTGAAGGTATAAAACCTATCGTCCTGGAAACTTTGCAGGTACTCGGCCGGCGAAAGGTTTGAAGAGTTCCAGTTGGCATCACAATGCTCAATAGTGTAATTGTAATTGCGGGTACCGCCACGCAGGTCATCAAAAGCCAAAAGCACTTTATCATCGCTGCCCAGGTTTATAACCGGGAATGGCTGCTTGCCTGTGCCGTTAAACTCCACACTTTTAATAGCAGGGTTGTAAACATTGTTATCGTAAGGGGATTGGGCAAATGCCCGAACTGAGATGCAGGTAAAGAGGAATAAGTAAACCAGCCTAAAAAACCACGCGTCATTGCGATGTACGAAGCAATCCCCGATATGCAAACCGGCCTTGCAAGGTTGCCCTGTATAGTTGGGGATTGCTTCGTGCCTCGCAATGACGGGTTTCATAGATGATTAGTTTATAATACTATGTCATTGCGAGCGCAGCGTGGCAACCTCTTCGGGTGCAAAACGAATATGCACAATTCGCGATTGCTTCTTTCCTCGCAATGACATGTTTTTGGTATGTAATACTTACGCTTCCAGTTCCAAAATTTGCTCAGCCAAAGTTTCCCATTTTTGCTGAATTTGTTTCAGCTCGGCTTGCTTTTGGTTGTAAGCGGCATTGGTTTCTTTTAGCTTTTGGCTATCAGTGTATATTTTTGTATCGGCCAGTTTGGTTTCAAATTCTTTCACTGTTTTATCAAGCGCAGCAATTTGATCTTCCATTTTAGCCAGGTCCTGGTTCAGTTTTTTCAACTGCTGATGCTTGTTTTCGCTATGCTGTTGTTTAGCGGGCTCGGGTTTCTTTTCCTCTTTTTTAGGTTGAGGTGCAGGTGCTACGGCTTTTGGCTCTAACTTGCGTTTAGCATTCCACTCATCATACTCGGCGTAAGTGCCCGGGTATTGTTTAATTTTCTGGTCCTCAATAAACCAAATTTTATTAGCCACATTATCCAGGAAGTACCTATCGTGAGATACTACAATAACAGTACCTTCATACTGTTGCAAGGCCTGTATCAATATGTTAACAGATGCCATATCCAGGTGATTGGTAGGCTCATCCAGTACTAAAAAGTTAGCATCGGCAGTAAGGGCCTTTGCCAGCGCCACGCGCGATTTTTCACCACCCGATAGTACTTTGATCTTTTTAAACACATCATCGCCGGTAAACAAAAAGGAACCTAATATGGAGCGCAGCTCTGTATCTGTATGCTTTGGTGCAAATGATTGTAATTCCTGCAATATCTGGTGTTCCAGGTGCAAGCTCTCTAACTGGTGCTGGGCAAAAAAGGTTTGGGTAACGTTATGGCCTGTTACAGCTGTACCTTCAAACTCTTTATCAGCACCTGCCACAATACGCAGCAAGGTAGATTTACCTTTACCGTTGGCACCTATCAGCGCAATTTTATCGCCTTTTTCAATAATTGCTTCGGCATCATTTAAAATATCAATAGCCGGGTATTTTTTGGTGATGTGCTCCAAAGTAGTTACGTGGCGACCAGATTGCCTGCTGAATTTGAAACTGAAGTTAACCTCCGGGTTATCATCATCAACATCATCAACACGTTCCAGTTTATCCAGCATCTTGATACGCGATTGCGCCATTTTTGCCTTGGATGCCTTAGCACGGAAACGTTCAATTAAACGCTCCTCCTGTTTTATTTTTGATTGCTGGTTTTTAAACTCGCCACGCTGAATTTCGGCGCGTAATGCTTTTTCTTCCAGGTAGAAAGTATAGTTACCCGCGTACACGTTCAGTTTACCTTTACGCGATTCAACCGTTCGGTTAATAACCTTATCTAAAAACCACCTATCGTGCGATACGATGATGATGGCGCCGTTAAAGGCCTTCAAATAATCTTCCAGCCACTGGATAGACGGTAAATCCAGGTGGTTGGTAGGCTCATCCAGTAACAAAATGTCTGGTGCCTGTAACAGGATTTTGGCCAGCATTACCCGCATACGCCATCCGCCCGAAAAGGTGCTGAGCTTGCGTTCGCATTCTGCTTCGGTAAAGCCCAAACCGGCTAAAATTTCGTGTGCTTTGTATTCAATGTTATAACCGTCAAGCGCTTCAAACTCATGCTGCTTATCGCTCAGTTTGTTAATCAGGTCTTCGGTATAATCTGTTTCGAGTTTTTTAAGTAAAACCTCTATCTCGTCGTGCAGCTGGTTTTGGCGCTCAAAAGCTTCCATGGCCACATGCACAATATTTTTATCAGATGAGTATGACAGCAAATCCTGGTTAAGGTAACCCATAGTAAGGTCCTTAGCCATTGATATGGTGCCCGATGTAGGTTTATAGTCGCCTACAATAATTTTCAGAAGGGTAGTTTTACCTGTTCCATTGGCACCTATTAAACCAATTTTTTCACCAGGTTTTATATGCCAGTTGGCTTCATCATAAAGGGCCCGCGCACCAATCTCAAACGTAAGGTTATTTATAGCAATCATTTGGGCGCAAAGATACGGTTTTTGAGCCGAAAGCAGAAGCGTTAAGGTTGTACGTTTTACGTGATACGTTATACGTGTAATTCAAAGGCCAAGACGTATCACGTATCACGTAAAACGTATAACGTATAACGTTCCCCTACGCTCCCACCGCTTTCAGCCACGTTTGAGCCATCAGGGCTTCGCCGGCTACACTCGGGTGTACGCCGTCGCGGTTCCAGTAGGTGGCAGGGGCAATTTTCTCGGCTTTATCAAATGCCGACTGATAGGGTACAAAAACGGCGTCATATTGCTCTGCAACATCTTTAGCGGCCTTGCGGTATAAATCGAAAGCAGGGTACCATTTATCATCCACCGCTTTAACGCCTTTTTCGGCAAAGGGCTCGCAAATAACAATTTTAATATCGGGCAGGGCAGCTTTGGTACGGTCAATCAGCTTTTTATAGTCGGCAATATAGGTATCTATAGTACCTGTGTAGCCATTGGTAAGGGTATGCCAAAAATCGTTTACGCCTATGTGAATGCTTAGTACATTGGGTTTTAGTGCCAGGCAATCGGTATCCCAGCGTTCGGCCAGCTGGTATACTTTATTGCCGCTAACACCTTTATTATAAATTTTTAGGTTTTTATCGGCATGGTTAAGCAGTAGCTGCGATGCGGTGATAAGCGCGTACCCCGATCCTAAGGCGCTGGTTGTATTAAATTCGGTACTGTTATGGTCGCGGCCCCAATCGGTAATGGAATCGCCCTGGAAAAGCACCACATCGCCGGTATTAAAACTGATTTTTTTTGATGGCTTTTCGTCAGCTAATGCCGAAGACACAATGGCTGGGATTCCCATAACAGCAAGGCTGCCTACAGATGCCGTTTTTAAAAAATTACGACGATTGGGTTTAAAAATATTATTCATAAATGGTTTGATAGATTTGATTTTGGATTTCCGAATTTACTGATTTACCCGGCTTTTTTAAACTTTGTTAAATTTTGTACCAGCATTTGCCGTATTACTATAGGCTGCCGGTTTAATTTTCATAAAATTCTGGTTTATACAGCTATCAGTATTTGTTAACTTCGCGCCATGTATTTTTTATTAAAACCCATCCTGTTTCAGTTCGATCCCGAAAAAGTACATTACTTTGTAACCCGCAATTTAAAGCGCTTTAACCGTTTTCCGGGTGGCGCGGCATTAAGCCGGGCTATATGGGATGTAAACAACCCGCGACTGGAGCGTGAGGTGTTTGGCCTTAAATTTAAAAATCCTGTTGGCCTTGCCGCCGGCTTTGATAAAAATGCCGAACTGATGGGCGAAATGGCCAACATTGGCTTTGGCTTTGTAGAGATTGGCACCGTTACCCCACTGCCCCAGCCAGGCAACCCGCAGCCACGCATGTTCCGCCTGCCTGCCGATGCCGCGCTCATTAACCGCATGGGCTTTAACAATTTTGGAGTTGATGTAGCAGCCGAACGGATAGCAACCTTCCGCAAAAATGCCAAAGGCGCGCAACGGAGCCTGATCATAGGCGGTAACATTGGCAAAAATAAGGTTACCCCTAATGAAGATGCCGTAAGTGATTATATCAAATGCTTCGACCGTCTTTTTGATGTGGTTGATTATTTTGTGGTGAATGTAAGTTCGCCCAATACGCCCGGCCTGCGCGAGCTGCAGGAAAAAGAACCTTTAATGAACCTGCTGAACACCCTACAGCAACGTAATTCAAAAAATGGCATCAGCAGGCCTATCCTGCTTAAAATAGCACCAGACCTTACAGATTCACAGCTGGATGATATTGTAGAGATTGTACAGCAAACCGGCATTGCAGGGCTTATAGCTACCAATACAACCATCAGCAGGGAGAATTTAAATTCGCCAGCCACCTTAAAAGACGAAATGGGCGGGCTAAGCGGCATACCGCTAACCAAACGCTCAACCGAGGTTATCAGCTATATTCATAAAAAATCAAACGGATCTTTCCCGATAATTGGAGTGGGCGGCATACACTCTGCCGATGACGCTATCGAAAAACTAAATGCAGGCGCATCATTAGTGCAGCTTTATACAGGTTTTATTTACGAAGGACCAGGGTTGATTGGAAGGATAAACAGGAAACTTCTTTCGAAGTAGTTTAGTACTAAACTTTCTGAGTAATATTGAATTTAAAGGGATTGAGGGTGCAATTCCCCTTAAATAATGCCATGCAAAGCCCCGCCAACCCTTCCCATTTTATCAACCAGTTTTTCAACTTCCGGGTCGCGCTCCAATACAGGTGCGTGGTGGGGTTTTATGCGTGCGTCAATAATGAGCGGCCCCGTGCAGCCCCAGTGTTTGTGTTCGGTAAAACTGCCTATGCCATAAATATCATGCGATGGGTTGCTGCGTGTAAATGTTACCCATACAAAGTTATTGATGCTGGCTGCCGCAAAGGCTGCGTCATCGCACAGAACCATAAGCGCCAGGCCACCCAATTCATCTTCTTCCCCCTTTAAACGATACTCAATAATGCTGATAACATTATCGATATCCCTATGATTTATGTGCCTGGGCACTTCAACCATCAATACGCCGGGCATAGCCATCCTGATATTGGTTATCGGCCTCGGCAAATCAAACCATGATGGTAATGCTGTCCACAGCTCGCGCTTAATGTTACCGGCTACGGTGATAGCTACCTTACTGCCTGTATTCAGTCCGTCGCCGCTGTAGTCAAGGGTATCAATGGTGGTGCGGGTGTAAAAATGCAGGTCGCGGGTAAAATCAACACGTTGCAGCATATGGTGCAGAAATCCTTCTATATTATTTACATCCAGGTTCGGGTCATCTTCCTGTGCAGCTATCAGCAGGTATTTTGCAAGGCTTAACTGGCTTTTACCTAAAATATGGTTGGCAATGGTCAATATCTCCTGCGGTTTACGTTCTTTGACATAAGGGGTATAACGCTCGCTACCGGTTGCAAATAGTAATGGGTGAACACCTGCCGCATCAACGGCGTTAACGGCATGCAGGCCCGGAATTTCTTTCGGTAGCGCTGCCCCGCTAATCTCGTGTATCAATGCCCCAAAACTGGTATCCTCCTGCGGTGGGCGGCCTACTACCGTGAACGACCAGATGGCGTCCTTACGGTGGTATACATTGTGCACTTTTAATAATGGAAAATCGTGAGCCAGGCTGTAATAACCCAGGTGATCGCCAAAAGGGCCTTCCGGTTTATTTTCCATTGGCATCACGGTGCCTGTTATCACAAAATCGGCATCCGATGAAATACAGAAACCCTCGTCATCATAAAAATACCGGAAACGGCGGTTGCCCAAAGCTCCTGCAAACGTCATTTCGGATAAACCTTCGGGCAGCGGCATAACAGCAGCTACCGGGTGACTTGGCGGGCCACCTACAAAAATGCTCACCTTTAAAGGCTGGCCTTTTGCATTGGCTTTAGTTTGGTGAACGCCTATGCCGCGGTGCAGCTGGTAATGCAAGCCTATCTCTTTATTCAAAATATAATCGTTACCGGCAAGCTGTATACGGTACATGCCCAGGTTGGCATTCATAATGCCCGGTTTATCGGCATCTTCGGTATATACCTGTGGCATGGTTACAAAGGGGCCGCCATCCATAGGCCAGTTTACTATCTGCGGGATATCGCTGATAGTACATTTGCCAAAGTTTACAGGGGCACTGCTGCCACTACCTTTCATGGGCAATGCCGATAAGGCCGTAAGCGCCACATTAGCGTATTTGAATGGATTTTTAATTGCCTTAATCGGGTCGTTTTTTAATTCGACGAGCGTTTTAATCTTCTCCAGCGTGTCCCGGAAGATAAATTTAGACCGCTCCAGCGTACCAAATAGATTAGATATCGCCGGAAACTTGCTCCCCTTTACATTTTCGAAAAGGATAGCCGGTCCCTGGTTTTCAAACACCCGCAGGTGTATGGCCGCCATTTGTAAATGAGGATCAACTTCCTCTTTAATCCGCACCAAATGACCATGTTTCTCCAGGTCGGCAATACAAGCCTGTAAACTCTTATAACCCATCGCGCAAAGGTAGTCATTAGGTCATTTGTTGCACGTCATTAGGTCATTGAATATTTTCGATTAATGAAACAATCTCAATTACAACGATTCAATTAATGACCCAATGACCCAATGACCCAATGACCCAATGACCCAATGACCCAATGACTCAATGAACAGTCATCCTAAACGCGGCATCAGCTTCTTCGGCTTTTTTCAGGTCGCCTAAGTAGCTCCAGCGCAGGCCGACGATATATTTTTGCATGGCGTCATTTATCTGGGTAACGGTTACGTTTTCGATGGCTTTGGGCAGGTCTTCGGCAAGTTGCCAGCCGCCCAAAATTTCGGCAATGCCCAGGCTACCGGTTATAGAGGCGGTGCTTTGTTGTTTGATATAGTTTGAGGTTATAAAACTGCTTTTTATCCGCTTAAGGCCTTCGGGGCTTAGCCCGTAGCTTAATACTTTGTTCAGTTGCTGGTTCATGGCTGTTACAGCCTCCTTAGGGCTGGTTGTACTTACATACATCAGCGCATAGGGCATATGCTGCATTACCGAATAGGTACCCGGATCATATGACAGGTTTAGCTTGGTGCGCAATTCGCTGAATAACGACCCTCCGAGTGCTGAAATGCCTACACGGTAAGCCACATAATCCGGGCTGTTGAATGTTGGTCCGTTCATGATAGCGTCTATATAGTTGGTTTGCAGGTTGCGGTCTTCTTTAACCACTTTGTAATCGTTCCATGTTGGCTCGTGTAAGGCAACCGGTGTGTATGGTGCCGATGGCAGGTTGGCAAACGATGCCTTTATTTTGGCAATAAGTACCTCTTTGCTGATTTTACCGGCCACTACAATAAACATCCTGTTTTTATTGAAGATGGAGGCGTAATAATTTTTAATATCGGCAGCTGTTAATTTGCTCAGTATCTCTTCGGTGCCATCAGGATCGGTAGCGTAAGGGGTACCTTCAAAGGCGCTTTGCAAAACCAATTGCTCTGCACGTTTATCGGGGTTTGATTGATCTTCGCGCATTTTGGCCACTATTTTGCTCCGCAACAATTCTACCTCGCCCGCTTCAAAAACCGGGTTTACTACCGATTCGGTAAATAAGTCCCAACCCTCGTTAAAATATTTGGTGATGCATTGCATCTGGATATTACCATAATCATATTCGCCCTCCGAGGCCACGTCGATGCCGTAAACATCGGCTCTGTCGCGGTATACGTTGCCCGAATATTTTTTGGTGCCACACTCGGTGGTAGCTTCCAGCGCGAATTTTTCAATACCCGCCTGGCTGGCCGGATAATTGGTTACGCCGCCGCGGTAAAACATGCGCACGTTGATAATATCTTTTAGCGTAGGCTTAAAAATTACCTTTATCCCATCCACATCAAACGATGTTGTTTCTGACTGGGCCATAACAGACAGGCTTCCGCAGATAAACAGTATGGCAGTTAGTATCTTTTTCATTAGTGATAAATAGTTTGGAAGTTAAAAATCTGTAGTCGGTAAGATGAATCAAAAGCTTTAAGAAAACTCACAACTTAAAACTCAATACTCGTGACTTCATTTAGTTTGATGCGTTGAAAAAAGTTTTAGGGTTTACCTGGCTTGCCAGTTCGGGGTTAATGAGCATGCCCGCACAGTAGGGTTTGTTTTTAATGTACTTGCGCACATAGTTTTGCAAATCGGCACGGGTTACCTGGTTTAGCCGCGTGTTGTAGGTGGTATAATAATCTAACGATGCTGATGACCACCAGAACGATAATACCTGTACAAAATCCGAGGCTACCTCTTCTTCCTGTATCTTTAAAATGCCCAGCTTTTGTTTAGATGTAGTAATTTGTTCGTCGGTAACGTAATCGTCCTTATCCATTAATTCCAGCTGCCGCTTTACCTCGGCCATGCATTCCTTAATTTTATTGGGATTGGGTACTACAAATAAAGTAATAGGCCCAACGTGGCTTAGCGTTAAATAACTGATACTTACATCAAGCGCCAGCCCCGATTGTACCAGCGCCTTTTTAAGGGTTGATGAATTTTGATTTAAGATGTAACTGAATACATCCGCGGCGTAGGTTGATTGTACATCGTTACGCGTATCGGGGCCCTGCCAGTCAATCATAATCAGTGGTACATTGCTCAGTGCCGACTCTGCTATAAAATAATCGGGCTTTACCAGCGGCTTGAATTCGGGTATCGGCCATTTTTTAAACGGGTCAAACTTTGATGGTTTCCAGCTGCCATAAATGGCCTCCACCTTTTTAAAAACATCTTCGTGTTCCACATCGCCGACAACGGTTAGCAGGGAGTTATTTGGATAATAGTATTTGTTTTTGATCGAATCCATCAAATCGGGCGTAGCCGAGCGGATGACATCGTGGTTACCTATAGCATTTTTTCGGCTGTACAAATCGCCCCACATGTGATGGTCCATAGCATCGCTCAAAGCATATGTCGGGCTCGATTCCTGGCGTTGAAACTCACCATCCACAACCACGTTTTCCCTCGCCATCTCTTCGGCGTTAAAGGAGGGGTAGCGAATGGCCGAATTCATAAAACCAAGGCCCTGGTTTAGGTTAAACTTGGGCAGGGTGAAATAATAGTTCACGTTTTCATAAGTAGTCGATCCATTAAACTGCATCCCCAGTTCGCTTACACGGTCCAAAAAATCTTCCTGGTTTTTATAGTCTTTATTGGCTTTAAAAAACATGTGTTCATATAAATGGCTTAGCCCGTTAAATTTGGACGTTTCGGTATATGAACCATTTTTGGTAGTTATCATAATGGTAGCCAGGGGTACGCTATTATCCTCAACAACCAATACATCCAGGCCATTGGGTAGCTTTTTTAAAAACATATTGGCCGGTAGTTTTAGTTGGGCAAAAAGCAGGGCGGGTAGTAATGCAGATAGAATGGTAAGCAGGCAAGCTTTCTTGTTCATGTATTTAATGTTAAAGGGCTTAAAATAACAAAACAAATTAATCACTATTGTATTATCCCTGTTATATATTAAAATATTGCATCGTTTAATTGAGTAAGAAAAGTGTTGTTGATAATGACAATTGAGCTGCTAACGTAGTTTTAAACTAAACCTTACCTTTTGGGCTGAAGAAGCCCTGTTTTTATGGTAAAACCGAATTGCGGGCTCATTAAACGAAGGCGTTTGCCATTGAATATTAATGCAATTATGCGTGGTAGCTATGGTGGTGAGTAGCTGGATTATTTCGGTGCCAATTCCGCGGCCGCGTGTTGGCTCGCGCAGGAACAGGCAATCCATGTACATAAAATCGGCTGCATCCCAGGTAGAGTAATCAAAAGTATAAGAAACAAAGCCAACTAATTCATGGCCAATGGCAACCACCTGGCAATATAGTTTTACGGGCTGCTGAAACAATGCTTTATAAAGATTCTCTTTTTTTCCATCGGGAGTAAATGCTGCGCGTTCAAAATCGGTATGCTCCTGCATCATTATTAAAAGTTCATCCAGGTCTGTGGGTTCAACGGGGCGAATAATATGATCGGTGTTATTTTTCAAGTTCTTCTTTTAGGTTTTTAATAAAATCCTGTAAATATTTTTTACCCGCATCTTCATGCCTGATGGCAGCATAATTGGCACGAACCAGGCCTTTTGCCCCAATCTTAACAATGGCCAAATCAGGCGACGAAACAAATGCTTTCAACGCCCATTTTGGTAAAGTCATGATACCCATGCCGGCTTTAACCATAGCCAGGGCACCTTCGGTAATTGGCATGGCGATCATGTTTTTGGGCGATATTTTTTTGTGCCTTAAAAAATGTTGGTGTACGGTAACAGTCTCTAAAGGGTAGGAGTGGATGATCAGTGTTTCATCCATAAAGTCATCCTCGCTGATGAACTTTTTGTTGGTCAGTCGATGACCTGCCGGTAAAATCGCCACAACCTCGTCTTTAAATAATTCAACATATTTAATGCTTTTGTTATCCCATGGGTCGGTAGTAATGGCCAGGTCAAGCTCGTTGTCAAGTAGCTTTTGAAGTGGCTTATGAGTACCCTCCATTATAATTTTCACTTCCAGGCTGGGGTACAACATTTTCATCCTCACCATAAAGCCTGGCAGCCAGTGGTAAGTAGTTAAGCATTCGGTACTCAGGCGGATGGTGCCGGCATGGCCCTGCCGCATGTTGTTGATGCGCAGGGTAGCTTTATCTATTTCTGCAAGTACTTTTTCAGCTGTTTCATACAGTATCTTCCCTTCTTCGGTAAGCTCCCATTGGTTTTTGGTGCGATAAAAGATTTTAGCTCCCAGTCGTTCTTCAATATCGCGCAGTTGATGGCTTACTGCCGATTGTGTTAAAAATAGCTTATCGAGCGATTTTGTGATCCCTTTTTCATCGGCAATGGTTTTAATTAAGCGGAGGTGCCTGGTTTCCATAGGGTAAATATACATAAGTTGCCAACACCGGGATATGTATATTATACATGCGCGCATGCTGCAATTCTCATACAAATTCACCCAAAACGAGCCCTACCTTTGAATCAATCAAAACAAACAAATATGAACGCAACAATTAATCACTATCAAAACAAACTCTCGTTTGAAATGGATCCGTCCGACCTTTTTTCGGCACTCGAAGCCAAAGCAAACGTCATTGTAATAGATGCCCGTAAAGATTTTGCCTTTTTAAAAGAACATATCCCCGGTGCAATTAACCTTAATCATCGCGATGTGAATGAGCAAACCACCGCGGGTTTCGACAAGAATGCCTTGTATGTAACTTACTGCGATGGCATAGGCTGCAACGCATCTACCAAAGGTGCATTAAACATGGCAAAGCTTGGTTTTAACGTGCGCGAACTAATAGGCGGTATTGAATGGTGGAAATTTGATGGCTACGAAACGGAGGGGACGCACCAAACAGCCGGCCTTCAAATACAATGTGCATGCTGATGAATTGACAAGCAGATGCACTAAAATGTTAAAAAAAATGGTGCATTTGCTTACATGTGTGGAAAGCCGGTTATGTTTATCTAAAAAAGTTATTGCTACTTTCGCAGTTCAATACTACTGCAAATTATGTCGGTAATTGTACTAACGCTTATTATACTTATCGGCTCGTATTTTGCGGGATTGCTGGGCTCATTAACCGGCCTGGGCGGGGGAGTGGTTATTATTCCTTTGCTTACCTTGCTGTTGAAAGTAGATATTCATTACGCCATCGGCGCATCGCTGGTATCTGTAATTGCAACATCGTCGGGCTCGGCGGCGGCTTATGTTAAAGAGGGTATTACCAACATCAGGCTGGGTATGTTTTTGGAGATAGCTACTACTGCCGGTGCCATGGTAGGTGCGCTGATAGCGGTTTATATCCCTACCCATTTTATTGCCATCTTATTCGGGGTTATCCTTATACTTTCGGCCATCATGTCGTTAAAGAAAAAGGTTGAATCTGTAAACCAGGAACCCAGTGTACTGGCCGAAAAACTGAAGCTGAACAGCACTTATCCAACCGCCAATGGTTCGGTTGCCTATAAAGTAAAAAACGTAGGCGGCGGTTTTTTTATGATGATGTTTGCAGGCACTATCTCCGGTTTGTTAGGCATAGGATCGGGCGCTTTAAAGGTACTGGCAATGGATACCATTATGCGTATCCCCTTTAAAGTATCAACCACAACAAGCAATTTTATGATAGGTGTTACCGCCGCGGCAAGCGCGGTAGTTTACCTGCAACGCGGATATATTGACCCCGGATTATCCATGCCCGTGGCCATAGGTGTTTTATTAGGTGCGCTAAGCGGCTCGAAAATACTGGTACATACCAGCTCATCAGGCTGGCTGCGCTGGGTTTTTGCCGTAGTTGTAACCTTTTTAGCATCACAAATGATATATAACGGATTTACGGGGAAGATATAGTCATTCCGCTTCGCTGTCATTTTGCTGCGCAGTCATTAGTCATTGGTATCTGCATAGTTTGTGAAAATAGGTTGAACTAATTAAAACAATAAAAGGTGAGGTCAATTCCCACTAATGACTAATGACTAATGACTAATGACTAATGACTAATGACTAATGACTAATGACTAATGACTAATGACTAATGACTAATGACTAATGACTAATGACTAATGACTAAATTTAAGGATACCGACATGCAAGCCATTATAGGCTGGATATTACGCGCGGGGGTATTTATATCCATGAGCGTGGTGTTTATAGGTGGGGCGCTATACTTGTACAGGCACGGGCAAACCCATGTAGATTATAGCACCTTTAAAGGTGTGCCCGATTTTGTGGGTAGCGTGGGCGGTATTGTGCATGGTATTTTTACCGGCAGGGGCCGTGCCATTATCCAGGCGGGTATCATATTGTTAATAGCTACGCCTATTATACGGGTGGTGTTTTCGGCCATTGGTTTTGTGATTGAAAAGGATTATTTGTACCTGGGCATCACCATGCTGGTGTTGCTCATTATCCTGGCCAGCATGCTGAGCGGGCATGCAGGATAAAAGTATTTAAAACCTTTTTGCCTTTTGCGCATTGTATTAACTATAAAGTATTATGCAAAAGCAGGTTATGCAAAGGCAGTCGGTACAGTCATCGGCATTGAATAGCGCAGGCTACGATCCTTCTTCTAAAATATTAGAACTTGAATTTAGGGATAGCGGAGGGGTATGGCAATACTTTGGCTTTTCAAATGCTTCCTTCAAAAAGTTCATGAGTGCAGAATCATTGGGGAATTTTTTTGTTACCCAGATAAAAGGTAAATACCCTGAAATCCGGATCTGGTAGCCACAAGTGATAAGTATTTAGTCTGAAGTGCTAAGCCGGGTATCTTCTTTTTCGATTATAGCATCAGCCTTTCGGCTGAATCCTATCTTAACATCGCACTTCTTTAATTACCAGTTCTACGCTGCTCATCATCACTGCCGGTATTGTGTTTGGTGGCCGATTTAACCGATGTTTTACCAAAACGATACGAAAACCCTATTCTTAGTACCCGCGTTTCTTTTTTGTTGTATTCCGATAGGTCGATGTTTTGGTACGCGGCATGATTGCGGTCGCGATCTGTATTGAAAACATCGTTCAAATTTATTTTAATACTTGCGCGTTTGTTAAAAATACTTTTGCTTATGCCGGCATTAACCGCATAGCTTTGCTTAAGCTGGTTTACACCGTATAAGGTTGGCGATTCATACCGGCCGGTAATTTCGGCAGCTATGGTGCTGCTGATAGCGAAGGTTTGGGTACTATTGAAAATAATATCCTGCGATGCTTTATTAAAACTGCCATTAGCCGGGTATGCCTTGTAGCGCAGGTACGATGCATCTAAATTAAAATTTGCCGACCACCATTTGGTAAACTGCACAGGCGCGTAAAACGATAGGCCGTATACGTAGATATGGCCAAAGTTTTTACGCTCGGTTATGTTAACCTTGGTGGTATCGTTTTGACGGTAAACCGGAAAATCATATGCATCGTTGGTTTGGTTGTAATATAGCGTAGTGATAAAAGTATCGTTATAGGTATGCGACAACTGGATGGCATCGGTATATTCGGGTTTTAAGTTTTTGTTGCCCGACCGGTAATCATACGGATCGGTATAATATAAAAACGGGTTAATGTCCTGGTAATCGGGGCGGTGAATTCCACGGTTATAGCTGATGCCGAAAACGTTTTTCTCGTTGTAAGTATAACTTACCTGTGTTTGCGGAAACAAATTGAAATACTCATACGACGTAGTTACCCATGCTGTACTTACCGAACTTCCTTTTGAATTGGTGTTTTCGGCCCGCAAGCCGGCGGTAATATCCCATTTACCAATTTTGTTGATGTAGTTAATATATCCTGCGCTTACTTTTTCGATGTACAAAAAACGGTTGCTAAAATTAGGGTCTGCCTGATAAACGTTGCCAATTTTGGGGCCAAACGTAAGGTTGTTATCACTTTTGGCATAGTTGTATTTTGCTCCCGCCTCAATACGAGAGGCTTTGGTAAGCGGGTTTACATAGTCGGCTTTAAACGTCCAGATGCGGATACTGGAAGGCGAAATGTTTTCCAATTGCTGGGCGTCCCTATAATTGATGCCACCAGGCGTGTAAAAATTGTTGGTAATAAACTCGTTGGAGTGGCGGCTATATGTAGAGTAAGTAGCATCGGCCGAAAGCGTTTTGCCGCTTTTATCAAGCCCGGCGTTATAATTAACATTGTAATTTAAAAAACTACTGCCCCTGTCAAGGTTGGATTGTGAAATGATGATAGAGTCCAGCTTATTTTGATTGGATATTTTTAAAGTATTATCTTTTATAAATTTACTATCGGTTATAACACCGCCTACCAAAAAGCCAATACTTTGCCCGGGCGACAGCGTATAATCAATCCCCGCTTTAAAATTGTGGCTCTGCGTTTTTTGGATATTATGATAGGCTACGTTGTAGTTACTTAAAGTATCATGGTAGATGATATTCCTGTCGGTGTTAATAATGCGGGTAGTTTTATTGTCATCAAAGCTATAGTTGCCAAAAACATTAACCTTTGCCGACCGATTATTGAAAACGATACCGGCCCTGCCCTTGGCATATTTACCATACCCGGCCCCGGCAGTTAACGTACCGTTTGTGCCTATATTTTTACCCTTTTTTAGCACAATGTTGATAACGCCGCCGCCTGATGCATCGTACTTTGCCGATGTGGTACTAATAATTTCTATCTGGTCGATAGTGCTGCTTTGCATGCTGCGCAGCAGGTTGTTAAGGTCATCGCCGGTTAAATTAGTGGCGCGGCCGTCAATAGTGATAAGGGCCGGCTGCCTGCCGGTGATGCTTAATGATTCTTTATCGCCCCCCACGTGTACGCCGGGCGACTGGCGCAGTACTTCATACGCCGAATTTCCATCGGCAAGGATGCTGTTTTGTACATTAAGTACAATTTTGCCCGGCTTAACCTGTATGTAAGGCCTGCGGGCCACAACGGTTACATCTTTAAGCTGGGTGTTTGTTTGTTTAAGGGTGATGGTTGGCGCAACAAATGTTTGCCCGGCAACTAAACCAAAAGGACCTGCATAAGCTTTAGTGCTGCCTATCTGGCTTGCCAAAAGAATGTAATTGCCGGGTTTTATATTGGTTAGCTGGTACAATCCCGATTTATCGGCCAGGGTTGATTTAATGATGGCCGAATCGGCTGCCAGCATGAGCACAACAGTTGCCGCCTCGGCAGGGCTGTTGGTTTCTGTCAAAACTTTACCCTGAATTACCGAAGATCTTGTTTGGGCAAAAGAACCATAGCACACTCCGGTAAGGATCGCAAAAAAAATGCCTCCGAATAAAACCTTCATTAATAGTTGATGTAGAAATTTGCGATAAAGTAACGTTTAGAAAATGTAACGCAATATAACACAAAATACTAAACTGATAATATGATTATAATTTGTTTTTTATGATATATTAATATTGGTGTAGTCGGCTATGTTATTTATAATTTGTGTATAATGCAACAAGTGCCGGTAACAATGCTTCATCAATATAAATATAGTAAATCAATAAAAAGGAAACCGATACGATTTTTCTTAATTTCGCATCAAACCGGCAATAGCCCTTTTTGAATATCATAACATGAAAAAAGTTAGTTTTTTAGTACTGATGCTTTGTTTTGCAGGCCGCATATTTGCACAAACAGAACCGGCAAATTACAAGGTTGCACTTAACAGGTTTATACACTTGTATAATGCCAACCAGCCCGATAGCATTTTCAACTACTTTAGCCCCGAAATGAAAGCTGCCCTGCCGCTGGAAAGCTTTAAAACCACAACCTTGCAGTTAAGAGCACAAATGGGGAGCCTCGACCGTACCGACTTTGTGAAATTTGCAAGCCCGATTGCTTCGTACAAAGCAACGTTTAGCAAGGGGACTTACTTATTAAATATAGCGTTAAATGATAAAAACCAGTTTACAGGTTTGTTTTTAAAGCCGTTTGAAGGCGTACCTGCCGATGTAGCTGCTCCAGCCCCTGCTGCTGTAACATTCGCCATGGATCCATCTATCCAGGAGACACCAGTACTGGTAAAAAACCTTGCAGGCAGCATATCGGGCACTTTAGCTATGCCCAAAAATGTAACCGGCAAAATACCTGTGGTGATTATTATAGCGGGATCGGGCCCTACTGATAGGGATGGCAATAGCCCTAAATTGGGCCTGAGTACAAACGCCTATAAAATGATTGCCAATGAATTGGGAAAAAACGGAATAGCTTCGCTGCGCTATGATAAACGCCTGGTTGGCAAAAGCGTAAGTTCGACCACAGAAGACCAGTTGCGTTTTGAAGATTACGTGGAAGACGGTGTAAACCTGATTAACTTTTTAACAGACGATGAGCGTTTTTCGAGGATCATTATACTGGGGCATAGCGAAGGTTCATTGGTGGGTATGCTATCGTCAATAGACCAGCCGGTTAGAGGCTTTATATCCGTTGCCGGTGCCGGCGATTCGGCTGATAATATCCTTACCGAGCAAATGAAATCCCAGCCAACCCATATCTCAGAAGGCTTTAAACGAATGCTTGATAGTTTAAAAAAAGGCAAAACCACCGATAACATCGATCCATCCCTTTATTTTATAGCAAGACCAGGCATTCAAAAGTACCTGATGTCGTGGTTTAGGTACGATCCGACCCGCGCTATCAAGAGGCTTAAAATTCCTATACTGATAGTGCAAGGCACTACCGATTTGCAGGTAAAAGTATCCAATGCAGAAAAACTGAAGAAAGCCAAATCAGATGCCGTGCTGGAAATTATCCCCGAAATGAACCACGTTTTAAAAGAAGCGCCGGCCGATAAGGATAAAAACATGGCCACCTATAACGAACCCGATTTACCACTCAAGCCCGAATTTATAAAGGCGGTTATTAGTTTTGTGAAGAAAGTGAGGTAGCCACAAGCCCCACTCAATGTTTCGCTGAAGAGCTACTGTCTACCCACATCTTTTGAAAACGTATCAATAGATAAAAAAATTGTCATTTCGAACGAACGGGGTGGGGCCTTTGAGCGCTGGCGTGAGGAGAAATTTTGTACGCCCCCGCTCATGCCCCTGCTGCTCTATCGAAATGACAATTTTCTTTTATTAAAAGATGTGGGTACACGGTAGCCCTGAAGGGGAAGGCTTTAAAACAAATAGCCAAAATTCAACGCTTCGTTCCCCCTTCAGGGGGTTAGGGGGCCTCACCACGCTCCCAGCAACCGCCTGATCACTATAATCTCCGCCACGTGGTAAGCTGTATGGTCTGCCACCTGCAGGGCCTCGCGTAATATGTTTTGCCCGTCGCCGTGGGGTATTTTTGTAAACAAATCGCCGGTTTTAACAAGACTTACCAGCTCATTAAGGTCTTTATCAATTTGTTGAACCGAATTTTCCCAAGCCTTGTCGCTTTCTGGCCCGGTTTCTTTTGGCCAGTAACCTTCGGGCCATTTTGGCGATTGATGGTTGCCATCTTTACAAAACTCCAGCATATCCCATTGGGCAATCCGGATATGCTCTGTAAGCTGCCAAATGCTGTAAGGGAGTTTTTCGGGCTTTGCACTCCTAAGCTCTTTGGGTAAACTTTGTAATGCTTTTTTTATATCGGCGTGGGCATTGCCGCCTTGCAGCAAATGAACTATCTCGCCCACCAGTATGTTATGATTATCATTCATTATACCCAAGGTAACAAATTAGCTTAGGGTTTGATTTATTCGGCTTAAATGTTTTAAGTTTATGCGGCATTTTAATTCAAATTATCCCGTGATCAAAAACGTTTTATTAAAAATAGCACTGGCCGTTGTACTTTTCATGGTGGCTTTAACCGGTTGTAAAAAAGACAGCGCCAGCCGCGGTCCCAATTTTGCAAAAGATGATGAGGCTTTTACCATTTATGAAAATTCGTTCCTGGAAAATTTATGGAAGCTAAACTCCGATTGGGCAACCACTGCAGGGTACCATAAATATGATAGCTTGCTGTATATTCCTAACGACCAGAGCCGGGATAAAATGCTTGATTTTGCTAAAGTGCAAATGGACTCGCTGAGTCGTTTTGATGTAAACACGCTTAACGAAGGTAACCGCATTGATTACAACATGATGCAAAACCAGTTAGATTATGCGCAGTGGCAGATAAAACAATTAAAAAGCTACGAGTGGGATCCATCGTCATATAATGTGATTGGCACATTTGCCTATATACTTAACGAACACTACGCGCCATTGTCAAAACGCTTGCGCAACTTTTACCAGCGCATGTTAAATGTGCCGCTGTTTTATAAAGATGCAGAAAAGCAGATTAAAAACCCCGTAGCCGAACTGGTGAGCCTGGCCATTGAGCAAAACCTGGGCGGGGTAGATGTGATTGCAAAAGATTTCGCCGATTCGCTGCAAAAAACAACCATCCCCAAGGCCGAACAAAAACTGATGGTTGACAGGGCCGCAGTTACGGTTAAAGCCATAAAAGATTATGCTGAATGGCTGAAGAATTTAAAAAACGATCATCCCCGAAACTTCAGGCTGGGGCGCGATTTGTACGAAGATAAATTTAAGTACGAAGTTGTTGCAGCCAAAACCGCGCAGCAGGTTTACAACGCTGCTGTACAGCGTAAAAAATATGTTCATCAGCAAATGGCCAAAATCAGCAGGCAGCTTTGGCCAAAATATTTTGGTAAAAAAGTAATGCCAGCCGATAGCCTGGAAATGATAAGCCAGATGATAGATACCCTATCTGGAAATCACGTGAAGCCGGATGATTTTCAATCGGCCATTGTACAGCTGATCCCTAAGCTGAATAATTTTGTGCGGACAAAAGACCTGCTAACGCTTGATGCAACAAAGCCACTCATCATCCGCAAAGAGCCTGGCTATATGGCCGGTGTTGCCGGCGCATCCATGAGTGGCCCCGGCCCGTATGATAAAGACGGTAATTCGTACTATAACGTAGGCAGCCTTTCTGGCTGGCCTAAAGAAAAAGCAGAGAGTTACCTACGCGAGTATAACCAGTACATTATCCAGATACTGAGTATCCACGAGGCCGTTCCGGGGCATTATGTGCAGGGTGTATACGCCAACAAGGCGCCAAGTATTATAAAAGCGGTATTTGGCAATGGTGCTATGCAGGAAGGTTGGGCGGTATATGCAGAAGAAATGATGCTGAACGCCGGTTATGGCAACAACGAACCCGAAATGCTGCTCATGTGGTATAAATGGAACCTGCGATCGGTATGTAATACTATTTTAGATTATAGTGTACACAGCGGCAGCATGACTAAGGAGCAGGCCATTAAAATGCTCACCGCCGAAGCTTTTCAGCAACAGGCCGAAGCCGATGGCAAATGGAAGCGTGTAAGTGTTACCAGCGTACAGCTCACCAGCTACTACACGGGCTATAAAGAAATTACCGATTTGCGGGACGCCTACAAAGAAAAAATGGGCGATAAATACAAGCTAAAAGAGTTTAACGAAAAGTTTTTAAGCTACGGCAGCGCACCGGTAAAATTTATAAAGGATGCTATGTTGGCCAAGCAGCCAGCGAAGAAGGAGTAAAGGATACTGTTTTATGGCCAACGGAACTGCAAGGTCATTGTACCGATTGAAGCCGGATAAACCAAATTCTGTTAATTCTAAAATTCTGAAAATTCTGATTCAGAAAAAAGCGTTAGGGATAGTAGCGGATACCGGCCAATGTGCTTAAGGCCTGAGCAGTATGAGCGCACAGCCAGGGCCGAAGGCAACGCCATAAATGTGATCAAAAAAAAGATAGCCCATGAACAAAAATTCCCATGGACTATGAACCATGAGCCATTATCCATGAACTATCAAAGTCTTTGTTACCTGTTTTACTTAGGATGCGTAGTGGTTTTTTATCTGGTTGGCCAATTGAGCCATAACATAGGCGCCTAACTTGCCCCTGCTGCAAACCACATTGCTGCGGTTTTTATCAAAATTAACTTCTGCAATAACTTTACCCTGGTCAACCACGCGGAACTTTCCTGCTTCGTTGGGTAAAACAGCTACCGCGCGTTCATCATTTTTAAAATTGATTAGCACGTGAAACTGATGCTGTGGTATAAATGCTATTTGCTGTAACATAAAACCCTCCTTTCGGTTAATAAATTGCCTGAAAAATAAAAGTCAATTGGTTACCATAAAGTTAACGAAATTAGTTTTAATAAATTGCTATGTTTTAGCATATTTTTTAGCCAAAATATTATAATATCTTAGCCTAATTATACGCTGCCAGCTATGAAGTATTTGTTTAACCTGTTTTTGCTGTTTTTTGCTGCACTTTCGTGCCAGGGGCAAAAACTTAAGCTTGTTTTAAACCTCACAAAAGGCAATACTTACAATATGGTTATGGCCACCACATCGGCCATAACGCAAACCCTAAACGGGCAGGTAAACCATGTTGACGTTACAGTAACGGGCACAACAGCTTTTAAGGTGCTTAGTGCCGACGATTCGCTGTACTATATGGAAGTTACCTACAAGTTCCTGACTATGAAGATGCAGCTACCCGAAGGACCGGTTAACTTTGATTCAGAAAAAAGAGACCCGGCTGATTTGATGTCGTCAATGATGGGCGCGTTAATTGATAAGCCTTTTACGGCAACGTTTACCAGGAGCGGCAAAATTCGTTCGGTTAACAATGTGGAGCGGATGATATCATCGGTACTGGATGGTTTCCAGGAAATTCAGGGCGTGCAGAAAGAGGAATTAAAGGCAAAATTCATCCAATCGTTTGGCAGCAATGCTATTAAAGGCAGCATCGAAATGTCGACCGCTGTATTCCCCGAAACGGCGGTTGCCCGGAATGATAAATGGACAATAAACACAACCCTTCAAAGTACCATGAAGGCCAACGTAGCCATGGTATATCAGTTAACCGATGCCACGCCGGCCAGCTACATCATTCATGGCGAAGGCAGCATTACTACCATCCCCGCCGCGCCGGATGCCCAGATGAAATATAATATGAAAGGCACCATGGTATCTGATGTTAAAGCCGACCGTGCAACCGGGTGGATCACCGAATCAAAAATAAAGCAAAGCATAGGCGGTACGGTAGCCATAAAAGATACCCCCGACAGCCCGGGTGGCGCCACCTTCCCGATGAGCATGGTGAGCCAGACGGTTATTACTGATAGATAGTTCATTGGTTCACTTGTTCATTAGTTCATTGGTACTGTCTTTTCGTTCACTGGTTCATTGGTCTTGTCTGGTTGGATTACCAGGTAGGAGCATTCAGTAAAAAAATAATCGCGCACTGTGTTCGCTATGCCCGCGTTCCAATGAACCAATGAACCAATGAACCAATGAACCAATGAACCAATGAACCAATGAACCAATGAACCAATGAACCAATGAACTAATGAACCAATTTATTACCTTCGTACCATGTCACCCGCCGAAGCTAAAAACCAGATCCAGGCCATCAGCGCCGAATTGAAGCAGCACAATTACAATTATTATGTGCTGGCTATGCCTACCATCAGCGATTTTGATTTTGATAAAAAGCTGGAAGAGTTAAACAAACTGGAAAAGGAGTTTCCTGAATTTTTAGATCCCGATTCGCCTACGCAAAAGGTTGGCGGCGAGGTTACCAAAGAGTTTGTAACGGTAAGGCACCGCTGGCCAATGCTATCGTTAGGTAATACCTACAATGAACAGGAATTGCTGGATTTCGACCAGCGCATCCGCAAAGCTATTGGCGATAGTTTTGAATATGTTTGTGAACTTAAGTTTGACGGCCTGAGCATGAGCTTAACCTACGAAAATGGCAAATTGGTACGCGCAGTAACCCGGGGCGACGGTACACAAGGCGATGAAGTAACCACCAATGTACGCACCATACACAGCATACCTAAAAAACTGACATCTGGCGAATATCCCGACCTGTTTGAGATTCGGGGCGAGGTATTTATGCACCTGAAAGCTTTTGAACGTTTGAATAAAGAGCGTACTGATAACGGCGAAATGACCTACGCCAATCCCCGTAATTTTGCATCGGGCACTATGAAACTACAGGATTCGGCCGAGGTGGCCAGGCGGCCGCTGGATTGTTTCCTGTATGGTTTATATACCGAAAAAACGTTATTTAAAACCCATTGGGAAAGCCTGGAAGCTGTTAAAAGCTGGGGCTTTCATGTAGATAACCATAGCAGGCTTTGCAGCGATATTAGCGGTGTACTGGAATTTATAAGCCACTGGGATAAAGAGCGGTTTAACCTGAGCTATGATATCGATGGCATTGTTATAAAAGTTAACAACTACTCGCAGCAGCAGGAGCTGGGCTTTACATCCAAATCGCCGCGCTGGGCTATATCCTATAAATTTAAAGCCGAGCGGGTAGAAACTGAATTATTGCAGGTAACTTACCAGGTAGGCCGCACAGGTGCCGTTACCCCGGTTGCCAATTTAAAACCGGTGTTGCTGGCGGGCACAACCGTAAAACGCGCCACCCTGCACAATGCCGATGAAATTACCGAGCGCCTTAAATTGCACGAGCACGATACCGTATTTGTAGAAAAAGGAGGGGAGATTATCCCCAAGATCATTAGCGTTAATTTGGATAAGCGAAAGCCCGATGCCAAACCTATAGCATACATAACCCATTGTCCTGCATGTAACACCCTGTTGCTGCGCACCGAAGGCGAAGCCGCGTGGTACTGCCCTAATGACGAAGGCTGCCCGCCGCAAATTGTGGGTAAAATGCAGCATTTTATAGGCCGGAAAGCTATGAATATTGATGGCCTGGGCGACGAAACCATCGAGACACTGCACTCGCGCGGGTTTATCAACCACATCAGCGATATTTATGATTTGCATACCCATGCGGCAGAATTAAAGCAGATGGGGCGCTTTGGCGAAAAATCTATCAGCAATATGTTGGATGGCATTGAAAAATCAAAACAGATGCCATTTGAAAAAGTACTGTTTGGATTGGGGATCAGATACGTTGGCGAAACTGTAGCCAGGAAACTCGCCTTCCATTTTAAAACCATTGATAAACTGATAGCTGCCACCGAAGAGGAACTTACCGCCGCTGATGAAATTGGCGGCCGGATTGCCCAGAGCATTGCCGAATACTTTAGCGATGAAAAACATAAGCAGGAGATAGAGAAATTGAAAGCCGCCGGATTACAATTTGTAGCTGTTGAAAAAGAAGTGACCCTGGCCAGCGAAAAATTGGCTGGCCAAAGCTTTATCATTTCGGGCGTGTTTGAAAAGTTTTCGCGCGATGAGCTAAAAGATATCATTGAACAAAATGGCGGCAAAATTTTGAGCAGTATTTCGGCAAAGCTAAATTATCTTGTTGCCGGCGATAACATGGGGCCTGCCAAGCTCGAAAAAGCCCAAAAGCTAAATATTCCAATCATCGGCGACCAGGAATTATTGGATTTGATTTCCTAGTTTTTAATTTTTTTAAGTAGAAAATTAAAAATATTCCTGGGGTGATACAATAATGACTTTAAATGCTTTTTTTGAATAAGTAAAAACCCGAACAGCAATATTTACGTAGGTTTAAATAATGCCCGCCTCTGGTTGTGCAGTTATACGCTTTTAAAACATCAGGATATGAAAGGTTTTACACAAATTCAGGACAGTATTTTTGTTGAGCCTTGTAAAGATTGCGGCGAAAGGCCCGTGGTTGAGCAACAGAAAGGGCTGTTTATAGTTAGATGTCCTAAACACAACAGTCACTATCAAACCAAACCGGGGTTAGCTGATATTAACGACTGGAACCTTAAAAACAAAGTGCATACTTCGTTAGGCGCTAAGGATACAAAACCCTCAAAAGAGGCATCCTGAGTTAAGACTTGTTAATATATGCCATTCATATTTCACACAATTTAACAATTAACTGTTGTAACATTTGGTAAATAAGCTACATCTTAGTGTAAATACTGCCTAAATGAAGTTTACCACACTATTGCTCCTGCTGTTTAGTTTCAGTATAGCTGCCTTTTCACAACAGTTTGCTATTAGTGGTAAAATTACCGATGAGGGCAACCATCCAATTCCGTTTGCTTCCGTATATGTAAAAAACACTACCAAAGGGGTTTCGGCTAATAGCGAGGGTATATATTCCCTGCAATTAGCACCCGGTAATTATGAGCTGCAGTTGAAAGCAGTGGGGTATGGGCAGCAAATCAAACAATTAACGCTCGCCCAAAACCAGGTTATCAACATCAGCCTGAAAACAGAAACATACCAGCTGAAAGATATTACCATACGCGCGGGTGGCGAAGACCCCGCCTACGCCATTATCCGTAAAGCCATCAAAAAGCGTAAAACCTATTTAAACGAGGTGAAAGCGTATACCTGCGATATTTATATCAAGGGTTTGCAAAAATTACTGGCCGCTCCTAAAAAATTTATGGGTTTTGATGTGCAAAAAGCCACCAGCGAGGCCGGGCTCGATTCCAGCCGCACAGGTATTGTTTACCTGTCGGAATCTGAATCGAAATACAGCTTTATGCAGCCCGACCTGGTGCACGAGGTGCAGGTATCCTCAAAGGTATCGGGCTATAACCGCGCCTTCAGCTTTAACCGGGCATCAGATATGCTGGTAAACTTTTACCAGAATTTTGAAAGCTGGAAACGTTTGAGCAACCGCCCGCTGGTATCGCCAATTGCCGAAAATGCCCTGTTTTATTATAACTATAAACTTATTGGGGCGACCATCGAAAACGGCGAAACTATCAACAAAATACAGGTAACACCCAAGCGTGGTTACGACCCCTGTTTTGAAGGATATATTTATATTTTGGACGATAGCTGGCGTATTGCCTCTCTACAGCTTTTTATCACCAAAAAATCCAACATTAATTATGTAGACACGCTGAAGATAAGCCAGCAGTTTTATCCGGTTGATGCCGGGATCTGGATGCCCGCCACCATTAAGTTTGAGTTTACAGGCGGTGTGTTTGGTTTTAAGCTCGGCGGATATTTTATAAGCGTATATAAAAATTACAACCTGGCCCCCGTGCTCAACAAAAAAGATTTTGCCGAACGCATTAACATTACCAAAGGCCACGATAAAGACTCGGTTTACTGGGCACAGGAGCGGCCTATCCCGCTTACCGACGAAGAAAAGAAAGATTACGAAGTTAAGGGAAAACTGGCCATTAAACGGGAATCAAAACCATATCTTGATTCGTTGGATAAGGCCAATAA
Source organism: Mucilaginibacter sp. P4_C11 (assembly GCF_056402115.1). Taxonomy (NCBI): domain Bacteria; kingdom Pseudomonadati; phylum Bacteroidota; class Sphingobacteriia; order Sphingobacteriales; family Sphingobacteriaceae; genus Mucilaginibacter; species Mucilaginibacter sp. P4_C11. Next base: position 189,039 of record NZ_JBFUIA010000003.1, on the reverse strand, counting down.
CACCTTTAAATTGAGCAACCTTTTACTCACAGGTATTGATACCCGCAACCGTTACAAAAAAGAATCTTTTCATTACAGCAGCGTCCTCAACTCGGTGCTATATAATACTGTTGAAGGTTTGGCTATTAACTACGGGGTAGGGTTTACCAAGATGATTGATACGGTTGATAACCGCTTTATAGCCGTAAACGCCAGGGTACGTTATGGTTTTGGCAATCACTTGTTTGGCGGCGTTGCCGGTGTTTCGCTCCCGGTAAAACGGATGACGCTGAGTTTTAACGCGGGATCGGACGTTACCGATCTTAATAACCTGCAGCCGGTATCAGCATTTGTAAATTCGGTTTATACGCTTTTCAGGCGGGAGAATTTCCAGAAACTTTACCAAAAACAATTTGCATCGGCATCATTTGCCGGTCGTATCAGCGGCGGCTGGCAGGCCAGTGCCTATGTGGAATGGGCAAATCGTAAATGGTTGCCCAACACAACCGATTACAGCTTTTTTAATAATAACAGGCAGTTTACTTCAAATAACCCGCTGTTGCCAGCACAGGATGTGCCGTTGTTTCCCGAAAACCAGTCTTTTAAAATAAGCGCCCGCACCAGCTACAATTTTAGTAATAGGTATGAAACCTACCCATTTGGCCGCAGGTACCTGCCTTCAAAGTATCCAACCATCGGTATTAACTATACAAAAGGTGTAAGTGGTGTACTGGGCAGCGACGTGGATTACGACCAGCTAAGCGCTGATATTTCTAAATCGGATATCGACCTTGGATTTTACGGCCAAACCTCGTTTTTTATTGGCGCCGGTAAGTTTATCAACGCAGGCAAAATATACTTCCCCGATTATAAACACTTTGACGGCGACCAAACCCACGTGTACAAACCATCGTTCAACCGTTTTTTGCTGTTAGATTATTACACCTTCAGCACAGCCGATAAATACCTGGAAGGCCACCTGGAACACAACTTTTCGGGTTTTATAACCAACAAGATTCCCATTTTAAGAAACCTGAAGTTGCAGGAGATCATCAACATTAACTACCTATCAACCCCGGCGCTTAAAAACTATACCGAACTGGGTGTTGGCATACAGCGCGGCTTAGTACGCGTAATGTACGGCCGCAGCTACAATACGGGCAATAACATCAGGAATGCGTTAAGGGTGGGGATATCTTTATAGTATCAAGTAGTTAGTATCAAGAATCAAGACTGCTGCATTTTAAGTATCAAGTATTAAGTATCAAGTATCAAGTATCAAGTATCAAGACAGCTGCATTTATTTGCAGATTGTATTAGTGCTAAACCCCAATCATATCTTGCTACTTGATACTTACTACTTGATACTAAAAAAAAGATACTCACTACTTGATACTTTCCCCTTATATTAGCATCCTTTAATTTAACTCATGAATATATTTTACGGAACGGGGGTAGCCATGGTGACCCCTTTTCAGGCGGATGGTCAAGTTGACTACGACGGGTTGAGCAACCTGATTGAACATTTGATTGATGGCGGGGTGGAATACCTGGTATCATTAGGTACAACCGGCGAAAGTGCCACATTGAGCGAGGCTGAGCGAAAGCAGGTTTGGGCCTTTACCGCCGAAGCAGTAAATAAGCGCGTGGGTTTAGTTGCCGGTATTGGCGGCAACAATACACACGAAGTTGTTGAGCAAATAAAATCATTTAACACAGCCGGTTACGATGCTATTTTGTCATCGAGCCCGCATTATAATAAACCAACGCAAGAGGGTATTTACCAGCATTATAAGGCGATAGCGCAGAATACGCAGCTGCCCATTATTTTGTATAATGTACCCAGCCGTACGGGCAGCACCATTAGCGCCGCTACAACCGTGCGCCTTGCAAACGATTTTAAAAATATAATCGGCATTAAGGAAGCATCCGGTAATTTTGATTTGTTTAACCAACTGATGAGGGATAAGCCTGAAGAGTTCTTATTCATATCGGGCGATGATCCGGTTACTTTGCCTATGATGGCTTTAGGCGCTGTGGGTGTAATATCTGTAATTGGTAATGCCCTGCCCCGCCAACTATCAGATATGGTGCGCCTGCTGCTTAATAACGATTACAAAGGTGCTCACAAAGCCCATTACAGCCTGATTGAATTTACCCACCTGATGTTTGCCGATGGCAGCCCAGCCGGTGTAAAAACAGCCTTGAAGCAATTGGGTATTTGCGGCGATACGGTAAGATTACCGCTTGTGCAGGTTGGCAGTGCAACGGCAGAAGCCATAATTAAGGAAACGAAAAGTTTAGCTTAAAATAGCTAAACTAATTTAGCAAAAAAGCCACGTCAGTTTTGATGTGGCTTTTTTGTTGGGATATTGTAAATAACAATTTATACCTATTTTAGTATCCATAAAATGGATTGTGTTAAACTCATAGCAAAATATAACGACCTCGGCATAGCCGAAGTGATAGACCATGACAAGTTTAACCTGATCGCTATTGACCATCATTCTACCCGGATTGAAGGATCAACCCTTACCGAGATAGAAACACAGGTACTTATTAATGAAGGCCGCACACCTAATGGTAAACCTTTACAGGAAAGCCTTATGGTAACCGATCATCATGCCGCCCTTTTGTTTACTATACAAAACGCCAAAGCAAAAAATAAACTTTCGGTAAGCCTTTTGCAGCAAGTGAATGCGCTGGTAATGAAAAGCACCGGAAAAGTTTATAATACCATGTTAGGTACGGTGGATTCGGCTACAGGTGCTTTTCGTAAAGGTAACGTTACCGCCGGGGTTTCTTATTTCCCGAATTTTGATAAGGTGGAAAGATTAACCGGCGATTTGGTGAGGAAACTAAATGATGAGATGGGTAAACCTCTATCTGTTCAAGAGCAATTAAATCTTTCTTTTGATGCCCATTTTAACCTGGTCAGCATCCATCCTTATTATGATGGCAACGGGCGTACCTCGCGTTTGTTAATGAATTACATACAGGCTTATTATAATTTGCCTTTGGCGATAGTGCAAAGCGAAAACAAGGCGGCTTATACTCAGGCCCTGGTTGATACCCGTGAGCAAGAGGATGTTGAGGTCTTTCGTGATTTTATGAATAGCGAATATGCATTGTTGCTTGGCAAAGATATAGCAAAGTTTGAGGAGATGAGCAAGCCATCAAAAGGCGGCGGATTTACTTTTCTTTTTTAAATAAAAAACCCGGTTATTGATTGTAACCGGGTTTTTATCAGGGGAATAAGATTGATCAAAAAATCTTCCTTAGCTTTCTTTGTTTTTCGCCTCCTGAACCTCAAGGCGGATAGCCTGTGCCAGGTTTTTAAGATCTTGCATACCTTTGCGAACACGGGTTCCGGCAGCGCTGTTTCCTTTGTTGTAGAATTTGTCGGCGTCAGCCTCTAAAGAAGCTACAAGCTCCTTTACTTCAGTAAATTTTTTCATTTAATTACTCCTTTTAAATTATGAGGTCTATTGTTTTTAATTAAAGCTAAGCTATAAGGTTTTTTTTTAATTAAAAATTTTTAAAGTCGAAAAATAGTGCCTTTACAGTGGTTTTTTTCCACATTTTGAAGCTGGGCCGGATATTTTAGCCTTAATTATATAGTATGAAAACAAGAGTTTGGCCTTAGTATATTATGGCTATGCTTAATTGATAAAATGCATATTTCAATAATATGTATTATAAATACTATTAAAGATGAATTATGATGTTGATTTAACATATTATTTAATTTTTTTAATTTATTAATTGGAAACAACAGATTTATGCGGTGCCCCTGGATTTAAAGGCTGGCGGGGAGGGCAATCGCGTTTAGGATTTTCATGGGCAATTATTTAGAGTTGTGCCTGTCAAAACAGGTTGCTCTGCCCCGGGGGGCCAGATTCAATAGTCCATTTCAATTATTCGTGTATCTTTGGTATAGTAGTTTTCACTAAAGTAGCCACCGGCCAGCAGGTTTTACCATGTACGAAGTTATTACCCAATCATTACGCGCACTGGTTGATTTTACCGACGAGGAGCTTTTTTTATTTATGCAAAGGCTTAAGCCGCTCAGCTTAAAAAAGTATGCTTTTTACTTAAAAGAAGGCCAGGTTTGCAAAAGCATGGTGATTGTATTTAGGGGCGGGTTAAGATATTTTTCGCGCAGCGAGAAGGGCGACAATACTTTAGGTTTTGCATTTGAGGGCGAATGGATTGGCGATTATGAAAGTTTTTTATTACAAACCCCATCGCCCGATTTTATTGAAGCCCTGGAAGATTGTGAACTGTTTACCTTGAGCTACGCCGATATGCAGGCTTTGTATAACCATAGCCAGCGCTTTGAACGCTTTGGCCGCATGATAGCCGAAAGACTGTTTATTGACACCGCCAGAAACAACCGGAATTTAAAAATGCAATCGGCCGAAGACCGGTATCTCGACCTGCTTACCAAACAGCCCCATATATTTGAAAGGCTCCCCCAGCATTTAATTGCATCGTACCTGGGCATTCAGCCGCAAAGCCTTAGCCGTATCCGGGCCAGGCTATCAAACGCAAAAAATTAACTCAGGTTAATAAATCAACATCGCTTTTTAACCTCATATCATTTCAGGGCTAAGCTATTAGCCCCAGTTTTGTGCTGCGCATTTTAAAGCTTAAAGCAGAAGGCACAAAGCTTAAAGCGCTTGATTTTAGCCGGGCCAACGTTGCCGGGCTGGAGTTAATTAGCAGGCTTTTAAATAAAAACAACACCACTAAATCAAAAATAATATGAATCCGGCACAGGTTTTTTCTATCGTTAGCGGCATGGCAGCTTTGCAGTGGCTTTTGTTAATTGTAACACCTAAATGGAAAGTTGCGCAGTGGTTGGTTAAACACGCAGCTGTTCCCTTATTGCTTTCGGTAATTTACTGCATTTACGTTACCGGTTTTTTTAGTATCCAAGGTGGCGGTTTTGGGTCGGTACAGGAGGTACGAACACTCTTTGGCAACGATAACCTGTTGCTTGCCGGTTGGGTTCATTACCTCGCTTTTGATTTATTGATTGGTTTTTCCATCATTAAATCGGCCCGGGCTTCGGCGGTCCCGCATTGGCTGGTTATACCCTGCCTGGTGCTCACCTTTATGTTTGGCCCTTGCGGCTATTTACTTTATCAAATTGTCAACAAAATCAAATCATCCAAATGAAAACCTTTTTCGTCCGTATCAAGACTATTAGTCCCCTTCTTTATTACTGCGCTTTGGGTCATTTAGCTTTATTTATACTGATGCTCATCATCGCCCAATTTGATCACCGCCAACTGATGGGGATTAACTTGTGGACAAAGCCCATCAAATTTGCTATCTCCATCGCCATATACTGCCTAACATGGCCTCTGTTATTACAATACCTGCCTTATGAACAACTCAAAAGGCGTTTTGCGAATTTTACCGTGTTTGCCATGAGTTTTGAGATGCTGGCCATCGCCACGCAGGCCGCAAGGGGGCAGCTATCGCACTATAATACTTCGGGTGCTTATAATGCACTGGTATTTAGTATGATGGGGATAGTGATAGTTTCCCAAACCCTGTTTGCCTTATATATGGGCATAAAGTTTTTTAAGGTGAAGGCAGCACAATTAACACCTGCGTTGCTGTGGGCTATTCGCCTGGGTATAATTATGGCCTGCATCTTCGCACTTGAAGGCGGTGTAATGGCATCGCGCCTGGCCCACACAGTGGGCGCCGCCGACGGAGGCCCCGGCCTGCCGCTTTTTAACTGGAGCCGTATAGCCGGCGATTTACGGATAGCCCATTTTATGGGCCTGCATGCACTACAGATTGTACCGCTGTTTGTTATTTTCAGCGGGATTAAAAGTGCCAGGCCGTCGGTTATTTTCGCCTTAATTTATTTTGTGCTGGTTTCGTTGTTATTTTATAATGCTATGTTGGGCAGGCCGTTGTTTTAGAAAAGCAAATTTAGTACTAAGTCTGGAGTACTAAGTCTGGAGTCTGAAGTCTGGAGTCTGAAGTCTTAAGTCAGTTTTGCTTTTCAGACTTCAGACTTGGTACTTCAGACCTAGTACTTCAGACTTAAGACTACATATATTTCCCGTTTACCAGCCACTTGGCTATCCGTAATATAGTATGTTCATTTTTATCTACCCCAGCAGAAGCAAGAATGGTTTTACCAAATCCATCGGGCGCAATGGTATAAGGCATAATTTGGTTATCCTTTTTTGTGTTTATGATAAATTTAGATGCGCTGTTACCACCCGTAAAACTTACTTTGGCAACTATCAAACCATCGGGCAGGCTAAATTCGTAAGTGTCGCCCTCCGGGCCCGACGAAATATTTTTAAACTTGCCAATGGGTTCCAATCCCTGGTAAATCATGTTATCGTCTTTTATCATAACAGGAAACATCATGTTTCTTTTTACAATATTGTATTCTGTTCGTACAATAGGATTTTGCTTTTCAGCGCTATAAATTCATTTATTTTTGCCTCTTTAAGCTTATCGTCAACTATTATCCCGCTTTGGCCTATTAGTTTAGCAAAAGATTTTTCGGCATTTAATATACTCAGTGTAAATAAGCCCACCTGGCTGGTTGTTAAAAAAGAGAAGCGATAGTAAAAGTCGGTATTATTTTGAGGATCGGGTGGTAAATCGCTGGCTAAAACGGCTATGATTAGTTTTTCGCCGCTCATGGAATACAGTTCATAATTGGCGGGCTGGGCAAACCCCGCTTTAAGCTTTACTATCTTGGCAATCTCTTTGCCATCAACACTAAGCATCCCCGATTTGTAGGAAACGGATTGGGCAGCCAAAGGGCCGGCCAGCAATAATAACACCACCGATGTGATTACCGCCTTAATTGTTTTTCTCATTTTTTGTACTTGTAAGGTTAATTTTGATAACTGTTTAGGTTTATGGGTCTTAAATTGCTAATTGGCTAGGCCCAATTAAAGGTAACGATATTTAACAGGTATGCTATTAATTATATGTTAAAATACATCCCCGGAAATCAGGGCATTGCCCCAACCGGTAGAAGTTGGCGCCCGGGCTTTACGCTCATACACCTGCAGGCATTACGCACGTAGCCTGTATCCGCTGCAATCCCTAATGCGGCGAAATTATTTACCGTAAAAACACCCGGTTAAAAAGGTGCTATTTACGGCGTTATACCCTCAGCCCGCTACCGAGATTTGGTGTATTCAATCACCATTAAAAATCATAAAACAATGTTACTATTTAATGAAAAACACGAGCAGTTAAACGCGGATGCTGTAGCTGCCGACCTGGCCAACCTTGATAATGTTGCAACCCCAACAGACGACGAAGTTGAAGCCATATTACAGGATTATTATAAACAGGCATTGCAGCTTGAAGGTGCCCACCGTGGTTTCACGGCCTCATTTGCGGCTCCCGCTTTTCCGGGTATAGGAAGCATATTGGATGCTATCCGCAAATTCATTTGTGGTATTGTAAATGAGGGCTCAACTACGCAGCAAATTATTGATGCCATACTACAGGCAATTGCTTCAGTTATTCCGGGCGGCATCATTATAAACCTTTTGGTTAAGCCTATTATCAAATACATCTTGTCAGTAGGCATTAAGGCTTTTTGCCCGGTAAACCCGGCTTAATGTTAAACAACAAACCTAAACTTTATTGAGCCTGGTTAACGGATGTTTGGCCGCGGCACAGGCAAAAAAAAGCTGCCGCTTAAAAGTGACAGCTTCTGCATTTTTATGTTTCCTCAGTTCTCTTAAAAAATCTTCTGCAACAAATCAGGATGGTGCGCGTGCAGCTTCACAATCAGTTCGCCAAACAGGGTATTTGCCCAGGCAAACCATTTGCGGGTAAAGTTATTTGCATTGTCCTTATGGAAACCTTCGTGCATAAAACCAGTGCCGGCGTGGGTATTTTTAAGCATATGCAGGCAGCGGGTAATCTCTAATTTATCTGTCGAGGTAAGGGCACGCATGGTGATAGCCATTGGCCAAATAAAATCAATACCTACGTGCGGGCCGCCAATGCCTTCCGCAGCTTTGCCTTTAAAAAAGTAGGGGTTATCCAAACTCAATACAAAGCGGCGGGTGTTTTGATATAACGGATCGGTTACCGGCAACGAATCGAGGTAGGGCAGTGCCAGCAGGCTGGGCACGTTGCTATCATCCATCAGTAACTGGTTGCCATAACCATCAACCTCAAAGGCTAAAATTTTGCCATATTTTGGATGATTTACCACCGCGTATTTTTTAAGGGCGGCTTCTACTTCGGCAGCAAGCGCTGTGCATTCGGCGGCTGTTTTGACATCTTTACCTATAACACTAAACATTTCGGCCATTTGCTTTAAGCTGGTAACCGCAAAATAGTTGGATGGTACCAGGAAGGGGTATATCGTAGCATCATCAGATGGGCGGAAGATGCTGCAGATAAGCCCGACGGGTTTTACCGGGTTGCCATAACCCCTGTTTGGTGCAGTATCGCTGGCGGTTTCTGTTTTACGCTGAAAATGGTACGGGCCTTTGCCGTTTTTGCGTTGCTGTACTTTAAAAGTATCTAGTATGGTTTTGCCTGCTTTTTGCCAGGTTTCGTCAAAAAAGCTGCTGTCGCCGCTTATTTTCCAGTAGTTATAGGCCAAACGCACCGGATAGCAAAGGGAATCAATTTCCCATTTGCGCTCATGCAGTTCGGGTTTCATATCGGTAACGTCGCTGTCCCATTCGCTGCCGGTTGGGCCTTCGTTAAATGCATTGGCGTACGGGTCAATCAGTACGCATTTAGCCTGGCGGCTTAATACGCCCTGGATTACTTTTTTAAGCGCCGGGTCGTTTTTAATCAGCGGCAGGTACGGCCAAACCTGTGCCGAAGAGTCGCGCATCCACATGGCAAAAATATCGCCGGTGATTACAAAGGTATCGGGCTTGCCGTCTTTTTCTGAATAATTTACGGTAGTATCTAAGGTATTTGGATAGCAGTTTTCAAAAAGCCAGGCTATTTCCGGATCTTTTATATCCGCTTTAACTTTTTGGATAGTGGCTTCAACAGCTTTGCTGGTAAATTTACGGTCGGCCAGTTTGGGCCGATGGCTTTCAAATACAGGGGTGGCTTTGCCCAGCCAGCTTGTAGCAGGCACAACGCCAAGGCCTAAACCGGCAGTGGCCACGCTGTTAATTTTAATAAAATGTCTTCTGGTGATCATAAGTAGTTTAAATGGTAGATGTAAAAATATAAAAGCGTTTTACAATCCGAAAAAAAACGTGCTAAATTGTTTTAGAGAGTACCAAGTAGTAAGATTTTTAATGCGCGGGTTGTTAGTCTGAACTCGGATTAAACGAGCCACAGGGTTTTTTGTGCCTATCAATTTTGAATCAGTCTCCATCCAGCAAATCAAATCTTTCTCATCCCATAATCTAATGAATCGTGATCCAAAAAAAAGCGATATAGATTGGTTGACCGTAGAACCAATCTATATCGCTTTTAATGATATCCGATTTAAGTATTTTAGTCAATCTTTTTAAACTTAGTTGTAATACTATCGTCGCCGTAAACTGGGTGGGCGGTAAACTCTAAATGCGGATAATTAGACAGCTTGCCCCCAAAGGCAATGTTTCTGCCGGTGTAAGGAATACTGATATAATAATCATCGTCTTTTTTATATACTATCCAGGTTACGGTATTGTAACCATCATTTAGCGGTATTTGCTCAAGCGAGGCTGCTGTTCCGGTAAAAACCCGCTGCCCTCTGCCATCGCTGTTAAGTGTGTAAATATCTATTTGGCCATCGTAAGGTTTGCTCCAATCACCTTCCCATGATCCTTTTGCCGCATTTGTATATAAAGTGGTAGAGTCAATTTTTACTGATGTAGCATTAAAGTTTACTGATGATACATTAATTATGTAGCTACTGCCGGTAACAATGGTGGCTTTTGCTACATGTTTAGTACCAGCCGCACCCTTTAGCACCCAACGATTGGTGGTATAGCCGCTGGCATCGGTTACTGTTTGTGCCGCCCCTAATCCTGTACCGGTTATTCCGGCGGTATTTTCTGTCCAATTGATTTTTATATTTTGCACGGGCTTCAAATTAGCATCAAGCACCTGCACCTTTAAAGGTTTTAAAACAGCGGAGCCTGTTGCTGCCGTTTGGTTGTTGGTTGTATTATCTGCCAAAATGCTCAGTTGTGGCTTGGATTTAACAGTAATGGTAAATGTTGCCGATTTTTTATTGAAAAGATTGCCAAATGTAAAAACCACGGTAAGCGTTTTTTGAGTGCCGTTGTCAATTGCCGGATCAACGGTGCCCATATGCACTGTCGAAAGTCCGTCGGCATTTGTTTTAACTTTTATACTTAGTGAATTACCTGTTGACGAGGTAGCCATACAGGTGCCACTCAATGCAATTGGCGAGCCATCTGCTTTAGTGGTTTTTACCACAAGATCATTTAACTTATCGCCATAATAAACCACCTGGTTATCACCCGATGATTTTTCGATGGTATAAGAAAGCGAAGCTTTATAGCTGCTTAATTTTCGTTGTAAGATATCAAACTGGCTTACTATTTTATCAAATTTTCCAGTTAGGCTTGTCTTAGCCGTGGCTTTAATATTTGTTATCTTTTGCGACAGCGTTTCAAATTTAGCAGCAGCTATTTGCTGGATATTAAGCATGTTTACAAGCTTTCCTTTATCTATGTTTAAACGCTCCAGGTCGGCGCCATAACTTTGGGTTAGTTTACCTATGGTATAACTTATTTTATAATCGGGAAGGCATTTAAAACTTGCAAGTACCAGGTCCTGGATTTGCGGCACAAGGTTGTCTTTATTATTGTCAACTACAGCATCCCGTGAGTCAAACACCCTTAAGTTGCCTTCGGGCTGTGTGTACTCACCCGCTTTGGTTTGTACCAGATCAAATAATACTTCTTTTGTATTAGCCGTATAATCAATATCGTAGCCAACTGTACGTACAAGTGTATCGTTGTAGGTGCCTATGCTGACCGCGAATTTATCTGCTTTGTTATCTGGGTTAATTGTGCCTAAAATTATGGTGTTTTCATCGGCTGCTTTTGCATACGTATACCTGATGCCATCGGCTGCGTTGTAAAAAATGTAGCCCGTAACACCAGCTATTTTTCCATCCTGGTCTGTATTTCCCATACAACTAAGACTATCAGCGCCAAATGAAAATATGGCGAGCGGGATATTTACAGTATTTGGCGGGTATTTTTGGGTGAGGTAAACATTTCCCAGGTTATCAACCAGTCCTGCGTTATTAATAGAGTCGCCTTTGGCCAGTTCTTTTGTCGTGGGGGCGTTATCAATTTTGGAGTTAGTACCATCCTTTTTACAGCTATAAAAAACACCTAAGCATATAAATAAAATTAAAGTGCGTGCAATGAGTTTATTGCTGTTAAAACTGGTTCTGCATTTAAGACTGTGCTTTTTCATTTCGGGATAGGGTTTAGCTTTCACAAATTAATCACAAATTAATCACAAAAAATCAGTTGAAAAATACCTAAAAGCGGGTATTCTGAACCTGGATCAATCAAATTAAGGGGGAGACACAAGACCTTATCTCTCGGGTTTGTTTAATTGTGAATGAATGCTCTTTCTGATGTGCAAATTGTTTTGTTTATATGAAACTCAGATTAAACAGATTAGAAAGAAGTACAGGATTTTATAAACGATCAACCTATGCGGCTGCAAATCAAAATCCAAAGATTCGATCATTCCGTTTAATCTGAGTTCAGAAAGATTTTGCGTAGGGACCTGCCAAAGACATCGGTATATACTATTCGTATCCGTTTTTAGCACCAGCGCTGCGCCGGGTTTAAAGTTTTAATTTATAAAGCCCGTTTCGGCGGGCCTCACCTGCACTTTTTTTTGTCGTGAGGCAAAAAAGGTTTTAAAAGGGAGTTTGAGTTTGGTTTTGCCGCCTTTTTCTGCAACTATTTTTATTTCGGTAACCTGGCCATCGGCTTTTTTAAGGCTTACTAAAAACGGGCCTTCGGTGCGCAGGTTTTCAAAGGCCAGGTTTTGCCAGCTTGCCGGTGTGGCGGGCAGTACTTCTATAAAGCCAGCAGAGCTTTGTATCAGCATTTCCTGCAGGCCGGATGCAAAGGCGAAGTTACCTTCCAATGTAAAGGGCCTGTACACAAATTTTGAATAGCCTGATTTGGTTTGATCGCCGTTTAAATGAAAACTATTGACAGAGCAAAAAATGCAAAAGGAAGTCAAGGCCTGGCAAACGCATCGAATAACAAAGAAGCTACCATTAACTCGCAATTTACCAACGAGGATGCGCGGATTAAACTAAAAAGGCGTTATCCGACAATTTTAGATTGACATGACACTAGTACGAAAAGTGGGCGGATAGGTTTAGTATAGATAGTAAGATGTTGTAACATATTTGTGTACCAATGCGATTAGTTTTGTATCAGGGGGATATAAAGCTTAAACGGAATTGCGTCCTAGTATCAAACCTGTTTTTACCACTCCTTAACAATAACTCAACAATAAAAGGTTTACTTTTGCCCGATGAAAAGCTACCAAATCATGCTATTTGCTGCAATGTTCGCGCTATCTGCCTGCAGTGTTAATACTAATAAAACGAGCAGTGTTAAATCCGACTCTACGATACAAGAAACTTCTGTTAAAGCTATCGTGCAAGGTGTTATAGCCGAATTGAGCATAAAAGATACCATTAAAACAGGCGATTCGGTGTTGCTGAAATTTACCGTGCGTAACCTTGCCGATACCGCGCAGCAGTTTTGCAAATGGCATACGCCGTTTGAACCCTTGATGAGCAAATATTTAGAAATTGTGAACGAAGCAGGCGTGGAGGCTGATTACAAGGGTGCCATGGCTAAAAGGATTATGCCGCCGCCGGCAAGTAGTTATATAAAGCTTAATTCAAAGGATACCCTTTCGGCAAATGTTGATCTGCTTAAAGGCTTCGCCATTACCAAACCGGGTAAATACACCGTTACCTATGTTGGCCAAAATATGAGCGGCCTGGTGGTAAATAAGAGCATATCATTTGTTTATTTAAAATGATTTTGATGGATAGAGCGCTATCGGCCTCGGTTTTTTACTTTACCTAACAATACTTTATCTTTCATCAAAAGAATCCCCCATGCATCATCCTGAAGAAAACCCCTGGAAAATAACCTCCGAGAAATCAGTTTACGATAATCCCTGGATCAGCCTTACCGAGTACCAGGTAATTAACCCATCGGGTAATCCGGGCATCTACGGTAAAGTTCATTTCAAGAACCTGGCTATAGGCGTTTTGCCATTGGATGATGAACTGAATACCTATTTGGTTGGTCAGTACCGCTTTACCGTTGATGAGTACAGCTGGGAAATGCCTGAAGGGGGAGGGCCGGAGGAAACTGATCCCCTGGAATCAGCCAAACGCGAACTCCTTGAAGAAACCGGCCTGAAAGCTGGTAACTGGACGGAGTTGATGCGGCTGCATTTAAGTAACTCGGTGAGTGATGAACTTAGTATTATATACTTAGCCCGTAACCTTACCCAACACGAAGCCGAACCGGAAGATACCGAGCAACTCATCATCAAAAAAATCCCCTTTGCCCAAATGTATAAAATGGTTTGCAACGGCCAGATTACTGATGCTATGACCGTTGCTGCGGTGCTAAAAGTGCAATTATTGCTTTCAGAAAACCTTTTGTAACCTTACACGTTTACAAAAAATGCCTAAATTTGGCAGTTGATGAAAAAGTTTTTAGGCTATTTTCTTACCCCCGTGGCAACGGGAGTATTTTTATTGATACTGGTTATATTTCAGCCTATTCAATGGGCGTGTTTCCGTTTTTTTGGCTATTCGGCACATAAAAAATCGGTTGATATCCTGAATCTGTTTCTGTTGCGGTCGGTTTACTTACTGGGTAATACGGTAACTTTTATCAACAAGCAAAACCTGCCGGTTGGGCGTCCCATCATATTTTTAGCTAACCACCAGGGTTTGTTGGATATACCGCCAATGATCTGGTACCTGCGTAAATACCACGCCAAGTTTATCTCCAAAATTGAACTTACCAAAACCATCCCCTCGATATCCTACAACCTCAGGCATGGTGGCGGGGCTAATATCGATCGTAAAGACCAGCGTCAATCCATTACCGAAATTATGAAGCTTGGTGTGCGGATGAAGGAAAATAATTGGTCGGCCGTGATATTTCCCGAAGGCACACGCTCAACAGACGGCACAATAAAAACTTTCCAGGTAGGAGGCATAGCCACGATACTGAAAAAATGCCCCGAGGCGTTATTGGTGCCTATAGCGATTAAGGATTCATGGAAAATGATCCGCTATGGGCAGTACCCCCTTAATACATTTACGCCCATGAAGTGGGAAGTACTTACCCCCATTGAACCAGCCGGCCGCCCGATAGAAGAAGTGGTATTGGAAGCCGAGAACCAGATCAGGGCTGCGCTGGCTTCTTAATTTGAAGATTTGAAAATTTGAGGATTTGAAAATGCAGGGGGAGAGATGTGCATATTTCAGATTGTGCCCGATGTAATATTTATTGGGTAGAGGCTATGCGGTTTAAAATCTTCAAATGAAAACCATTCCCCTATTGCATTTTCAAATTTTCAAATCCTCGAATTTTCAAATTCTCTTCAATCATGTTGATATTCAGCCAAATGTTAACAAATAAATCACATCATCTTTACGTTTATATGAAACGTTATCGCTTATTTTTATAGACCTATAAAATGGGTCAGTTAAAATTTACTAAAAACAATTTTTATGACCTGGAGAAAATTTAGCGGTGAGGTGATCCAAACACCCATCATGGAGGAGGTTGAAAAGGCGATTGAACGCGAAGCCGCCCTCGGCAACAAGCTCAAAGTATGTATCGGAACAGATTCGCAGGTAAAAGGTAGTGTAACTGATTTTGCTACGGTTATCGTGTTTTTACGCGAGAAACGTGGCGCATTCATGTTTATCCACCAGGAACGGACCTCGCAAAAAATGACCATTAAGGAAAGGATGCTGAGCGAGGTACAGAAATCAATTGACATTGCCTATAAGCTTTGCGACCTGCTTGACCTGTATGATGTGGAACTGGAAGTACATGCCGACATTAACACCAACCCAATGTTTAAATCAAATGCAGCACTGCACGAAGCAATGGGGTACATTTTGAGCATGGGGTTTGTATTTAAAGCCAAGCCCGAAGCTTTCGCAAGCTCATACTGCGCCAATAAAATAGTGCAGTAAAAGCCTTGAAGTAAACGGCGTGGTATTTATATTTGGTCTTTTACCACAAGACCGAACAAACTATGTCGCCACTAATTGAAATTAACGATCCGGCCCTTGCCGGCCCGAACACTATACTTATCGACGCCCGCGCCGGTAAAGATACCCGTGACCGCTACCTAGTCGGTCACCTTAAAAACGCTGCCTACGTTGACCTGGATCGCGATTTAGCAGCCCACGTTACCGACGCCGCCCAAGGCGGACGTCATCCTTTACCTCCAATTGAAGATTTTGCCGCCCTTTTGGGCCGTTTAGGTATTACACCCGCAAGCCATGTGGTAGTTTATGACGATAAATCTGCAGCTTTTGGCGGCGCCCGCTTTTGGTGGATGCTGAAGGCAATTGGTCACGATAATGTACAGGTATTGAACGGAGGCCTGCAGGCTGCCAAAGATGCCGGCATTGAATTAAGTGCCGAAGAATTTATCCCAACCCCGGTTGATGCTTACCCGGTACCGGCAACCTATACCGGCACCGTGGCCATTGGCGAAGTAGCCATTGCCGCCCATGATGCAAACCGGATTGTGATAGATGTACGCGAAACCCCACGCTATTTAGGCCAAACCGAACCTTTAGATTTGATTGCCGGCCATATACCAGGCGCATTTAACCTTCCTTATGTTACTAACCTGGGTGCCGATGGTAAATATCTGGATGCTGATGCATTGCGCAAAGTTTATGATGACGCCATTGGTGATGTTGCCCACCAGGAGATTATAGTTCACTGTGGATCAGGGGTTACGGCTTGCCATACCTTGCTGGGTATGGAGTACGCCGGCATTACCGGGCCGCAATTATATGTAGGGTCGTGGAGTGAATGGTCCAGGCGTAAATTGCCAATTGGTACAACTACGAGATAAAAATGTATATTTGCAACAATATTGTACTTTATAGTTGATTGTGAAAACATACGTTTTAAAAACCGAACAAAGGATCCCGATTGGTTTAGATGAGGCCTGGGATTTTTTTTCCTCGCCCTTAAACCTGGCTAAAATTACTCCGCCCGATATGAGCTTTGTGGTAACATCCGATTATACTGCCGATACCAAAATGTATCCTGGTATGATCATTACCTACAAAATTTCGCCGGTGGCAGGTATCAAAATGAACTGGATGACCGAGATTACCCAGGTTGCTGATAAACAGTATTTTGTTGACGAACAGCGCTTTGGACCATATGCTTTGTGGCATCACCAACATCATTTTAAAGCCATTGAAGGCGGCGTGCAAATGAATGATATTTTGCACTATGCCATACCATATGGCTTTATAGGCACTATCGCAAATAAGGTTTTTGTAAGTAAGGAAGTGAACAAGATTTTTGCCTATCGCGAGAAGGCGATCGAAAAACTTTTTGGCGTTTATAAAGGATAACAAAAGCCGGCCGTTAATGCGGGTTTTTGTTATCCTTTGTATCACTTCCCCGATGGCTGTGTCCCAACGCCATCTTCCCTCATCTCATACCATGTGGACAGCGGTATGTGAGAACACATACCACGGAAGAAGGTCATGATCCTTTTATAATTATTACCAGATAAACAACGGTACCAGCCAAATTGGCGAGATGTAATAAGGGTCGTAGTAGGGTTCGTAGTATTCGATAGTTTCTTCTTCAACAACGGTAGTGGTGGTAGTGCCGCCGCCGTAATTGTTGTTATTGTTATTCTGTTTTTGCTCTTCCTCCATCAGTTTAATCATCAGCTCCGATCCCTGGTTTATCATATCTACCATGGCATCTTCGCCAACATCTTCGGGCTTTATGGCGGTGTTGCAAATTTCTTCTATTTCGCCCCAGGCGGTGTCGGCCATTAAATCATTTTGCCAGCCCGATACGCTGGTATCAAACCTGTTTTCGTTGATGAACGACATAAACACAATTTCGGCCGGATCGGCCTTTTTAAACATCGCTACGGCAATGCGCAAATCATCAAAACGCTCATTGTCGGTAAAGTTGAACCAGTCATCGTCGGTATCAAAGTCGAAATAGCTGCTAAAGGCAAATTCGCCTTTTTCCAGGTCGACAAACGAAAAAACGTCATAAACTTTCAGGTATTCGCTATAGCGCTTCATGAAGGTGTCAAATACGCCGCGGCCTTTTGAGCTCAGCTTATAAACCGAGCCCGAGCTGATGATGTAGCCATTGGCAACAAGCTCCTGAAACAGCGGCTGCAGTAAGGCATCGTCGCCATAAGCACTGCTGCTAAACTGGTGGTTGCCATTTATCATTTCGTTTAAAACGATAATTGCTTTAAACGTTTTTTTATTATCGTCAGATAAAAGGGTATTTTTTCTTAATTGGATAGCCATATCTATTATTGGTAATGTAAGCCCCCTCTAAATCTTCCGCGGTAGGGGAGACTTCAGGATTGCCCGGAATTCAAGCTAATTAAAATGTAAAACTAATTTGAAAAATGAGATTATCGCCTGCGGCCAAAACCACCACGGCTACGACCGAACCCGGATCTGCTGCCCGAACTTCTGCCGCTGCCAAAGCTGCTGCCCGAACTGCTGCTGCCGAAACCGCCACTCCTTACCCTGCTGCCCGAGCTGCGGTTGCTGAATGATCTTTGCGACCTGGTTGGCTGGCTCAAACTGCTCCGGTTGCTGCTCCTCGACGACATGTACGACGAGGTAGTTGGCCTGAACGTAGTATAGGTACGCGTGCGGGTATAATAATGCGGATAATAGCCGTAATGGTACATCGGTACATAGTAGCTGTGCGGGCGCAAAAAGTAGCTTAATATCAAAAAGTCGGTTAAGCCAAATGACGAGTGATAATAGTTGTTATACCCCACGTAAGTTGGGTTACCCTGGATATCGAGGTTGGCGGTATTATTATTGCCGGTAGGCTGAATATTAACACTGGCCACCGTTACCGATTGCGAATTGCTAACATCGTCAATAATGTTCAGCTTGTTGTTATCGGCTTCCTGTACCTTCAGGTAATCAATGTTGCCGTCCTTATCCAGGTCAAGGTTGTTGATCTGGTTGGCGGGGTTGTTAATGGCTTTTTCAAGGGTTTGCGGGTCGGTACTGTTTTTTACAAACTGGGCAAGCTTATTTACGTCAAAACCGGCAGTGGTATTGTTTTCGATAGTGACATTGTTTTGCTGCGGCGGGTTTTGGCTGCATGCCGAAAGACTAACCACTAAACCTGTAAGCGCTATGAATATTTTTTTCATGATGATTTTATGAGTTGTTTGCCGGCATGGCGGTTTTTGGTTTGGGTTACGCCGGCTGGCTTTTTTTGTATTTGTTTTTTATTTAGATGCGAGATGTAATACGATGTTACAAATTTTTTTGAATAGCGTCAAGAATTAAGTGTCGGGATTAAAGGCTATGGTAACACCTAATGATAAAATTTACGAATTATAAAGGGGAAATGACGTTGGAAAATAAAAGACTGTCAATACTGAATTGTAAAATTTCAAGAAACTTTAAAGGTAGAATGATATACTAAAGAGCGTTGTCATGCTGAGCCCCGTCGAAGCATAGCGGGCAAAGGCCTCTCCGCGCGACCCTTCGACAGGCTCAGGGTGACAGGCCTGCGCACCTCGAAAGTACAACATGTCATGAGTAGGCACGAAGGATCTATTCGCAGACTTTTCTATCGGTGATGTACAACTGATAGATCCTTCGTGCCTCTGGACTTCCTATGCCCTGCAGCCGCACAAGCCCACCATTGTTTTTGCCGTTTTCGCCCGAAGCTCCCACTGCTGACACTTTGAGTAAAACGAGATACTTTCGATAAAACAAAGAAATAGCGCGTCGCATAGAGGGGCAAAAGAAACAAAAAACGATCTCCACCCTCTTTCCGGCGCAGCTGAAGAGAGGGTGGTCGGGCGTAGCCTCGACCGGGTGAGTCTTCGCCGGCGTTCAAAGCCAATGTTAAGGTAAAACCAACTACTCCATCGGGTAACACCACCCGCTTCCCCCTCCACCAATTTGCCATTCCATCAAATATTAACTATTTTACCAACGCAGTTACCTATGGTTGCACCTTAAAAAACATTGCCTGTGTTAAAATATTACCGCCTTATTGCTACCTTATTCCTGTTATTTACGGGGCCGGCATTTGCCCAGGTAACCGATTTTAACAGCATTCCTAAAAGCAATTCAGACAAGCTGTTGAAAAACGGCCAACCTGCCGATCTCGGCCACAGCCATTTTCCTTTACTCAGGGAATACCGGGATATGCACATTTTTACCATCAACGATTCTGTTTTTGGCGCGGTGCCCTTCCGATTATTTATCCCCCAAACGTATGACCCATCGGTGGCAACGCCGCTGGTTTTATTGCTGCACGGCGCTGTCGGTGCATCTCATTTTAGCGATGCCATGGGACAACACAAAGCCACCGAGGCCGACGACGACCCTTTTATTGGCAAATTGTGTAAAACAGGCAACATCATTATTATGCCCTATGGCGATGAAACCAAAAAGTTTAGCTGGGTGGTTAATAAATGGAGACCCAATGACAATCTCACTTTTAAAACACTGCTCAATATCATCAATGAAGTTAAACGATCTGTAAATGTCGACGATGACAAGGTTTTTGCAATGGGCCATTCTGATGGATCCGATGGGGCGTTTGCGTTAGATGTGTATAATCCCTCGCCGTTTGCGGGCTTTTTGTGCTATAATTCTATGTTGACCAACCTGGCGGCTGATGACATTTATTTACGAAACACCGTCAACAAGCCGCTGTATGCCGTCCACTCCGATAAAGACGATTTGCGCCCCATCGAGCAGGCCCGGGTGATTATCAAACTATTGGATTCATTAAAAACCAATGTAAAATATAAAGAGTACTATGGCTACCAGCACTTCGATAAACATTTAGACCTCGATTACCCCAACGCCCTCAAATTCATCGACAGCACCCGCCGTAATCCTTACGCTAAAACTATATTCTGGGAAACTGGCAGCCATTTATATAGCAGCTGCAATTGGTTGGTTATCAATAACTGGGATCTGGCTTTAAATGCCGCGCCCTGGCATAAACCATACAATACTGGCAGTTATTATAAAAACAACAAAACATGGAAGAACTACCCTTACTATAGTATAAACCCCAGCGCTGCCATACAAGCCAGGTATAACAACAACGTATTTGAAATTTCCACCTCGCGGGTAACAGCTTTTGAAGTTTTAATAAGCCCGCAAATGGTTGATATCAACAACGAAGTAAAAATAATAGTAAACGGAAAAACAGCCTTTGCCGGCAAGGTAAAGGCTGATGATAATTTTTTCAAAAAGCAATTTGCTAAAACACACGACAGGAAAGCGGTTTGGATTGACGCAGTGCCGGTGAACGTTGCGAATTAGCTGTTTTTTCCCACGATCTGTGTCCTCACAGATCGCCGCTCTTTTCCCTCGTTGGTTGTTTCCATAGATTTCGACTGTTAAAAAAACGAGGGAAACGCGCTATTCCTTTCCTCGGGAAGGGAAGGTAGGGGTTAATTGAACTATGCAGGTAATTTCAACAAGGTGCGGTTAGGGAACATCACGCTCCTAAGCCCGTTGCTTTTTCCGACAACCATTAAACTTTGGATATTTTTAATTAAACAAAAACCTGTTCTGATTGATAATAATAATCACTAAATTTCGATGTCTGATTGTTAAAACGTAATTTTGCCTAAACCTTACACAATTCAAATGATATCCCGTAAATTATTGCTCCTGCTGCTTTTATTAGTTAACATTCAAGTGTTTGCGCAGGTTCCGGTAATCAATTCTTTTAGCCCTGCAAGCGGCCCCGTTGCAACGGCTGTTACTATTACCGGCACTGGCTATAATGTCACCCCAGGCAATAACATGGTGTTTTTTGGCGGGGTAAAGGCTACTATTATCTCGGCAACGGCTACCACCTTAAAAACCAGCGTTCCTGCAGGTTCGCAAAATTTGCCCATTACGGTTATTAACCTCGGCACAGGGTTGCAGGTAAATTCGGCAAGGCCGTTTTACACTACCTTTGTGGAAAACGGCACCAACGTTTTCAAAAAAGAGTCATTTTCTTCGGCTTCATTTCATGACGACAACGGTGGTTTTAGGGTTTGGCTTAACCTTGCCGATGTAGATAATGATGGCAAAACAGACCTGGTTATTGTAAACTCTTATAATCAAACCATCAATATTTATCGTAATACAGCTGTAAGCGGTACGCTAAATGCGGCATCATTAACACTGGCTGCTACTTTTAATGTAACCCCGGATTACTTGGCTTATAATCCCCAGGCCGTAAAACTGGCCGATTTGGATGGCGACGGCAAACTGGACATTATTGTACCTTATCTTGACCAGGGCAAAGTGGGTATTTATAAAAACAATACAACGCCTGGCGTTATATCGCGCACGTCGTTTGGTAACGAAATTCAGCTAAACGTTGGTTCGTCCGTTACGTGGGTATCAATTGCGGACCTGGATAACAACGGCAAACCCGAGATAATCACCGCCAATCACACGGCCGGCACCATATCGATACTCAAAAACATTGGCACAAAAGGCAATCTAAGTAGTAGTTCGTTTGCTGTTAACCAGGACATATCGGTTGGACAATTGGGAAGCGCTCCTAACTCGGTAGAAACTGGTGATATAGACGGCGACGGTAAAGCGGATGTACTGGTTGGTAATATTTACGGCTTTTACATTTTACGCAATACATCAACAAGTGGCGTTTTTTCATTTACCGGAACACAAACTACCATCAATGGCTCTGCTTGCAACGCATACCTTACAGATATGGACGGCGATGGTAAATACGACGTGGTGCTAAACGCGTACGAGCAACATGATGTGTACGTTTTTCGAAACACCACGGCGACGGCAGGCGCCATTGGGTTTGCTCCCGCAGTTGTATTAACAACTTCGGCCCCCATTGCGTATTTACAATTTGGGGACTTGAATGGCGACACCCACCCCGAAATTATAACCACACCATACGGCGGCAACTGTACGGTATTCAGAAACCTCAATAAAAGCGGGAGTATAACTACTGCTGCATTTGGTACCGAAATAGATTTGGGCTTTGGCAGCCCCGACTGGTCATCGACAGCAGTTGGCGATATAGATGGCGATGGTAAACCCGATGTGGTGACAGAAGATGGCTACAGCACCGTTACACTGCTGCACAATAATATTGCGGGGCTACCACAAATTACCGGTTTTACACCAACAAGCGCAGGCCCCGGCGAAACCGTTACCATAACAGGTAAAAACTTTAGCGGTGCCAATAAGGTTACCTTTGGTAGCAAACCCGCAACTACAATAGCTGTACAATCGGCAACAAGCATAACGGCTGTTTTGGATAGAGGGACAACCGGCTACATAGCGGTTACCAATAACGAGGGCAGGGACTCTATCCCCGGCTTTACTTACAATGGGCCACCGCCACCCGTTATTACATCATTTACCCCCAAATCGGGTGATATTGGCGATGTTATTTACATAACAGGAACAAATTTCATCAGCAGCCAGCCAATCATAAAAATTGGGGGTGTGTATCCGAGGCTAATTCAGTCCGAATCGGCCACAAGCATCACCGTTGTTATTGATACGGGAGCAACAGGTGCCATTACCGTAAGTAATATCGACGGTACGGCATCGCTTAACGGCTTTACCTTTACCCCTAAACCGCAAATATTTTCATTGGATAATTCGGGTGCCAAAGGCGAAACCGTTACCATTAAGGGTAAATACCTGGGTGGTACAAGTTCTGTAACGCTCGGCGGCGTGCCGGTGGCATCATTTACAGTGGTATCACCCGGTATGGTTAAGTTTGTGGTAGGCGACGGAGAAACCGGCGACTTAGTGCTTAAAACAAAATACGGGCAAGCAGTAGCCGGTTTTTTTTATAAAGTGGCTCCGGTAACTTTAAATTCGGCAACACCAATGGCCGCACCAGCGGGTGCTACCATTCAAATAACGGGTGCTAACTTTAGTGTGTTACCTCAAAATAATTTTGTTTTTTTTGGCACAGTACATGGGGTGGTAACAAAAGCTACACCAACCACGCTTTATGTTACTGTGCCCTACGGCGCTTTATATGCGCCTGTTTCTGTAACAGTCAGGGGCTATACACGGTCAACCAGCAAGCCTTTTGTATTAACCTTTGCGGGCGGTGGTATCATTAATACCACAACATTTGGTGCACGGATGGATATGTTTGCGGGCAATTACGTAAATGAGCTTAGCGTTACAGATATTGACAACGATGGCTTGCCGGACTTAATACTAACCGATTGGGGCGATAGCAATATTGGAACACGCAAAAACCAAAGTAAAAAGGGTGTATTTAAGTTTCAGTACGATGATGTGCGTTTGAGTTATTACGGCTCGGATGAGGGTGGCCCTGTTGACGGTGTGGTGATAGACTTAAACAATGACGGCTTTATGGACTATGAAACCAAAACCGATTATGGCTACCTGCCACAGCTTATCAACTCAAATGGATCATATTTTTTTGAGAGTGCCTACGGTACCGGATACGGATACGGTTATGGTAAAAATACTAACATGGTTGTGGGCGACATGAACGGCAGTGGCCAACCGGTGGTTATGTTAAACGGGCCGGTAAGCGGAAAAGCCTATGTAGCTGATATAGATGGCGATAATAAACCCGATTTTATTGTAGGCACTGCAAATTCGGTGTCCATATTTCGTAACACCACGCCTGCCGGCGCAAGGGATGCCACCTATGCCCCGGTGGTTACCCTGGCGCTAAATGCGCTTGCAAAAAATCTGGCAATAGGCGATTTTGACGGCGATGGCAAAGCAGATATCATCGCTTTAAGTATGGCACCGTATACCACTGCCGGAGCCTTAGTGGCTTACAGAAATAAGAGCACCGTTGGTAATATTGCTTTTAGCCAGGACCTGACTATCCCCGTTGAACAGGATGCCTACCTGGGCTCGTCCTGCACGGTGGGTGATGTGGATGGCGATGGTAAAGTTGAGCTTATTTACTCAAGCAAGGGTAAAACTTCGGTATTTAAAAATACTGGAACGGTCGGAACAATAGCATTTGCCCCTAAAGTTGATTATATAGCAGATGGCAGTGTGTCTTTGACCGTTGCTGATTTTGATGGGGACGGACAACCAGATATTGCCGGTTTGGGAAACAGCGGACGATACCATGTGTTTATATTACGTAATCTTACGGGTACGCTTCCTGTTACGGATATTAAGCCGGCATACGGCCCGATTGGCACAACAATCACCATCAGCGGATCGGGTTTCGCAGCGGCTAAGAGCGTAAGCCTGGGCGGTTACAACTTAAAAAATTTCACTGTAGTATCACCTACTACCATTACCGCCGTAGTTGATTCCACGGTATCAGGCTACGTAAGTATTACAACGACAGGCAACACGGCCACCTCTTTAACCAAATATTTTACTGCTGATGCCCCGATAATTACCCCGGCCGATACAGTAGCTATTTTTGCCGGTGATAGTGTGAAGCTTTCATCTGCCAATAAGCCTGGCTTTTATACTGATGTTAGTTACGACGGTCCCACCAGCGGATATTTTCTTTCGCAATACCAGTGGTCAAAAGATGGTGCCGATATTTCAGATGTTACGGCTTCGTATTATACCGCACATCAACCCGGTGTGTATATACTTTATTTACCGTTGATATCTTCGGGCCGTATTGCATCAAAACCGGTTGTAGTAAAAGTGATAGACAAACTACCCGCGAATAATTTCCTGGTATCTGTTACAAATGCCTCCTGCAAAGGTTCGTCAACAGGGGCAATCAATATAAAGGCGAGGTATACCGTGAACTACACCGCTGTTGTATCCGGCAGCGGATATAATTTTACTTATCCATTTACCGGACAGCTGGCGGTAAATAACCTCCCGGCGGGCAAATATAACCTGTGTATAACAGTTGACGCGCATCCTGC
Source organism: Mucilaginibacter sp. P4_C11 (assembly GCF_056402115.1). Taxonomy (NCBI): domain Bacteria; kingdom Pseudomonadati; phylum Bacteroidota; class Sphingobacteriia; order Sphingobacteriales; family Sphingobacteriaceae; genus Mucilaginibacter; species Mucilaginibacter sp. P4_C11. The sequence continues at coordinate 163,878 of NZ_JBFUIA010000003.1, read as the reverse complement.
AATGCAGCAATGCCTTACCCTTGTTATAACCGAACCTAAAGACATATCGCTTTACTCGGTTGTTAGCAATGACAGCAAAAATGTAACACTGGCTATGAGTGGCGGCAATACTTATAACATTCAGCTAAATGGTGTTTTACATACTACTACTGATAGTACAATAACGCTGCCGCTTACAGCCGGGCGTAACAGCCTGTTAGTAACAACCGATAAGCCTTGCCAGGGTGTTATTGACAAAACAATAACTGCTGCCGATCAGGTTTTACTTTATCCCAACCCGGTTGATAACACTTTATACATCGCCTTAGGAAATCAACCCGTATTAAAAGTCACTGTTGAAATATATTCGGCGATGGGACGGATAGTTTATAAACGGCTATTCAATAATCCTGGTAACACTTTACAGCTGGATGTGTCATCAATTGGTGCAACCGGCACCTATGTGCTCAAATTAATGACAGATAATTCCCCGCAAAAAGTTTTAAGCATAATTAAGCGATGAGAAGGTACATATTGATATTGTTTGTGGCGGTAATGTTTTGCGGATGCAGCAAAAAGAACAGTAATGACGTTAAAACACAGTCAACCGATCCCGGAAAAAGTATACTTCTTTTCCCAAGTCAAAATTCGGCATGTACTACCGCTGCAGCAACATCGACTACCCAAAGCGATGTCACTTTTACGTGGCAGGCGGCGGCCAATACTGACAGCTATGATATAACAACCAAAAACTTACTTACAGGCGCAGTAAGTACGCAAACCATAACTACAGCACAGGTAACAATTACTCTTGCCCGCAGTACACCGTACGCCTGGTTTGTGGTTTCAAAATCATCCAAAAGTAAAACCACCGCGCAAAGCGACACGTGGAAATTTTATAATCCCGGGCCGGGAGCCATACACTATGCCCCATTCCAGGCGGATGGGCTGGCTCCTGAACAATCACAAAATGTAGCTGCAGTTAACGGTAAAGTTGACCTGAGCTGGAAAGGTAGCGATCCTGATAATGATATCGCTGGTTATGATATTTACTTCGGTACCAGCAGCACGGCACCGGCTTTAGCAAAAAGCGATGTGAAAGATATGTTTTTAAAAGGTAATACAGTTGCTTCCGGCACCACCTACTACTGGAAAATAGTGACCAAAGATGCACAGGGCAATACGTCTGATACAGGTATTTATCAGTTCACCGTTAAATAGAAACGATATATCTTTTCTTAAGCAATGATGATAGAGCAATAAAATTTAAATCCATCGCTTGGGCAGAAGTGTTGCGCAACCGGCGATCTGTTATTCAAGACCGCATAATATTCTGTCCCCGCAGGGTCTCTCCAATGCTATTAAGTTAAGCGTTTTTTCGCGCAAAGACGCAGAGCCGCAAAGTGATTTGCTTATTTTTTCTTAGCGTCTTGGCGTCTTTGCGCGAAACTGAAATTTTTATATTTGCCTTAACTTAATAGCATTGGAGAGACCCTGAGGGGACATTAAGTGGACAGCTCGAATCCATCCCAATGCACAATCGTTTTAGCAACCCCAATCTCCCGCAATAGGGATGGAAATGGATACCGGCCCTGCGCCTAACGCCCTGTGCGCGTATGAATGCACAGCCCGGGCCGCAGGCATTGCCATGAAGTAGAGTCAAGAGCTAAGAATCAAGAATTAAGACAAAGAAGAAGAGTCAAGAGTCAAGACAAACGATATTCTGTTTTTATGGCTGATGCTGGTTAAATAATAGGGGGTGCCGAAGTGACTTGTATTATTTCCGTCCCCGCGGGGTCTCTCGTAGAGGACCCAGCGGTTGTACAAAGCCAGTCGTAATCCCAAAATCGCGTTTATGCGAGATGATCGTGTACCTCAGGGTCCTCTACCGAGAGACCCTGAGGGGACAGCAGATGATCGGAATACCTACAAGAGCCCCCTTTTCCGTCCCCGCGGGGTCTCTCCAATGCTATTAAGTTAAGGGATTGACAGGTTGCTCCATCGGAGCAAAACATTTGTAGCACTTGTAATTCAACATTTTTGCGTGCAGTAGGTACGCTTCATAAGTTCCGTACCTACGGCACGGAGCATTATTTTTCTATTTTTTCTACAAATGTTATACCCCTACGGGGTTAAATAGCTTAACTTAATAGCATTGGAGAGACCCTGAGGGGACAGCAAATGATCGGAATACCTAAAAGCGCCTCCCTTTTCTTCATTTCGGTTACAACACCCTCCGTTTTGGTTATGATCTGGCTGTTGGGATGCGGCACCTTTGTATCACACAAAAGGAAGCAAATATGAAAACTATTTTGATTACCGGCGCATCGGCCGGATTAGGCAAAGCAACCGCTAAATTATTTCAGGCTAAGGGCTGGACGGTGATTGCTACCATGCGTACACCAGAAAAAGAAACCGAACTTAAACAACTGAGCAACATTACTTTGCTGCCACTGGATATCACCAATAGCAAACAGGTGCAGCAAACAGTAAAGGCCGCACTGGCCTTGGGCGATATTGACGTTGTATTTAATAATGCGGGGTACGGTTTAATAGGCCCTGTTGAATGGCATACCGAAGAACAGATCAGGGCGCAGTTTGATACGAATTTCTTCGGTACGCTTTCCATGATCCGCGCATTTATCCCTTATTTTCGTGAGCAAAAAAAAGGCTTGTTTATCAATACCACCTCACTCTGTGGCCTCACCTCCAACCCGCAATCAGCGATATATAACGCTTCTAAATGGGCTTTGCAGGGTTTGGCCGAAAGCCTGTCTTACGACCTGGCCCAGTTCAATATTGGCATCAAGAATGTAGCCCCGGGCGGCATAAAAAGCGATTTTACGAAAGCTATGCAGGTAACCGAAGACAAAGCCTATGAAGCCACCATGGCTAAAATGATGGAAGGCTTTAACGATGGCACCCTGATGGAATTTACCGAGGCGGAACAAATTGCCGAAGTGGTTTACCAGGATGCTACCGATGAAAAAGATCAGCTCACTTACCCGGCCGGAAACGACGCTGTACGCCTTTACGCCAAACGCCTGGCCGAGGGGCCTGAAGCCTACCGCATCAATCTGACAAAATACCTTAACTTGCAAAGCCCATACCAGCAAGCATGAAAAACGGAATAAAACAACCGGTTGTCTTCAATTCTATCTCGGAGCTGCACCGGGCATTAGGCCTGCCCAAACCCTTGCACCCGCTGATTAGCCTCGTGGACTATAGTAACATCACAGCAGATACTGCCGACCTGGAAAAAGGGATGCTATTCAATTTTTATAAAATTTCTTACAAAAAGAATTTTAGCGGCAAGGTAAAATACGGGCAAAGCCATTATGATTTTGATGAGGGCGGCTTATCTTTTATTTCGCCTAACCAGGTGATTACAGCCCTGGAGGGAGAGGCGGATTATGGTGGTTATACCTTACTGATACACCCGGATTTTATCAGGGCTTATCCATTAGGAAAAAGCATCAAAAACTACGGCTTCTTTTCTTATGCGATAACTGAAGCGCTATACCTGTCGGACAAAGAAAAGCAGGTAATTACCGGGTTATTCAAAAACATCCAAATGGAATTGGATTCGGCTATTGACCAGATCAGCCAGGATGTGTTGGTATCACAGGTGGAGTTACTGCTGAACTATAGCAAGCGCTATTATAACCGGCAATTCATTACCCGGAAAACGGCCAGCAGCGACTTGCTGGTTCGGTTTGAGAACCTACTTGCCGATTATTTTGACACCGGTAAGCCATTAACCAATGGCCTGCCAGCGGTCGATGACCTGGCCGCAGCGCTCAATGTATCGGCCCATTATTTGAGCGATATGCTCCGTACGCTTACCGGGCAAAACACGCAACAGCATATTCATGCCAGGTTAATTGAAAAAGCTAAGGAACTTTTAAGTGCAAGTGATTTATCAGTTGCGGAGGTGGCTTATCAATTAGGCTTTGAACATCCGCAATCTTTTAACCGCTTGTTCAAAACCAAAACAAAAACATCACCGCTTGATTTCAGGCAATCTTTAAATTAAAAGATCATCAATGAAGAACACAGAACTTGAGCAAATTGCTCATCAATTTATAGCGGCAGCCAACCGGTTTGACACCCAGGCTGTATTAGACCTTTTTGCTGCGGACGCAGTGATTGAAGATGTTTCGGTAGGGGAAAGATTTGAGCATACACCAGGCATCAAAAAATACTTTGTGACATTCTTTATTGGCTATCATACAACTACCCAACTGTTGTCAATGCAACATACCGGGCCAGGTAATATCGTGGCTAAAGTAGATTTTACCGGCGATTTTGGTCATGAAACCGGTGGCCTGGATATCCGCATTAACGGAGCAGGGCTGATTGAACATATCAACGCCTACCTGGATTAGTCAAATCAACATTAAATCAAAATTCAATGAGCGATATCAAAATGAGTGAAGTGATTGAAAGATCAAAAGAAATAAGAACACGTTACCATGAGGTGGAAGTAACTCCCGTCCCCGCGGGGTCTCTCGTAGAGGACCCAGCGGTTGTACAAAGTTAGTCGTAATTCCAAAGCCGCGTTTATGCGAGGGGATTGGGTACCTCAGGGTCCTCTACGAGAGACCCTGAGGGGACAGAAGGATTTGTTTACCAATACCTTGATGCCGCATCGCCAGGGGTATCCTCCGTCCCCGCGGGGTCTCTCGTAGAGGACCCAGCGGTTGTACAAAGTTAGTCGTAATTCCAAAGCCGCGTTTATGCGAGATGATTGGGTACCTCAGGGTCCTCTCGAGAGACCCTGAGGGGACAGAAGGATTTGTTTACCAATACCTTGATGCCGCATCGCCAGGGGTATCCGCCGTCCCGCGGGGTCTCTCGTAGAGGACCCGGCGGTTGTACAAAGTTAGTCGTAATTCCAAAGCCGCGTTTATGCGAGGGGATTGGGTACCTCAGGGTCCTCTCGAGAGACCCTGAGGGGACATTAAGTGGACAGCTCGAATCCATCCCAATGCACAATCGTTTTAGCAACCCCTAATGCCCCGCAATAGGGATGGAAATGGATACCGGCCCGGTGCCTAACGCCCTGTGCGCGTATGAATGCACAGCCCGGGCCGCAGGCATTGCCATGAAGAAGAGTCAAGAGCTAAGAATCAAGAATTAAGACAAAGAAGAAGAGTCAAGAGTCAAGAATCAAGACAAACGATATTCTGTTTTTATGGCTGATGCTGGTTAAATAATAGGGGTGCCGAAGTGACTTGTATTATTTAACACCAGGCACAAATATTTGGATGCGCCTAAATTTCGCTATCAATTTTGTGTTAACCATGATAAAATATAAAGTATTGATTGTTAAATGCTTATGGAAAATATATTTGAAATGTGTTAAGTTATGTTAACCATGTTTAGATGCGTTTCCCGATATCTGCATGCCGGTTTACAAGCCGCCTTGTCCGTGATATAATTGCAGAGGCTTGTCTAATTGTAGTTTGATAACGGTTATGTAGGGGTCTTTATATTTGTCGGGCACGTTGATGAAAACGAGGCCGGGTACCGGGCTCCAGGAAATTTTTCCTACAATTTTGGGCTGTAAATGAGCGGTTGTGCCGACTACCTGTATATCTTTAATGGTGTTTTTCAAGCCTTTCAGCATAATGTTTCCGGCGGTTTGTCCCGGTAAAAAAAGATAAATGGTTGTTGAGTCTTTTGATAGGGTGGTAGGCCCGTAAAAATGGCCCTGGGGCAAACCGGGTAGTGTTCCAAAAATGGCTTCTCCATTTTTTTTGTTCCAGGCCCCAAGCTCTTTTAAAATATTTACCTGTTCGGTGGGGATGGTTCCATCTGCTTTGGGGCCGATATCTAATAAAAGATTGCCGCCGTTACTAACCGCATCTACAAAAATGCTGATTACTTCAAAAGGCGTTTTATAATTGATATCGTCGGGATGATAACCCCAGTTGTTGTTGGTTGTCATACACAATTCCCACCAATTAAAGTTAGGGCGGCTAACCGGGAAGTTTTGCTCGGGTGTTTCGTAATCGCCATAGCCTTGCAGCCGGCCGTTAATGATAGCCGCCGGGTTGAGGTTTAAAATTTGTTTCCTTACTTTTGCCGACTGCCATTCGGCAGCGCTGTGTTCCCAGTCGCCATCAAACCACCACAAGTCGGGTTTATATGCTTTATTTACCTCGTCAATTTGCGCTTGAAAAAAATGCTGAAACCGTTGCCAGCGCCCAGGATCATCGGCAACTTTATACCGGCTGCTGTCTTTTAAAAAACCGGGATAATCATGATGGCTCCAATCTATCAGAGAAAAGTAGGCCCCGCGTTTAATCCCTTCTTTATCCAAAGCATCATAAAAAGGTTTTAACACATCCCTTTTTGCAGGCGAATTATCTACCACGTTGAAATGATGTTGCTTGGTGGGCCATAGGGCAAAGCCATCATGATGCTTGGTAGTGATAACTGCGTAGCGGGCCCCGCTTTGCTTAATTAAACCGGCCCATTCCGCCGGGTTATACCGGGATGCAGTGAAGCCTTTTAGCTGCTCCATATAGCTTTTATAACTTATTTTTTTGTTATGAAAGCTCCAGCTTTCATCAACGCCATTTACCGAGTAAATGCCCCAATGAATGAAAATGCCAAGCTTTGCATCGGCAAACCATTGCATTTTTTTCCGGATAGAATCGGGTGCGGTTTTTTGCTGAGCGCAAACGGTTAAGGAATACGAAAAGAAACAGGCAACAATTACAATGCGCAGTGAAAGGTGTTTATGCATAACAAATTTGAAAAATAAATTTATAATAACTGGTTTGACCCCACTTGAAACCGGTGATAAGGCTTACCCCCGATAGATATTATTGTGTCCGGTCATCACAAAGGTAAACAAACCGCTAATTGAGTTTTAGTTATTGAAATCATTTTATTGGGAGTTAATATCAAATATCCGTCATTGAGTACGAAGCAATCCCTACATGCTAAGTCCCACTTAGTTCGGAGATTATTAATGTTGTGTTTTGTTTTTATTGGTATTAATGAGCGCCCTGCGGTCGGTTATCTTCGTACCTCGCAATGAAGGTAGTTTAGAACACTCGTTTAACTATATCCGTTGCGGTGGTTTGGTGTTAGGTAAGCTTTTAAAATTTACGATAAACATTAAAATACCAACCTGTAATCCTATTTTAGGGTTTATAATCGTTACATTCTACCCAACACCTACCTACCATGCTTAAAAACTACTTTAAAACCACGTTGCGATACCTGTGGAAGAACAAGGTTTTCTCCCTCATCAACATCACCGGCCTGGCTACAGGTATTTGCGTTTGTTTTTTCGCGTTGTTGTATGTTCATTTTGAATTAAACCGCGATAGTTATAATCAAAAGGCCGATAATATCTACCGCCTGGTAACCGATGTAAAAACATCTGCGGGCATCAATTACGAAAGCTCATCGACCCCGATGGGGCCGGCTATGAAAGCGGCCTTCCCCGAGGTAAGAGATATGGCCAGGGTGTTTATGGACGATATGATTTTGCAAAGTAACCCAGACAACGCAGTGAAGGAAGAAGTAGCCTACGCCGATTCGTCGGTCTTTAAAATATTTTCATGGCCGCTGCTGCGGGGCGATATTAGCCACCTGTTTAACGCCCCCTGCGATGTGGTACTATCCCAAACCGCCGCCAAAAAGTACTTCGGCAACGCCGACCCTATGGGCCAAACCATGCTCATCAATGGCAAAGCCAAATGCCGGGTAACCGGCATTATGAAGGATATTCCGTATAACTCGCACCTGCGGGTAGATGTTCTTTTTTCTATCTCGACCCTGGTTGATGAAAACTGGAATCACTGGACGCGCTTTGGCTTTTACACCTATCTGTTATTACAGCCCGGCGCATCGGCGGCGACTTTGCAGGCCAAGTTCCCTGCCATGGTAAAAGCCAATATGGATCAAACCGATTTTAAGTACCAGCTATCTATCGAGCCATTGAAAAAGGTTTATTTGTATGGTAAACCACGCGGGCACCGTACAGGCACATCGGCCAGCGGCAGCATTACCAATGTGTATATTATTTCTATTATAGCGTTGTTGGTGCTGTTTATCGCCTGTTTCAATTTTATTAACCTCACTACCGCGTTCTCGTTACAAAGGGCCAAAGAAATTGGCGTGCGTAAAGTGCTTGGCGCATCAAAATACCAGCTGATGCTGCAGTTTTTTATGGATGCGGTAATACTTTGTTTAGTAGCATTTATCATAGCCCTGCTGTTTGCATCCCTGTTATTGCCCTTATTTAACCAGCTAACAGGCACTATTATAGCCGATGGTATTTTTCATCATGTGCAGCATGTATTATGGCTGCTGGCACTGGCTGTTGGGGTAGGCATATTATCCGGCGCGTACCCGGCCTTGTTTTTATCGGGCTTTAAACCCATCAGTAGCCTTAAAGGCAAAACGGGCTCGTCGGGTACGGGGCTTATGTTGCGCCGGTCGTTGGTGGTGGCGCAGTTTTGTATTTCCATATTCCTCATCCTGGCTACTACCATTGTGTATATGCAGCTTAACTTTATGCAAAACCAGCAGCTGGGTTTTCAAAAAGATCATAAACTGGTGATTGATTACCAGTTTAGCAACAGCATCAACCAGCATACCGATGGGATAAGGCAGCAACTGGCGGCAATTCCGGGTGTTGGTATGGTTAGCCTGTCGTCGTCTATCCCGGGCACGTCAAACAACCAGTTTAATACCATGATTGAGAACAGCAAAGGCGAAAAGCAACAGCAACGGCCCGATGTTTATTTTATTGACGATGTGTTCCTGAAACAATACCATATAGACCTGGTTGCCGGGCGCGGGTTTCAAAAAAACTTAGCCCTCGATTCTATGAAAGCCATGCTCATTAACCAGGCCATGTTAAAAAGCCTGGGCTTCAAAAAACCGGAGGATGCTATTGGTAAACATTTTAAACAGCTTAACCACACCGGCGAGATAGTGGGAGTGATTAAAGATTTTCATAACCATTCCTTTTTAGAAACCGTGCAGCCGCTAACGGTGCGGGTAGATTCCAGCCATTTAACCAATATCACTATCGATATCACATCGACAGATGTACGGTCGACAGTACATCAACTGGAAGCCACCTGGAAAAAAATACTGCCCGATGTGCCGCTGGTATACTTTTTTGCGGATGAAGCCTACAACCAGCAGTACATAGCCCAGGAACGTTTTGGCAAGCTGTTCATCTGCTTTGCCGTGGTGGCCATCGTTATCTCCTGCCTTGGGCTGTTAGGCCTGTCGGCTTATAACATAGCCCAGCGTAAAAAAGAGATCAGCGTACGCAAGGTATTAGGCGCTTCGGTTATAAACATCACCCTGCTTTTATCACAGGATTTTATCCGGCTTATTGTAATTTCCCTGCTCATAGCCTCGCCTATATCCTGGCTGCTGATGCACAACTGGCTCAATAATTTTGCCTACCGCATCAATATCCCGGTGTGGGTGTTTGTTTCATCGGGCCTGGCAGCTATGTTTATCGCGTTAGTGACTATTAGTTTTCAGTCTGTTAAAGCAGCAATCGCCAATCCGGTGAGGAATTTGAAAGCGGAGTAGGGAAGCAGTATGGGCATTTCCCCGCCGATAGAGGCAGGGCCGCGCTTTTCGTTCATACGCGCACAAAGCCTTAACCACGGGCCGGTATCCACTGCAATCGCTAATGCGGAGGAAGGGCGAATTTGGGAAGACAAAAGACTTGCGAAGTTTCTAAAACTTCGCAAGTCTTTTGTCTTATCATTAGTCCACTGCGTCAAAACCCCTTTTGCTAAATCATTTCAGCTCTTCGGCGCGATTATCGTGAATCTCTCTGTAAAGTTTTTAAGGCTACCCAAAATAGCTAATCAATTTTTATACTGTCAAGCGCCTGCTCCATAGCGTGTTCCTTCACGCCGGGAACTTTTAATCCTTCGGCACGGAACACCGTCAGGTCTGTCATTCCTAAAAAGCCAAGGAATGCTTTTAAGTAGGGAGCAACAAAGTCGTTGGCTTTGCCCGGTCCTTCTGAATAAACACCTCCGGAAGACATGGCCACATAAACTTTTTTCCCGGTTACCATTCCGATAGGGCCATTTTCTCCATACCCAAAAGTAACACCGGGCCTGGTGACATGATCAATCCAGGCCTTTAGGGCCGAGTGGATAGTAAAGTTAATTAGCGGGGCGCCAATAACAATGATATCTGCAGCAAATAATTGTTTAACCAGCTCATCAGACAGGCGGATGGATGCTTTGTCTTCTGACGTCAACTGATCTTTTGGAATAAAAAATGTACGAAGCTCGGCAGCGTTTAGGTGCGGAATCCCGATCTCTGCCAGGTTTAATTCTTCCAGGGTACTGCCCGGATATTTGTCTTGAATTTTGCCGACGATGGCGTTACCCAGCTTAATGCTATACGATGATGCACCCTGGATGCTCGACTTTAAATGAAGGATATGTTTCATAATAAATTTGCTTTTGTATTTATGCGGAAAGGCTTCTTCCCTCCCGAATTATCGAAAACAAAACTATGGTTACCAGGTGGTAAAAAGTGAGTAGTTACCCAAAGGTAAGCGGTTACATCCAGGTAAGTGATTACCTTTGTATCTATGAAAGTAATTAAAAATGAGATCATTCCGGGCAAGGCAGCATGCGCACACTCGCTTAAAAACGTGCTCGACGCCTTGTACGTTTTGAATGGAAAATGGAAGCTGCCCTTGATACTTTCCCTGGTACAATCGCCCAAGCGTTTTAAAGAAATTCAGCACGAAATTACCGGCATATCCTCCAAAGTATTAGCCAATGAACTAAAAGACCTGGAGCTGAATGATTTTATCACGCGCAATGTATATCCCAGCACCCCGGTAAGCATTATTTATGAAGCAACCGCGTACAGCCGCACCTTAAAAAATGTTTTAGCCGAACTAAGCGCCTGGGGCGAACAACACAGGGAAAAAGTAAAGCAAAGTATGCGGAAACAAACCGTGGTGCAAAAAAATCACTTATAAATTGAGGGGCAATTAAACTAACTTTTGCGCCTGGCGGATGCTCTCAACAGGATCCTATTGCGTAAGCCGGTGGCCAATAATGAGCGCACGCTAAATCAATCCTTCCGCGCCGGGCCTTGGCACCTGCCCGTTACTTTTCCGGTACGCTAGTGGCGATACCCCTATTTGCCGTTTAAAGCGGCGGTTAAAGTACGATATATTGTTAAAGCCGCTCTCAAAGCATACCTGCAGCACGCTAAACTCTTTTTGTTGCAGCAGGCGGCAGGCATAACCAATGCGCAGGTCGTTCACAAACTCGGATAGTGTTTTGCGGGTATGCTGCTTAAAATACCTGCAAAATGCTTCTACAGATAGGTTGGCCATTTCGGCCATTACATCAAGCGGGATATCGTTTTTAAAATTATCAAGCAGGTAATGGTAAATGCGGTTCATGCGGGCAGTATCCTTTTGCACGCTGGCCGTTAGTTGTTTTTGGGCGGATAGTACCTCATAATGGGTGGTTTTAGCAAGCAGGGCCAATACGCCTATCAGGCCGGCCACAGCTTCATCTTCATCGGCATCTACCATTAGCTTAATTTTTTCGGCGGCTCGTGCGCGTACTGGCTCGTTAAATGCCAGGCCATACCGGGCGCGCTCAAAAAGGGCTTTTATCTGCCCAAATTGCGGTTTGTCAAAAAAACCATCGCCAAGGCAGTTTTCGCCAAACTGGATAACTACCTGGTGCATCTCCCTGTCGGTAGGCATGTGTTTATTATAAAAGGTATGGGGCAGGTCGGGGCCGAAAAAGCATAGATCGCCAGCAAAAAAATCATCAATATGGTCGCCAACGTAACGGGTGCCGCTGCTTTTCATCACCAGTATAATTTCATATTCGGGGTGTATATGCAGCGGGTAATCATTGTACGGAAAGCGCTCCTCCTTCACCACAAAAAGCCGGTCGCCGGGAATTATTTTTTCTTCAAAAAACTTCATATGGTCAATGTGGTGTTAGTATTAGGCAATGGAGTAGTAGATATTATAGTGTATTGCACTCATTTTTGAACTCTGTTAACACAAACATCTATAAAATTACTATTTAAAACCCTATGCGCTTCAACAAAAGCCTGTTAAATGTTATCATACTACCTTTTTTTTCGCTGCCACTTACGGCTGTTTGCCAGCAAACCCATATCGTAATTAACGCCAAACACGTGCTTAACCGCATCCCGGGTCATTTGTACGGGGCTTGTATTGAGGATGTAAACCACGAGATATACGGAGGATTGTACAACCAGCGCATATTTGGCGAAAGCTTTGAAGAACCTACAGCCGGCCCGGTAATTAACGGCTGGAAAGCGTTTGGCGGCAACTGGCAGCCCACAGCTGATGCCGTAAGCGTTAAAGCCGGCGAAGGTTACAAATTGGTGCGCCGGCAAATACCGGGCGCAAACTACACAGCCGAAGTGATGCTGAAATTTGACAGCCGTAATGATAACGCCGGTGTGCTTGTAAACCTAAACAATGCCGGTAACGGCGCCGATAGCTTTGATGGCTACGAGATCAGCCTCGATCCTAATAAACAGGTGCTGGTTTTTGGCAAACATCAAAACAACTGGACGCCCATCGGCGAGGTAAAGGTTTCTGTGGATTTTAAAGATTGGATAAAACTTAAGGTAGATGTTGCCGGGAACGTGTTTAAAGTTTACCTGAACAATAGCGCCCAACCGGTTGCCACCCTTACCGACGAGCGGAATACGTTGCCGCCGGGCACCATCGCCCTGCGTACCTACAATGCCGATGTGGAGTTTAAAAACCTTAGTATAAAAACCATGGGTATTACCACTTTAGAAAAATTTGTAGCTAAACCCTTACCCAGCGTAAGTGGTGCCTGGGATGCCATTAACACAACCGGCACAGGTGGCTTTTTACTGGATGATAAGAATGCTTACAATGGCCGGCAATCGCAGGTTGTTATTCATAATGGGGATGAGGGAGTTATCGGCGTTGCCAATAGCGGCCTTAACCGCTGGGGTATAGCTGTGCGTAAAGGCAACAGCTACACCGGCAATATTTATTTAAAAGGAACAGGCCTTGCCGGCGGCGTAACCCTGGCCTTACAAAGTGCCGATGGTAAAAAGGTTTATGCCACACAGTTGGTAAAAAAGGTATCGGCAAACTGGGCGGTATACCCTATCATGTTAAAGGCCACGCAGACTGATGCCAGAGCGCGCTTTGTTTTAACTATTAGTAGCAAAGGCAAGCTTTGGGCCGACCAGGCCACGCTGATGTGCAAACAGGAACAATTTAAAAACCTGCCCCTCCGCGGCGATATCGGCAAGGCCATGCAGCGCGAAGGCCTTAGCTTTTTAAGGTACGGCGGCACTATGGTAAACGCCGAAGGTTACCGATGGAAAAAAATGATAGGCCCGCGCGCTAAACGGCCGCCATATACAGGGTATTGGTATTCATACTCCACCAATGGTTTTGGCATCGAGGATTTTCTGCAGTTTTGCGAGGCTGCTGGGTTTGAGGCCGCGTTTGCCATCAATATTGAGGAAACGCCGCAGGATATGGCCGATATGGTAGAATATTTAAAAGGTAGCACCGCAACCAAATGGGGCAGGCAACGTGCTGCCAATGGGCACCCCGCCCCATACAAAGTAAAATATATTGAAATTGGCAACGAAGAGGTTATTTTTCATGGCGATGTAACAGCTGAATACGACCATTATACCGAACGCTTTAACCTCCTGCAAAGCGCCATGCACGCCAAAGACACTACTATTAAATTCATCTGCTCTGCATGGTGGCGGCCTGCATCGCCCAATATGGCGCGGGTTTTTAAAGCAATAAACGGCAAGGCCGATTACTGGGACCTGCATACCGATGCCGACGATGCAAACTCCGGCCGGAAGGTGGATAGCTCGCTAACCCAGATGAGGGCCTTGTTCCGCTCCTGGGACGCAAACACCCGCTTAAAGTGCACTATATTTGAAGAGAACGGCAATCATCATGACCTGGCCAGGGCTTTGGGCCATGCAGGCACGCTGAACGCCGTACGTCGCCATGGCGATTTTGTTTTAACATCCTGCGCGGCAAATGCATTACAGGCCCTGGGCCAAAATGATAACGGCTGGGACCAGGGGCAGGTGTTTTTTACGCCATCTCAGGTTTGGGGAATGCCTCCTTTTTATGCACAACAAATGGCATCGGCAGCACATTTGCCTTTAAATATCGAGGCTAATGCAACCGGGGTTATAGATGTTAGCGCCACCCGTAGCGAAGATGGTAAAACGATAGCCATACATATTGTAAACCCGGCGGCAAATGCATGCCAGGGCAGCATCAGCCTGAAGGGGATGGATAAAGATTTAAAAGAGGCTGTAGTAACCCAACTGGCAGGCAAGTTAACAGATATTAATACGCCCGGGCAACCGGCGCACATCAGCCCAAAAACAACTAAGATAAATGTTAACAGGGATGGTTTTAATTACACCATCCCGGCATCATCATACACCATTATCCGCCTGTATCAAAAATAACAGCTATGAATATAATTACTTCTGCAAAAAAAGTACTAACCGGTTCTGCAATATTAGCCCTGTGCGGTATTACCGCGCAGGCACAGCGCGTAACGCCGGTAACTTTAAAAAACGTTACTATTAACGATGCCTTTTGGTCGCCAAAGTTAAAAACGATACATACCGTTACCGTGTACGATGTACTGGACAAGCTTGAGGGAAAATACGAGCCCGACCGGGAAGACCTGATTAACGAAAAAGCAAAGATGAAACGCACCCGCAATGGGTTTTTAAATTTTGACAGGGTTGCGCAGGGAAAGGTAAATACGGGCGAAAGTGACGGCCCGCCATGGTATGATGGCCTGGTTTATGAATCCATCCGCGGCGCTGCCGACCTGTTGGTGGCCCAGCCCGATAAAAAGCTGGAACAAAAACTGGATGCCTATATTGACAGGATAGCCGCCGCGCAGGCAGCTGACCCCGACGGTTATATTGATACCTACACCACCCTGAACCGCCCAACCCAACGTTGGGGTACTAACGGTGGCGACGACCGCTGGCAACACGACCTTTACAATGCTGGCATGCTGGTTGAAGCTGGCTTACATTACTACAACGCCACCGGCAAAACAAAACTGCTGCAAGTTGGCGTTAAAATGGCCAATTACATGTGCAGGGTAATGGGCGATGCCCCAAAACTGAACCTGATACCCGGCCATGCAGGCCCCGAAGAAGCATTTTTTAAGCTTTACCTGCTGTTTAAAAACAAGCCGGCCCTGGCACAAAACATAAAGGCGCCGGTAACGCCCGATGCTTATATGCATTTGGCTAAATACTGGATAGAACACCGCGGCCTGCCCGCCGATGCCGATGGCTCGCGCGCAAGGCAGGCCTACGGCAGCTATAACCAGGATGATAAGCCTGTTTTTGAGCAGCAGACCATTGAGGGGCATGCCGTGCGCGCTACCTTGCTGGGCACGGCAGTGGCCGCCATTGGGGCTTATGATAGCAACCCGCGGTACATTGCCACCGCCAACCACTATTGGGATAACATGGCAGGCAAACGCACTTTCATAACGGGCGGGCAGGGTGCCATTGCCGACGATGAAAAATTTGGCAAGGATTACCAGTTGCCCCAGTCGGCCTACCTGGAAACCTGCGCCTCTATCGCCTCGGCTTTTTTTAGCGAACGCATGAACGAACTGCAGGCCAACGGTAAATACATGGATGAATTTGAACGCTCGCTTTACAATAATATCCTGTCGGGCATATCGCTTGATGGCAGCCATTACCATTATGAAAACCCGTTAATGGCTACCGACCATACCCGCTGGGTTTGGCACGGCTGCCCATGTTGCCCGCCCATGATATTGAAAATGGCAGGTGCGCTGCCTGGATACATTTACGCTACCGACGACAAACATGGCATTTATGTAAACCTGTTTATAGCAAGTACAACCCATACGGGCTATGGGAAAAACCGGGTAGATATTAGCCAAACTACAACTTACCCATTGCAGGGTAACATACAAATACAGGTGAACCCGGTTACTGCCGGTAGTTTCGCGGTTCGCGTCAGGATACCCGGATGGGCTATGGGTAAAGAGAATCCGTATGATTTGTACAGTTCCAAATCGCCGGGCAAGGTAACACTTGCTGTAAATGGTAAAACTGTCCCTTTAAGCATTGATAAAGGTTACGCCGCTATTGACCGTAAATGGCAAAGGGGCGATAAAATTAGTTTAGTTATCCCGATGCAGCCTCGATTGGTAACACCTAACAGCCAGGTGGCGGAATTGCATAACAAAATGGCCGTAGCCGCCGGCCCACTCATATACGCTTTTGAAAGTGACGACAACGCCAATTTAAAAGGAAGCACGCTTGCCGCTGATGCCCAAATTAAACTGCAATACAAACCCGCTTTGCTTAATGGTGTAAACGTTTTGCAGGCTACCACACCAGGCAGCCAACAGCCGCTTACAGGTATACCGTTTTACTCGGTAGGTAACCGTGGTAAATCAACCTACCAGGTTTGGGTTGACAGGGCGGAGTGAGGTGCTAATCCCACCTGTTTGCCAAGGACTAAGAAAATCGGGAATTGGCGTCATCTGAATATTATAGGCTATAAAAGCAAAAACGGGCTGTCCCTTGGGGCGGCCCGTTTTATAAAACAAGGTTAACTGGTGTTTACACCAATTGAGCCAAAGCTTCTTTGCTAAAACCTTTCAGTTCTTCGGTGCGGTTATCGCGGATTTTTTGAGCCCAGTGTGGGTCGGCCAATAGGGGGCGGCCAACGGCTACCAGGTCAAAATCGCCACGGTCCATACGGCGCAACAATTCATCTAACGAGCTTGGGTTTGAGCTTGCACCACCAAAGGCCGCCAAAAACTCACCATCTAAACCAACAGAACCAACGGTAATGGTTGCTTTGCCCGTTACTTTTTTGGCCCAGCCGGCAAAGTTTAAATCCGAACCTTCAAAATCGGTCTCCCAGAAACGGCGTTGTGAGCAATGGAAAATATCCACACCTGCATCGGCCATGGGGTTTAACCATGCTTCTAATTCCTGTGGGGTTTTGGCAAGCAGGTTGTTATAGTCGGCTGGTTTCCATTGCGACAGGCGGATGATGATAGCAAAATCATCGCCAACCTGTTTCCTTACTTCTTTAATTACTTCAACTGCAAAACGGCTGCGCTCGGGCAGGGTTTTACCGCCATAAATGTCGGTGCGAGTGTTGGTGCCGTCCCAAAAAAACTGGTCAATGAGGTAGCCGTGTGCGCCATGAATTTCAACACAGTCAAAGCCTAATCTTTTGGCATCAGCGGCAGCGCGGCCAAATGCGGCAATGGTATCGGCAATATCAGCATCGGTCATGCTGTTGCCATTGGTGTTCCCCGGCCTGTTTAAGCCCGACGGCCCTTCAAATGGTTGCGACGGTACCCAGCCCGAGTGGTGGTTATCCATAATACCCATATGCCAGATTTGCGGGCCCATAGCGCCGCCAGCGGCATGCACACCGTTAATTACATTTTGCCAGCCGGCCAAAGCTTCGGTACCATAAAAGTGGGGGATGTTGGCATCGTTTGATGACGATACACGGTTTATAACCGTACCTTCTGATAAAATTAAACCCACTTCACCTTCAGCGCGTTTACGGTAATAAGCTGCAACATCGGCAGTTGGTACACCATTTGGCGAAAATGAACGCGTCATGGGCGCCATTACAATGCGGTTTTTGATATTTAACGATTTCAGGCTAAATGGCCTGAACAAGGTGTTATTAGTGCTCATGTTATAGTTTGTGTTTTGTAAATGCTTAATTATAATTCCGATTGTACCAGTTTACTTAAGGCGGCAAAGGCTTCTTCATTGCGTTTGTAGTAAGTCCACTGCCCAACGCGGGTAGCGGTAACAAGCCCGGTGCGCTGCATTAATGCCAGGTACTCTGATACGGTAGATTGTGTAAGCCCGGCCTTAGCCTGAATTTGGCCTACGCAAACGCCATTGGTAAACCCATATTCCTGCTGGGAAGGAAAATTAAGCTCGGGCTCTTTAAGCCATTGCAAAATTTGCAGCCGGGTTTTGTTTGATAGCGCCTTAAATATCTCTAACTGATCCATAGCACAAAGATATATCGACTTTTCCCGATATGCCAATTAATAGTGGAGAGATGACATTGGGTTGATAGTTAATGTCATTAACATTCTGTGCGTTTTTTCTATTTTATAAAATTTTATTCTGTTTATTTTTATATTTCAGAATTAAATTTTAATATTTGAATATAAAATCCATCTACACCAAATAATTAGTATGAATACACTTTGCAAATTATCCGCTTTAATTTTACTATTATTAACAACATTAACCGGTTATGCCCAAAACAACACAAAAGAAAACATTGCCAAAGTTGAAAACGGTTTGTTTGCGCCTATACAAATAGAGGGCGAAAAAAACTGGAATATATTGGATAGGATGGCCTTTTATAAAACGCCGGGGTTAAGCATAGCGGTTATTCAAAACTATCGCCTGGTTTGGGCAAAGGGCTATGGTTTCGCTAACGATAGTTCAAAAACGCCGGTTAACACGCAAACGCTTTTTCAGGCTGGTTCCATAAGTAAATCGTTAAACGCTGTTGGCGTACTTAAACTGGCGGAGGAAAAGAAAATCGATTTATATGCCGATATCAATGTGTACCTAAAAAGCTGGAAGTTTCCATATGATAGCCTATCAAAAGGAAAAAAGATCACGATGGCAAACCTGTTGAGCCATACCGGTGGGATAAACCTGCAAGGCTTTGGCGGTTACCAGCCAGGCAAGCCGCTGCCAACCATAGTGCAGGTTTTAAATGGCGAAAAGCCGGCCAACAGCCCCCATATACGTTCTGCTTTTGAACCCGGATTGCGACCTGAATATTCAGGCGGCGGGGTCATCATTTCGCAGCAAATTGTAATGGATATTACCGGGCAGGATTATGCGGGTTATATGCAACGAGCAGTGCTAAAACAATTGGGCATGAATAAGAGCACCTTCAGCCAGCCTCCGGCCGGAGTTAATGAGGCCATGCTGGCCACCGGTTATAGTATAACCGGCAACCCTATACCTGGCAAGCACCGTATTTACCCGGAACAAGCCGCCGCCGGCTTGTGGACAAACCCTACCGACCTGGCTAAATTTGTTATCAGGCTCCAATTGGCTTATGAGGGTAAATCGGATAAAGTTTTAACAAAGCAAAGCGCCGGGCTGATGTTTACACCGTACCAAAATAAAATGGGAATAGCACTTGGCACTTTTATAAATGTATTGGATAGTACAAAATATTTCACCCATCCGGGATCGACTGTAGGTTTCCAGAGTATTTATTATGGCAGCCTGCGAGACGGCAATGGTGTAGTGGTTATGCTTAACAGCGGCAGCCAGCAATTGGCAACCGAAGTGGTAAACAGTGTGGCAAAGGTTTATGAGTTTAAGGATCTGTACCATCCAAATATCAAAAAACGGATTTCTACACCCCCTGCCGATGTATTACAAACCTATACAGGACAATTTCAGCTGGCACCCAACAGGGTTTTAACAATTTTATTTGAAGAAGGGCGCATGTACGTAAGGATGCAAGGCGAAATGAAGCGTGAACTATTTGCCGAGGCATCAAACAAATTCTTCCTGCGCGACCTGCCTTATGAGCTTGAATTTTTAAAGGATACCGGCGGGACCATTAATTTGGTGTTGTATGCCGATGGTCAGAAAGTACAAACTAAACGGGTGAAATAATATGGAAAGGCAAGGAATCGGGTTAAAACCGAGCATGGATGGTTTGATTTACCACGCCATTTTATTCCTTCTTATAATGAGTATTACATCGTGTTTAAGCAACAACCATATTTATTTGACCAGCACCGATGGCGCATATCAATATAAAAACAGTGCGATAGTCAATATTTATAAATGAAATTCATATCACCCGTTTTAAATGTTTAGCCCCTTATCGCGCAGATTTTGCATTCGCGTTTAGGACAAAAGTGGATACCGGCCCTGCGCGGGGTTGAAAGATAAAAAGTAAATACCATAGCGATGGTTTATTGCTTCAATTGAAAGTGAGGTTTATCAACCGGCGCAACCGGTGGTTTCCAATCGCCACCCCAGGTAATTGCAATCTCCAAGGTTTCCGCAACTTTTTTAATGTGGTTAGCAATAGTTACAAGTGTTGCTCCTGCTCCGAAATCAATTTTACCATTAATATAGGGGTACAGATCAACTGCGTGCCCATAACCATCTGCTTTTTTTTGATGATTTGATTTATGCACCACGCCGTCGGCATTTGTATTTGTATCACCAAACGGTTTACCCGGTAAAGGACCTGTATTGGGGTTTATAACTGTACGCCCCCATGTGTAATATTTTTGCTGTGTAGCCAATGATCTAACGCCTTCATTGATAGAAAAATCTATTGGGCTATTGGTAATAGCGGTAGTTAAAACCTTAACTAAATCGGGATGTACCCCTACCAGGGCTTTTTGACTCGCTGCACCGAATGAATAACTTTTTGTTGGTTCCATTACTTTGTTGGTTTATTTACTTCTTTGAAATGAATTTTACTTACGGTGGCGGTGTTTCCGGTCGCTGTGCGGCTAAATCAATGTTAATTGTCGCAATTTTCCGCCGATAATCGTTTTGTAATCTTAAATAAGGTGACTTTTATTCAAACTGGCTAATAGCCAGTATGTTGTAACCTTCGGTCGATGTCGCCACAGTAGCCGTGCACGTTCGGGTATATTTATGCCCGGAAAATGAATATTGAGTTTTCGAAATACCTGTGAGTGAGATTACAAATGAGATCATCTTTGATAAAGTATTGGTTTGCATAAAGTTAACCAAATATATTTCAGCAAACAATAACATTTCAACAAAATAAATTACAGGCGGTGTGGCCCCGCTCCCCGCAGCTTCGCGTTAGGGACAAAAGTGGATATCGGCCCTGCGCGGGCATCTCGGGCCGGCCGCGCCCAATGCCTGTGCAGTATGAACGAATGGCCCGGCCGCAGGCAACGCCCATATTATACAAAGCTATCTACGCCACTTCAAGCTCTCTTTTCACCGCTGCCTGCCTTTTAAACAACACCACCGCAAACAAAGCCCCGGTTACTGCCATTACAACGCCTACCAACTCGGGCGAGGTAAAGCCGTAGCCCATGGCTATCGGCAGGCCGCCAAGGAACGCGCCTAAGGCGTTGCCGGTATTAAAGGCGGCTTGTGTGGCTGCCGCACCAAGCATTTCGGCCCCTTTGGCGGTGCGGATCATAAGGATCTGGATAGGGGAGCCGATGGCCATAGACAGGCTGCCGGTTATAAACGTCATGATGAGCGACAACACCTGGTTGCCCGATACAAAATAGATGGTGGTGAGCGCCACGGCCATGCTGATGAGTAGTATTAAGCAGGCTTTTACGGGAGCAACCCAGTCGGCCAGTTTGCCGCCCATAAAATTGCCTATTACCATGCCAAGGCCGGCAATGATGAGCACCAGCGGTACGGTATCTTTTGAAAAATGGCTTACATCGGTCATGAGCGGGGCTATATAGCTGATCCAGCAAAACAGGCCGCCGGTGCCAATAGCAGTGATGAGCAAAATGAGCCAGGCCTCGCGGGTTTTAAAAAAGCCCATTTCAGATTTAATATCGCCTTCACGGCTCACCGGTAAAGCCGGAAGCCAAAGCTGGATGAACAACAGCGCCATCAGCCCGATAAAAGCGATAAGCCCAAACGTGTACCGCCACGAATAATGGTGACCGATGTAGGTACCCAGTGGAACGCTTAACAGGTTGGCAATGGTTAAACCGGCAAACATGACCGATATGGCCTGAGCCTGTTTCCCTTTCTCGGCCAGGCGGCTTGCCACTACCGAGCCCACGCCAAAGAAAGCGCCGTGTGGCAAACCGGATAACAACCGGGCGATAAACAAAGCATTATGATCGGGCGCGAAAGCCGAGAACGCGTTGAAAACGGTAAACATGACCATTAAGGCGATCAGTATTTTTTTAGGCGGATAGTTGCTGCTGATGGCCACCAGTAAAGGCGCGCCGATAACTACACCAAGCGCGTAGGCGGAGATGAGGTGCCCGGCCACGGGGATGCTCACCCGGAAATCTTTGGCGATATCAGGCAGTAGCCCCATCATTACAAATTCGGTGGTGCCTATGCCAAGGCCGCCAAGGGTAAGGGGAATTAAATTCTTTTTCAATTGGGGTTAAATTATGGTGATGCCGGCTTGCTTGTAGGCGGTTAGCCTATCGTCGCTGGCTTCGGCATCGGTAACAATAATATCTATAGCTGTCGCGGGGCTTATGTAGTACGATTCGGCGGTGTTTAATTTATCGATGGTGGATAGCGCGATGGTTTGGCCGGCCATTTCCATCATCGTACGTTTTACCTGTGCTTCGTCGTGGTTTACGGTAGTTAAGCCCATGGTTGGGTGAATGCTGCAAACGCTCATGAGGCACAAGTCGGCACGGAAGTTTTTGAAAGTCTGGATGGTTTCATAACCAATGGTGGTAAAAGCGGTTTTACAAAGCCGGCCGCCGGCAAATATCACTTCGGCCGTGGGATGATCTTCCAGCACGCTCACTACCGGGAAGCTGTGGGTAACCACAGTGATCTTCATATCGGCGGGGATCAACTCGGCCAGGGCCTGGATGGAGGTACCGCCGTCGAGGAAGATTACCTGCCCGTCTTTTATGAATTGTAATGCCTTTGAGGCTACAATACGTTTTTGGTCCATATCGTGCTTTTCCCTTGCCCGGAAGTGCCGCGGCGTAGGCGAATGCGCCACAGCCCCGCCGCGAACGGCTTTCAGCAGGCCTTGGTCCGACAGGCTTTTGATATCGCGACGGATGGTATCTTCTGATACATTGAGCGCGTTGCTGAGGTCGGTAAGTGATACGCTGCGCTGCCTTGCCACATGCGCCAATATTTGTTCTAAGCGTTCGTCCTTAATCATAGCTTGATTGCAATTTGTTGCAAACTTAAAAATAAAAATTGCAAAATATTGCATAAAATGGTTTTATTTGCAGAAAATATTGCAAACCAGATGAAAAAAACGATAGCGATTGACATGGATGGCGTAATGGCCGATACCGAGCCCCATTTTTTTGACTACTATGAACAGGAAACCGGCATAAGGCTTACCCGGCAGGATATTGCAGGCATGACCGAGTACGAAGCTTTTAAAGGCAAAGGCCACGGGATGGTGAACAAACCCGGCTTTTTCAGAACGTTGCCGCTGATGGAAGGAGCCGTTGAGGCGGTAAAATCATTAATGGAAGATTTTGAGGTGTATATTGTATCGGCAGCCATGGAGTTCCCGCTATCGCTTCCCGAGAAATACGAATGGCTGGCCGAGCACTTCCCGTTCATCAACTGGCGAAATATTGTTTTTTGCGGCGATAAAAGCATCATCAAAACCGATTTTTTAATTGACGACCACTGCAAAAACCTGGACTACTGCCACGGCAAGCCCATTATGTTTGATGCTTTCCATAATACCAACCTGCATCACCACCAAAGGGTTAATAGTTGGGCCGAGGTGCTGGAGTTGCTGGAGGCGGAGAGAACCAAGAGTCAAGAATCAGGAGTCAAGACAGTTTTGTAAAGTGGATTGGAGTAGGCCTAATAATATAAAATTATGCCTCTTGTTGTCCATGAAATATCCGGTTTTCCTGTCATCCTGAGGAACGAAGGATCTACCAGCTATGCATAACCGAATGAAAAGTTCGCGAATAGATGCTTCGTATCTCAGCATGACAATAGGAGAATGAAGCCCCCCTTTTTTCATTTATTAAACTACTTTAATGTTATTGCGGCTACGCCTCAGTTCCTTTGTATCACATTAAAACGTAATACAAATGAAAACATCACCAGAAGAAACCATTAAGCAATACGTAGCCTCGTGGAACGTACAAGGCGAGGACGACATTAAAGCGGCGTTTGCCAAATGCTGGGCCGCCCATGCTATTTACACCGATCCTAACTATGAAAATGTAACTGGGGTTGACGGCATTGCCGCGCTGTGCGTAGGCTCGCACCAGTTAGCACCGGGCCGCATATTTCACTTACACACCCTGCCCGAGCATCACCATAACGTGGCTTTGTACTCCTGGACGGTTGATATCCCCGGTAAAGAAACCAAGGGCGGTACAGATTATATTGAATTTGATGCGGATGGAAAGATAGTAAGGTTGGTGAGCTTTTTTCCGCCGTTGCAGTAGGGGTATTGTTGCATAACCATGTTGCCATTGAATACTGTCATGCTGAGGTACGAAGCATGTATTCTACGCCTTGCAAAGTACGCGCACAGTTTGCGAATAGATGCTTCGTACCTCAGCATGACAGGTGGCTTTCGCTATGATTAAAAAACATTTGCACATCTGATATTTAAAATCTGCACATCAAAAAGTAAACCCCGCCTCACTATCCGGGTTATCCAACTTATCGCTTTTGCGCTCGCCGCCTACGGTTACGTGCAGCATGTTTATTTGCTGGGGGTGTTCGGTATAAAGCAAATCGTCGTGCACATCAACCTTTTTGGGTTTGCTGATGCCTTTGGCTTCAAAGTAAACCCAGGCGCCATCTTCCTGAATCTCGTAGCCCAGGTAGGTTAGGGCAATAACTTTATTATCGGCTTTTATAGCCAGGTGCTTTTTAATGTAATCATTCAGCATCTCGTTTAGCTTCGCCTTGTTCTTGGGGTGTACAATATCAACCGGGGTTTTGTATTGCTTTTCTATGGTACGCTCCAGGTCGTCGTAAAAAATACGGCAGCTTACCTCAACGCTTTGGGTTTTGGCGTTGTGGGTAATTTCGGTAACACTTACAAAAAAAGGGTGGAATAAGCTGAAAAAGCTTATCATCATCAACTGTAACATCTCTCGTCCGGGTGTTTTATTTTCGACAAAAAACGTTATTTTTATTGGCAATTGCGAATTAGCTCAATGACTGACTTTTCATTATACTTCCAGTTAGGATGGCAACACATCTGTAACTGGGAGGGGTACGACCATATTTTATTCGTCGCCGTGCTTTGCGGTACCTACCTGCTGGCCGACTGGCGCAAGGTGTTGGTACTCGTTACGGCCTTCACTATTGGTCACTCTATCACGCTGGCTTTAAGTGTGTTAAACGTTATCCATATCAACACTTCGCTTATTGAGTTTTTAATTCCCGTTACTATAGTTTTTACAAGTTTGGTTAATGTGCTTAATAAAAAGCGCACAACGGGCACTATGCGGCTTAACTATGCGCTGGCCTTATTTTTTGGCCTTATACATGGCATGGGCTTTTCAAACTACTTAAAAAGTTTGCTGGGCACCAGTACTAATATCACCGGCCAGCTGCTCGCTTTTAACCTCGGGCTGGAGTTTGGGCAGGTATTAATTGTAATATCTGCGTTACTTATCTCATTCCTGCTCGTCAAATTTGCCAAAACTCCACAGCGCGACTGGACGATGTTCCTGTCGTCGGCTATATTTGGAATTGCTTTTATTATGTGTATCGAACGTTTTTTCCTAATTAAATTCAGATGAATAAATTTTACCCTGCCCTATTTTCGTGCCTGCTGATGGCCTCGGCATCATGGGCACAACACGACAACAATCCCGGCTCCAATCACGGTAACCGTTTTGAGCAGCTGGGTACCATGCTAAGCACCCCAAACAGCTATCGCTCGGCATCGGGTGCGCCGGGGCCCAAGTACTGGCAACAAAAAGCCGACTACGAAATTAACGCCACCCTTAACGATGATAAGCAGCGTTTGGATGGATCGGAAACCATTACGTACAGCAACAACTCGCCCGATGCGCTTACCTACCTGTGGGTTCAGCTGGATGAAAACCAGCACATGAAGGATGCCGAAAGCTTTACTACTGCCGAAAGCAAAATGCAGGGCAAGATGACCATGCGCCAGCTGCAAGGCGTTATGGGCCACAACCTTGATTTGGGTAACCACATTGAGAGCGTAAAGGATGCCAATGGTGGTACCCTTAGCTATACTATTAACGAAACGATGATGCGTATTGAGTTGCCAACCACTTTGGCACCGGGCGCAAAATTTAAGTTTAAAATTAACTGGTGGTACAATATATCAGACAGGATGACCATTGGCGGCCGCGGCGGGTACGAGTACTTTGCCGAGGATAACAACTACCTGTACACCATGACGCAGTGGTACCCAAGAATGGCTGTTTACAGCGATTTCCAGGGGTGGCAAAACAAACAGTTTTTGGGCAGCGGTGAGTTTGCCTTAACTTTTGGTGATTTTAAAGTGAACATTAATGTACCTGCCGATCATTTGGTAGGCGGTACAGGCCAGTGCTCCAACTATGCCCAAAACCTTACCGGCGCGCAGCTAAGCCGCTGGAATAAGGCACAAACAGCAACCACACCTGTGCAGATAGTTACTTTGGATGAAGTTAAAAACGCCATGAAAGGCCATGCAGCCGCCCGCAAAACATGGAGTTTCCATGCCGAAAACGTGCGCGATTTTGCATGGGTATCATCGCGCCGTATTGTTTGGGATGCCATGAGCGCCCAGATTGAGGGCGGCCGCAAAGCGATGGCCATGTCATACTACGGCCCCGAGGCTTACCCGCTGTACAGCAAATACTCAACCAAGGTTGTTGCGCATACCATCAAAACGTATTCAAAACATACCATCCCGTACCCTTACCCGGTTGCTATTTCGGTTGAGGCGGCAAACGGTATGGAGTACCCGATGATCTGCTTTAACTTCGGCCGTGCCGAAAAGGATGGTACTTACAGCGAGGCCACCAAAAACGGGATGATAGGTGTAATTATCCATGAAGTTGGCCATAACTTTTTCCCGATGATCGTGAACTCGGACGAACGCCAGTGGACCTGGATGGACGAAGGCCTGAACACATTTACGCAGTACCTTACCGAGCAGGAATGGGACCCCAAATTCCCATCGTCACGCGGTCCGGCCTACAAAATTGTTGATTACATGAAAATGCCGAAGAATCAGCTGGAGCCTATCATGACCAACTCCGAAAACATTATCATGTTTGGCCCTAACGCTTACGCCAAACCGGCTACCGCGCTTAACGTACTGCGCGAGACTGTAATGGGCCGCGAGTTGTTTGATTATGCCTTTAAAACTTACGCCAAACGCTGGGCCTTTAAACACCCAACGCCCGAAGACTTGTTCCGCACCATGGAAGATGCATCGGCGGTTGACCTGGATTGGTTTTGGCGCGGATGGTTTTACGGAACCGAACCTGTAGACGTATCATTAGATAGCGTGAAATACTACAAATTAAACAGTAAAAACCCCGCCCTTGAAAGCGCTACAGACCGTGCCGCTTACGACCGTAACCTGGAAAACATCAGCACAACCCGCAACAAAGCGGCAGGTATGCAAACTACCGTAGAGGCCGATACCTCCCTGCAGGATTTTTACAGCAAATGGGACCGCTTTGCCCCAACACCTTTAACCGCTAAAGCCTACCAGGATATGTATGCTGGTTTAAGCCCCGACGAAAAGAAGTTTTACGATAGCAAAACCAATTTTTACGAACTTACCTTCAGCAACAAAGGCGGCCTGGTAAGCCCAATCATCATTGAGTGGACTTACACCGATGGCACCAAAGAGGTTGACAAACTGCCGGCCTATATCTGGCGCAAAAACGAGTTTAAGGTAAGCAAGGTATTTGCCAAAGCCAAAGAAGTAAAATCCATTAAGCTTGACCCATACCGTGAAACCGCCGACATTGACGAAGCCAACAACAGCTGGCCCCGCGAATACGCCCCAACAAGGTTCGAGCTGTTTAAGCAACAGGTTTTACCAAGAGGAGCCACATCGGGCAGTAACCCGATGCAGGATGCCCGGAAAACGAATTAATATAATAAAGCCCCCGACGATGAGTTGGGGGCTTTTGTTTGTGTGATATACGAAACCACATCGAGTTACAAAGCAATTGCGAATTGTGCTCATGTTGACATGCAAATCCGATATAAGTGGGAGTTGAGATTGCACCACTATAGCTTGAATGGTTTGTTAAGCCTTGAATCCAAATCACGATTAAAGTTTTTTCCAGTCGGTTACCGCTAATTTGTGATACAGATGGGTGCCCGCACAAACGCAAAAAGCCCGGCGAAAGCCGGGCTTTTTTAATATTTAAGTAGGATTTATTATACCCCTAACAATAACCTTGCAGGATCTTCCAGCAGTTGTTTTACGCGTACCAGGAAGCTTACCGATTCGCGGCCGTCGATGATACGGTGATCATATGACAGGGCCATGTACATCATCGGGCGGATAACCACCTGTCCGTTTACGGCAACAGGGCGCTCAATAATATTGTGCATGCCCAGGATGGCCGATTGTGGCGAGTTTAATATCGGTGTCGACATCATTGATCCAAACACGCCACCGTTGGTGATGGTGAAGGTACCACCGGTCATTTCGGGAATGGTGAGTTTGTTTTCGCGGGCTTTACCGGCCAATACTACGATGGCTTTTTCAATTTCGGCAAGGCTAAGGCTATCTGCATTACGGATAACCGGAACCACTAAACCTTTAGGGGCCGATACCGCGATAGAAACATCAGCATAATTGCTGTACACAATTTCTTCACCTTCAATACGGGCGTTTACAGCCGGCCAATCTTTCAACGCCTCGGTAACAGCCTTGGTGAAAAACGACATAAAGCCTAAACCAACGCCATGTTTCTCTTTAAATTTATCTTTGTACTTGCTGCGCAATTCCATGATAGGCTGCATATCCACTTCGTTAAAAGTGGTAAGCATGGCTGTTTCGTTTTTAACAGCTACCAAACGTTTGGCCACAGTTTTACGCAACGAGGTCATTTTCTCGCGTTTCTCGCTCCTTGAGTTTTGAGTTGCGGGTTCTGAGGTCTGAGGCGTGGGGGCTGTGGTCTGAGTAGCCGGGGCTGCTGGTTTTGCGCTTGCAGCTTGTGCACCCAATGCATCACCTTTGGTAATGCGGCCATCAACACCTGTACCCGATACGGCTTTAGGGTCAACGCCTTTTTCGGCTAATATTTTAGCAGCCGCAGGCGATGGGGTACCTGAGGCATAAGTAACACCCCCGGGCTGTACCGCCGCACCGCCACGAGGCGATTCGTCGGTTGCGCTTACTACTGCGGGGGTAACTGCAATAGGGGCAGCGCCTACACCTTCAATAGTACACACAATAGCACCAATTGGCAATACGTCGCCCTCTTTGGCTATGGTTTTTAATACGCCGGCTTTTTCGGCAGTTAATTCAAATGTGGCTTTATCCGATTCCAGTTCGGCAATGGCCTCGTCCATTTCAACAGCATCGCCATCTTTTTTTATCCAGCGGGATAAAGTAACCTCGGTGATTGATTCACCTACGGTTGGCACTTTAATTTCTAAAGAACCACCACCTGCAACAGGTGCCGGAGCAGCAACAGGCGCGGCAGCGGCAACTGGGGCCGGTGCTGGTGCGTTAGCTACAACTTCGGGCTGTGGTTGTGCAGCCGGTGCAGGAGCAGCAGCAGCGCCTTCGCCTTCTTCAATATTGGCAACTAATGCGCCAATGGCTAAAGTATCGCCCTCTTTGGCAACAATTTGTAAAGTACCCGCACGTTCGGCAGTAAGTTCAAAAGTGGCCTTGTCCGATTCTAACTCGGCGATAACCTCATCCATTTCCACGTGATCGCCATCTTTTTTTTTCCAGCTTGCCAGGGTTACTTCTGTTATTGATTCACCTACGGTAGGTACTTTGATCGCTAAACTCATATTTTAGTATTGTATATTTTTGAATGGTTGTACGTTATACGTTTTAAGTTGTACGTTTTGCATAGTCAGCTAACGTTGTAAGTTATACGTTGTACGTTTTTGATGAGCACGTATAACGTACCACGTAAAACGTATCACCTAACTCAATCCGCTCCGGCATCAGCCATTTTTTTGGTTGTCTTTTTTATTGCTTCTTTTACCACTTTACCGGCTGGCGCTTCAAATGCTTTTGAAACAATGTAGGCCTGCTGCGCGGCATGCTGTTTGGCAAAGCCGGTAGCGGTACTGCTGCCCTCGTTACGTGATATCACATTCAGGTTAATTACCGTATCGTTGTGGAATTTGCGGCAAATGTATGGCCACGCACCCATATTTTCGGGCTCTTCCTGTACCCAGATAAACTCGGTAGCTTTCTCGTATTTGGCTTTTACTTTTAGTATTTGCGTAACCGGGGTTGGGTATAGTTGCTCTACACGAACGATGGCAACGTCTTTGCGCTTATCGGCTTGTTGTTTATCCAGCAAATCGTAATAAACTTTACCGGTACAAAGCAGTACGCGTTTTACCTTTTTAGGATCGGCGTAAGTATCGTCAATCAGTTCGTGGAATTTACCGCTGGTAAAATCTTCTATCGGCGATACGCATTTAGGGCTGCGTAATAAACTCTTAGGCGTAAATATAATAAGCGGCTTGCGGAAATCGCGGTGCATTTGCCTCCTTAATATATGGAAGAAGTTTGCAGGCGTAGTACAGTTAGCTACCTGGATATTATCATCGGCACAAAGCTCCATAAAGCGCTCCACACGGGCCGATGAATGCTCGGGGCCCTGGCCTTCATAACCGTGAGGAAGCAGCATCACCAGGCCATTACCGCGCTGCCATTTAGTTTCGGCACTGGCAATATATTGGTCAACAATAATTTGGGCGCCGTTAAAGAAATCGCCAAACTGAGCTTCCCAAATGGTTAAGGCGTTAGGGTTAGCCAAAGCGTAACCGTACTCAAAACCAAGTACGCCATATTCAGATAGCAGGGAGTTGTAAATACTCAGTTTAGCATCTGTTTCGATGGTTGCCAATGGCGTATACTCATCTTCCGAATCGGCAAGGGTTAATACCGCGTGGCGGTGCGAGAAAGTACCGCGCTTAACATCTTCACCACTTAACCTTAAAGGGTAGCCCTCTTTTAATAAGGTTCCGTAAGCTAAAAGTTCGCCCATGGCCCAGTCAAAAACCTTGGTCTGGTTCACCATAGTTTTGCGGTCTTCAAATAGTTTTTCAATTTTTTTGAAAAACTCCATGTCGGCCGGCAATGTGGTTAACTTATTACCAATCGCTAGTAATTCCTCTTCGGGTACCGATGTATCAATCGCTTTCACAAACTCTTTATGGCTGGCCAGGTGTAAACCGCTCCAGGCGCCTTCAAACATGGCAATGGTATCGGTAAACCTGTCTTCGGCTTTTGATTCATCCAGCTTTTGCTGCAACTCATCCTTAAATGCTTTCTCAACCCCTTTCAGGTAAGTGGCATCAATGCTGCTTTCATCAATCAGTTTTTGATTGTAAATTTTCAGCGGGTTAGCATGCGCCTCAATAGCCTTGTACAACAACGGCTGGGTGAATTTTGGTTCATCAGCCTCGTTGTGGCCGTAGCGGCGGTAACACAGGATATCTATAAATACATCCTCGTTAAATACCTGCCTATACTCCATGGCCAGGTTAACAACGTAGGCCAAAGCCTCCACATCATCGCCATTTACGTGGAATACCGGGGACAAAACTGTTTTTGCCACATCGGTACAATAAGTACTTGAACGGGCATCTTTATAGTTGGTGGTAAAACCTATCTGGTTATTGATAACCAGGTGAATAGTGCCGCCGGTGCGGTAGCCATCCAGTTTTTCCATTTGTAAAACTTCGTAAACAATACCCTGGCCTGCAACAGATGCATCGCCATGGATCAATATAGGGGCGATTTTTGAGTGATCGCCATTATATTTAAAATCGATTTTGGAACGGGTGATACCTTCTACAACCGGGTCAACCGCCTCTAAATGCGATGGATTGGGGCAAAGGCTCAGGTGCACTTTTTTTCCGTTTGATGTGGTTACATCGGTTGAAAAGCCTAAATGGTATTTAACATCCCCACCAAAAGGCGATTCAGAATCAAAGTTTTTACCTTCAAACTCCGAGAATACCTCTTTATAGGTTTTCTCCATAATATTGGTAAGCACATTTAAGCGACCGCGGTGGGCCATACCGATGATGAACTCCTCGATACCCAAATCGGCACCTTTTTTAATAACCGAATCCATGGATGGGATCAGCGCCTCGGCTCCTTCGAGCGAGAAACGTTTTTGCCCCAGGAATTTAGTACCCAAAAAGTTTTCGAACGTAACAGCCTCGTTGAGCTTGTTCAGCATCGATTTTTTCTCGTCGATGGTGAAAGACGGTGTGTTGCGGTTTTTTTCCATCCTATCCTCAAACCATTTGATTTTGATAGGATTGCGAATGTACCTGTACTCGGCGCCAATGGCACGGCAGTAAGTATCTTCCAGTAATTGGCGAATGTCGCTCAGCTTAGCAGCGCCCAGGCCAACTTCAACACCAGAGTTAAAAACGGTATCCAGGTCGGCCTCGCTCAAGCCGAATGTTTCCAGCTCTTTACCCGGATAATAGTGACGGCGCTCCCGAACCGGGTTGGTTTTAGCAAACAGGTGGCCGCGTGAGCGGTACCCATCTATCATGTTAAGCACTTTGATCTCTTTTAAAAAGTGATCATAAGTTTTATCATCAACGCCAGGTGCAGCTGTTGAAGCTGTTGTGCCTGTTGCATTTGTATTTATGTTAAATTCAAACCCCTCGAAAAACTTTTGCCAGCCATAATCTACCGATTCGGGGTCTTGTTTGTATGCTTCGTATAAGGAATTGATGTAGTCTGCGTTGCCGCTATTGATATAATTTAGACGATCCATGTGAAAATGATCTTTAAAACAGTGCAAAAGTAAGCATATACAGTAATATACTTCACAATTAATTGTAAAGAAATTTCGTTAAAAATGATGCAGTTTTGATGGGAATGGGTGGTTTTGAGGGTAAAATACGGTTGGTTAGGATTGCAAAGAATAAAACTTTATCTGGCCATATCTCTCCTCATGCTGTCATCCAACACCGTTAGCAGTGTGGAGCCTTGGCTCTGCGATTCAGAATCTAAAAGTTTTGAAATTTTTTGGAGAGCAATTGTTGAACAAATATTATTATTTTTGTTATTATGAATGCAGATTTAAACATCAATGAAATCCTGTTGCAGGTTGAACGACTGGCCAAAGAAGATCAGCTAAGTCTTTTAGAAAAACTTGCATTAATGATTCGTAAATCTGAACGAAAAGAAAAACAGACAAAACTATCTTCACTGTCCGGCGTAGGCTCATCTTTATGGAGTAATACGGACATCGACGACTATGTAGATCAGGAAAGGCAGTGGTAATTTCAGAATTTTATAAAAAACGGATTTTTCTGGATACTGCTCCATTAATTTACTTTATCGAGGGTCATTCTATTTATCAGGACAAATTAATCGAATACTTTTCTTCTAATGACAAAGGTGATTTCATTTTCATTACATCATCAATTACTTTATTGGAGGTATTAGTTAAGCCTATAAAAGAAGGGAAGCATAAACTCGTAGCGAAATATAAAAACATACTTTTAAATGCAACCGGGATTCAAATAATTGAAATATCAAATGACATTGCAGAAAGAGCGGCTCAATTCAGGGCTAAATATGGGTTAAGAACTCCAGACGCCCTGCAAATAGCTACAGCCTTAGCAAATAAAGCCGATTATTTTCTAACCAATGACCATAGGTTGGGAATTGTAAGTGAAGTAGAGACTGTTACGCTATTGGACTTACAATAAAATCACATTCCCTATCACACCCCTACCAAATCCCCGGCCTCATCTACAGGCGATGACTCCCAGGTGGTCACAAAATCGCTTTTGGTATCCAGTTCTTTTTGCGGGATTGCAGCTATGGTGTACTTGCTTACTTTGGCATCATTTACCCCGGCAATGAAGGCCCAGTTGCCCCAGTTACTTGCAGGCGAGTAGTCTATCAGTTTTTCTTCAAAATAGGTGGCGCCTTTAATCCAGTCGGCTTTTAAGTCGTTTACCAGGTAGGTGGCCACTATCTGGCGGCATTGGTTGCAAATGTAGCCTGTGGCATTTAACTCATGCATACAGGCGTCAATGAACGGTATGCCGGTTTTGCCTGCCGCCCATTTATCAAAGCTATCGTTGTTTGCGGTAACGGCTTCTTCGGTAACCTTTGCCTGGATGAATTTCTGTCCATGTTTTTTAAACATAAACCTGAAATAGTCGCGCCATAACAGTTCCAGTTTAAGCATGCTGCTTTGGGCATCGTTATGCTTAAATATTTCCCAGTAAACCTGCCTTGGCGATATGCAGCCTACAGCCAGCCATGGCGATAATTTGGAGGTATTGGTCATTATGCCTGGTTTGCCCTTTGCTTTAACAGCAAGATCGGTTTTTGAAAAGAATTTATGCAATTGCACCAGCGCGGCCGTTTCGCCACCCTGAAAATAATTGGTGGCGCGCGCATCATCAACAGGTTCGTTTAAACCTAATTGCTGTAAGGTTGGCAGTTCGCCGGCATCGTCAATATCAGGTGTTTCAATATGGTCGGGCGTGGGTACGCAAGGGCGTACGTTACTATCGCGCTCAACCTTCTTTTTAAATACGGCAAAACTATCCGGGATATCTTTTATAGGGAAGGGTAAATCCTCCTTGTGGTACATGGTGTGCCCAATAAAGTGCTTCAGGTTAAGCCGCAGTTTCCAAAGGGCAGCTTCAACCTCCTCCGATTTTGCAGTTTCTTCGTAGGCTACCTCCCGGTGGTGATATACTTCACTTACCTGGTATCGACTTGCAAGCTGGGGTATAATTTCGGCCGGGTTACCTATGCGGATAATCAGTTCGGCACCGTAGCCCTGCAGGTTTTTACGTAAATCGGCCACCGCCTCCAATAAAAACCGGGCCCTGAAACTTCCTGTTTTGCTGGCGCCAGATGCTGTTTGCTGAAAATAATACGGATCAAAACAATATACCGGCAGAACTTTATCAGCCTTGCGTACGGCTTCTAACAAAATTTCGTTATCATGTATCCGCAAGTCATTTCTAAACCAAACCAGTATCGTTCTATCGCTCATAGTTAAACAGGGAGTTAACTGTATTAATGCAGGCTACAAATTTGCAATTTATTTATTTCTCCTGCACCGTTCGCTGCAATATTTGACATCTTCCCAACATTTTTCCCATTTTTTGCGCCAGCTAAAAGGCTTTTTGCAAACTGTACAGGTTTTATGAGGCAAGTTTTTTGCAGACATAATGGCTAAAGATAGGCTATCTGTGTCAAAAAAACACATTGGTCATTATCAAATGCCAAAAAAGCTGAATAAAAACTTACTTATCCGTCTTGATTTTAGCCTTGATAATTGAATCTTTTTGCGCGTTGGTAAGCTTATAATTAAACCCGAAAAGCGCCCCCTCAAAATCACCATAAGATGGATTAGGGATAATGATGTACCTGCTGCCAAATTCTTTTTCCAGCTTTTGGGTGGTAGCCGCCCGGCTTTCCTCTGTGGGGTGGTTAT
Organism: Mucilaginibacter sp. P4_C11; assembly: GCF_056402115.1. Lineage (NCBI taxonomy): Bacteria > Pseudomonadati > Bacteroidota > Sphingobacteriia > Sphingobacteriales > Sphingobacteriaceae > Mucilaginibacter > Mucilaginibacter sp. P4_C11. The sequence goes on along the minus strand of NZ_JBFUIA010000003.1, from coordinate 128,431 downwards.
CATACAGTATATCAAAATCGGGCAGGTTATCGCCACAAAGCAGCAGGATATTGTGGGTTTTCAGCACGTTTAACCTCCGGGCTTCTTTACTTGATGTGCCCGTTTTTAATTGCAGGTGTGCGTCGTCGGCGTTTGGCAAACCGTATAACTGCAGATTTTTAAGGGTTGTTGCCCGCTCATTTTCGTTACGGTTGGTGATGTAAAAAATAGTGACGCCTTTTGAGGCGGCATATTTAAAAAACGCCGGGGCGCCGGGTACTGTATCCGCAACAGCTTTGTCTGTCCACTCCTTCCAGGTTGCATCAGTATAATCCTTATTTTGCAAGGCACGGGCTGCATCATAGGGGCTATTATCCAATAGCGTTTCGTCAATATCGGTAACAATGGCCAGTGGCTTGCTGCCCGGATTTTTTACACCTTCATCAACCCTAAGCCTGGCAATATTATAGGCCTGAAAACATAATGCCTTATACTCTGCCGCCCTTTGCTGCCATATAGACGCCCATGCTTTACCGTTATTAGTGATGGATGAAGCGCTGTTTGTAGCTACGGGTTTTGTTGCGGCACAGGCTGTAAACAATAGGATTATGGGCAGTAGGTGTATTTTTTTCATTGGTAGTATATTGTTGAGATTTGGATTTTGTCAAATTCTGCTGGGGCGATGACGTATATCGCACGGCGGCGAAGACTCACCCGGCCCCGATGCATCGAGGGCCACCCTCTCTTCGGCTGCGCCGGAAAGAGGGGCTGGAAATTTCATTACCTGGTTTGCTCATTTTTTATTATAATATGCGGAGTTCAAGCCCCTTTTTCCAACGAAGAGAGGGTGGCCCAACGCAGCGTTGGCCGGGTGAGTATTCGCCTGCGTTTAAAGCCGATATTTATTTGAACCAAAACACATGATAGCAACTTAATTAACCGTCACAAACCATTTTAAAATTTCGCAAAACCCTACATCCCAGCACCAAAACTGTTTTACAACAGCTCAGGCTTAATTTTATCCGTGAACTCTTTGGCAAATTTATTCAGTTTCGGCTGGATAACAAACGCGCAGTAGGACTGGCCCGGATTATCGTTAAAATAATTTTGATGGTAATCTTCGGCCTGATAAAACTGGCTGGCCGGCGTTACCTCGGTTACTATCGGGCTGTCAAAAACCTTTTCATTGGTTAGGGTATTAATCATGGCAATGGCCGCGTCCTTTTGCTCAGCGGTTGTATAAAATATGGCCGAGCGGTATTGCGTCCCTACATCATTACCCTGGCGGTTAAGGGTTGTAGGGTTGTGAGTTTTAAAGAAAACGAGCAACAGTTCGTCTAAAGATAATACATCGGCATCGTACTCCAGTTCAATAACCTCGGCATGGCCCGTAGTGCCGGTGCAAACCTGTTTATAGTTGGGGTTATCAACATGGCCGCCCATATAGCCCGACGTTACCGAAATTACTCCCTTAAGCGATTGAAAAACGGCTTCGGTGCACCAAAAGCACCCGTTGCCGAAAGTTATTTTTTGAATATTTGAAGGCATTTTATTGTTTTGTTTAAATTGATAAACAGCTCCATAATAAGTGTTGTTTCAATCATAAATTGCCACATAGTCTTGAGTCGAAAGTCTTAAGTTCTAAGCCGGAAATGGACAAATTTCGACTTAAGACTTCCAACTGAAGGCCACTAACTTAATACCGGAGCCGTTACGTAATGTAAAAATACTCATTTGCGAGCCTTTTTGTTTCATTACTGTGTAAGGATTTTGTGGGGAGGGGGAAGCGCTTAATGTTAATGCGGATAACCATCAACTCATTAAAACCCACGTAACATTCTTGATAGATTACTATATTTGAGCCCTGCTTTATCCCCATGATTCAAAAACTATCCAAACTTATTTATTATAAACCCTTTGTATATTCTGCGTGGTTTGGTTTGAGTTTCCTCATCGTGCTGAAAGAGATCCTGAACMACCAGGGTTTTAATAACTACACTATTTTCAAATACAATTTTTTACATACGCTGCACCAGCAAAACCTGTACGCCGCTTATCCCGAACATTATTACGACCTGAATCATTACGGCCCTATATTTTCAATCATATTTGCGCCCTTTACGTTTTTTCCCGATTACGTGGGTATTATGCTTTGGGTAATGTTTAACGCTTTTGTACTGTTTAAAGCCATCCAGCTGCTGCCGCTGAAGCAAAATCAATATGTGATTGTATTACTTATTTGCGCCCATGAATTAATGACAGCATCGGCCAACGTGCAAAGTAACCCCCTGGTGGCCGGGCTTATTATCCTAAGTTTCAATTTCATCAACAAAAAACAGGATTTTTGGGCGGCGCTAATGATTGCACTGGGCACGTTCATCAAATTGTACGGTATTGTAGGCCTGGCGTTCTTCTTTTTTTCCGATAACAAACTCAAGTTCATCGCCAGCTTTATTTTTTGGTCGGTAGTCATGTTTGTATTGCCGATGCTCATATCGTCACCAGCGTTTATTGTGCAAACCTACCGCGATTGGTATGTAGACTTGAAAGGTAAAAACCTACAAAACGAAGGCTCTATTATGCAGGATATTTGTGTAATGGGCTTCTTTCGCAAAATATTAAACTACCCGGGGCTTAAAAACACGGTGGTAATTATCCCTGCAATGGCGTTGTTCGCCGTTTCATACCTGCGGATAAACTGTTTTAAATCGACACCCTACCGTTTACTTATATTGTCATCGGCATTAATATTTGCCGTAATTTTTAGCAGCGGATCCGAGTCGCCTACTTATATCATTGCGTTTGCGGGTGTGGGTATCTGGTTTATGAATTTAAACAGGCCCGTAACCGGTTTCGAAATATTTTTGCTGGTACTGGCCATCATCTTAACCACCCTGTCGCCATCTGATCTTTTCCCACGATCCATTCGCGAAACGTATGTGCTGCCTTACAAATTAAAGTCGCTGCCCTGTTTTTTAATCTGGCTGAAAATAGTGTACGAAACACTAAGCCGGACTTTTGTAAAGTCAGAAACCAGGCCTGCATTATAATTTCAATGTCTGTTTTTTACACCTTTTCTTCTATCCTTCAATACTTCAGAATTTCTTCAGATTTAAGCATTAAAATGCGCTTTGTAATTAAAATGATACATAAATTATTATTTTTGTAAAGAGAAAGTTACATTTATACAAAAAACTACGTATTGACGAAAAGCGGGGCATTGGTGTACTGGAATCCTAACAGTAAAACAAGCACAGTTGCTATTGATTTATGTGTTTTTTTTAATGACCAATTAAATATTCATACGGTAAAAGCTGACCTGCAGCAACCTTAAAACCTATTGAGCAATATGATTTCCGATTTAAAGATGAAGCTCTCTATCATTATCCCCTGCCATAATGAGCAGAATAATGTGGGGTTTCTGATCCAGGCGCTTACCAAAACGCTAAACGAAACTGAATATAATTTCGAGCTGATTTTTGTTGACGACGGCAGCAGCGATAACACTGTTAATGAGATAAAATTCAACGCCGAAATATATCCGAACGTATTTTTCATTGAGCTTTCCAGGAACTTTGGGAAAGATAATGCCCTTAAGGCCGGCATTGGTATTGCTACCGGCGATGCCGTTATAACCATGGATGCAGATATGCAGCACCCGCCCAGCCTGATAATAAAAATGCTGCAGTTTTGGGAAGAAGGCTATGACATTGTTTATACATACCGCGAAAACGCAAATCCGCATGCAAAATTTTACCAGAAAGCTACTTCAAAACTTTTTTACAAAGGCATAAACATGCTATCGGACATCAAACTGGAAGATGGCACTGCCGACTTTAGGCTGATGGACGAAAAGGTAGTGAGGCAATTAAAGCAAATTGACGAACATGAGTTGTTTTTAAGGGGCATCATTAAATGGGCCGGTTTTAAACAATACGGCATACCGTACACCCCATCAAAAAGGCATACCGGCGAAGTAAGCTATTCGTTTATAAAACTGGTAAAGCTGGCAGTGGGCAGCATTATGGCTTTTAGCGCAAGGCCTTTGTATATCATGACAGGGGTGGGCTTAACGGTTTCCCTGATGACTATTTTTTACATCCCTTATGTTTTAATTAGCTTTGCCGAAGGTTATGCCGTTAACGGATGGGCATCTATTATAGCTACCATAGCATTTTTTGGGGGCCTGCAGTTAATGGTATTAAGCATCATCGGCGTATACGTAGGCAAAATATTTATGCAGTCAAAAGCACGTCCAAATTATCTCATCAGGTCTACCAACCTTGTAAATGTAAATAATGATCTTATTAGGGTTTGATATCGAGGAGTTTGATATGCCATTGGAGTATGGCAAACAAATATCATTTGCCGAGCAGCTTTCTATATCAACCCAGGGTACTAACGTTATTTTGGCCATATTAAAAGCGGCAAAAATTAACGCTACCTTTTTTTGCACAGCAAATTATGCCGTGCATAAGCCGGAAGTTATTAGCCAGATTGTAAATGAAGGCCATGAAATAGCCTCGCACGGTTACTATCATTCAGATTTTAAACCCGAGCACCTGGCGCAATCAAAAACCAAACTCGAAGAAATATCCGGAACCGAGGTAACCGGGTTCCGTATGGCCAGGATGATGCCGGTTGATGAACGCGAAATAGCTAAGGCTGGCTACACCTACAATTCATCCATCAATCCCACATTTATCCCCGGCAGGTACAATAACCTTGGCAAGCCCCGCAGCTGGTTTTACGATCAGGATGTGTTGCAGATACCGGCATCCGTATCGCCGTTGATCCGTTTCCCGTTATTTTGGCTCAGCTTTCATAACCTGCCTATGGGGCTGTTAAAGTGGATGAGCGGTATCACCCATAAAAAAGATGGCTACCTTAACCTGTATTTTCACCCCTGGGAGTTTACCAATCTGCACGATGCCCGGTTTGGGTTTCCCAAATATGTGGTTAAAAACTCGGGGCAACCTTTTGCAAACAGGCTGGAAGAGTTTATCAGCTGGGGAAAGTCAAAGGGCTACGAATTTATGCGGACAGATGAATTTGCCAAAGGGGTAGATAAAAAGAAACTAATCCTGGTTGCTTAGGCGGTTAACTTTTATTTACACCATTTCGCGTTCAAAAATTTCCTGAACCATGGCTACTTCCCTTGCATAGATCGATTTTTTGCGTGTGCCAAAATACAGCGTGTTTTCTATAATATTATAACCTTCCCAAAGCAGTTTAATGTTACCCAGGTCGCGCTCGGTTTTTGACAGGAAATCGGGAATTACCGCAATGCCTTTTCCGCCGCTCAGGCAGCGAATGATGGAACCCATGTTGGGCACTATAAAATTGGGTTTAAAATCGGGGCGTTTACCAAAATTGGTGTGCCAGAAACGCCGAAGGTGCTCCATATCGCCCGATGAGCCGTACCAGCGTTGGGCCTTTAGCCAATCCTGTATTTTGGGCAAATCTTTTGTTTTGAGCAGCTTATTAAATTCATCTACATCGGTTTGCGGCCCCGCCAGTACTACAATACGCTCTTTAAAAAAAGGCTTATATTCCAAACCCTTATAATCACCCTTTTGCGGGGTAATGATCATATCAAGAATACCGCTATCCAAATCTGCCAGCATTTGGGGGTACTCGCCAAATTTAATGATCACGTTAAACGGCAGTGTGGGCAGGTACGATTCCAGCGTAAACTGAAAAGTTTCAAAACACATTCCTATACTGATGGTAGGCACATCCTTCTCTGTACTTTTATGAAAATGCCGCTCGGCCTCTTCCAATTTACAAATCGACTCCTGTATATAGTTATACAATATCTTCGCCCGCTCTGTTGATACCATTTTGCGCGATGAGCGATCAAACAGCTTGTAACCCACGTAACTTTCAAGCGAGCTTAAATGCAGGCTTACCCCTGGCTGCGAAATAAACAGAGATTCGGCCGCGCCGGTTAACGAACCTGTTTCATATATCGCCTTAAACGTACGGAACCATTCTAAATTCACCATAATCAATCATCATAATTATAATACAAATGTATAACTTATGTTATTTTAATTATAGTAAATAGCGCCGTAATTTTGATGCCAGTTAACACGAGATAAAAAATGAAAAATATATTTGTTATAAATGGCGGGCAGATCTTCGCCCATTCCGGCGGCCTGTTCAATAAAACATTGCTGGATACAACCGTAAAATACTTTGAGGAAAACCCTGATTTTGAAGTGCGGTCGACCGATATCAACAACGCTTATGACCCCGCACAGGAGGCCGAAAACTACAAATGGGCCGACGTAATTATTTACCATACACCGGTTTGGTGGTTTCAGCTACCTCATGGTTTTAAAAAGTATATTGATGAGGTTTTTACAGCGGGCTACCAAAATGGCATATACCGCAGCGACGGCCGCACGGCCGAGAACCCCGGCATTAACTATGGTACCGGCGGCTTAATGCATGGCAAAAAATACCTGCTAACCACTTCATGGAACGCGCCGGTAACAGCCTTTACCCTACCCGGCGAATTTTTTAATGAGCACAGCGTTGATGAAGGCCCGTTGTTTGGCTTTCACCGCATGAATGCGTTTACAGGTATGGAACCATTGGAAAGCATTCATTTTTATGATGTGATGAAAAACGCTAACATTGCAGCCAACCTGCAACATTACCAGGAGCATTTAAATAAGCTATTTATCAAAAACCACAACAACCATGAAAGTGTACTTAACAGCCTTAGTGAAGTGTAAACCAGGTAATACCGACGAGCTAAAAGGTTACCTTGAGCAGTTGGTAGCAGCATCGACCAAAGAGGAAGCCTGCCTGCAGTATGAGCTGTACCAATCAACCGATAATGATACCCAGTTCATTTTCCACGAAACCTGGGCCAGCCAGGAAGGTTTGGATGTGCACAACCAGCAACCGCACATCAAAAAATTTGTAGCGCAAGCCAGCCCGATACTTGATGGTGGAGTTACCATTTATAAAACAGACAGGGTAGCCTAAGCAGCCGCATTGTATAAATAAAAGCCCGGCTTTGCTCCGGGCTTTTGCATTTTCCAGGACTGTGCCGATATATTGAATTGACGCGATTTGAGTCACTTTCGTTTACTGCCGCTGTAAACAGCAGAAACAATTTGATACTAAACTACATGCAAGTAACTTGTAGGTTAGTTAATTAGCCGGATGACAATTTGGTATTGTCGCTTAAATTAACAAACTTAGTGTTTAAACTTTACGCTAACACATTATGAAAATTGCTGTATTAATTGCCCGCATATTGTTGGGCCTGGTATTCGTAGTATTTGGTCTTAATTTCTTTTTCCACTTTATCCCCATGGCGCAGCCGGCTATGAGCGATAAAGCACAGGCCTTTAGCGGCGGATTGTTTGGCTCGGGCTACTTTTTCCAATACATGAAAGTTATTGAGATTGTTGGCGGCCTGTTTTTGCTCATTAACCGTTACACCGCTCTGTTTGTACTTGTACTTTTTCCTATTTCGTTAAATATCTTTCTTTTTCATACCCTGCTGGCACCTGCCGGTATGCCAATGGGTTTAGGGGTAGTTATTTTAAACCTGTTTTTAGGCATTGCTTACTTTAAATATTACAAAAGTATTTTTACGGCAAAACCAACGTTGTAAGGTTCTTTTTAAGCATAACAAAAATGCCCCGGCCTTGGCCGGGGCATTTTTGTTATTTACCACACTTCCGTGTGCATTCGCCCGATGCTTTGCAGGCTTTGCCACAGGTATCCAAACAGTTTGGTTTGGTACATGCTTTAGCACACTTGTTGCATTGGTTCATTTTGGTATTGCAGCAGGGTGTATTGGCAAATGTTATATTACAAATAGTAAAAAGCATCAACGTTGTGATGAAAAGAATTTTTTTCATGATTTTGAATGATTAATGTTTAATAAAAAAATACGTTCTGAAAAAGGCAGATGTTTTTATTAAACTTTAGGCGGGTTCCAGCAGGTGATGGAATAATCAGACAAATGGCCCATACGGTATGGCGTCACATTTTTAGCCCCAAAAGTGGCAGTAATTGGTGCAACAATAATCGGCTCTGTTTTTACAAAGCAGCACGTGCCGCATGATAACATGGTAGCGCACATACCGCCATCGCAGGCTTTTTTTGAACTGTGCCCGCAAGGGGCAGCAGCCATTTTGTGGCAGCAATCCTTTTTGGGCATATTAGCAACAGCCATCACCCTTGCCGGAATAACGGAAAGCAGCAGCAAGCAAACTAACATAACAAAAGGAATTGCTTTCATTGGCTTTTTAAACGATTACCACCACAAAATATTATTACAACCTGATCTTTATCCCTCCATTTATAACAAAACCATCCAACGGCGCATAAATGTCCTTAAACACAGGGTTGGTAATACTGCCGGTATAAATGGTGTCGAATTTGGTTTGCCGTGTATCGGTCAGGTTTTCAAAGTTAATAAATAGCGAAAAACGTTCCCATATCTTCTCGGCCATCAGCCCGGTTGTCCAGTAGCCCCTGCCGGCGCTGCCATCGTTTAAACGTTGCGGACTAAAATAATAAGCTTCCAAACCAATTTTTAACTTATTCTCCAGTTCATACACCAATACGTTATTTAGCCGGTGTTTGGATACCAACGGATATGTTGTAATGCTGCTGCCTGTATGCTGTGTTACATCTGCCAGCGTATACCCTATAAAAAGCTTAAAATCGGCATAAGTTAGCTTTACATTGGTTTCCAATCCCTTTGTGTTCAGGTCGCCGCGGGGTTGCTGGTATTGCAGGTTACCATCCGGCAGCGAGGCAAGCAGGATGGGTTTCTCTATCCGGGTATAAAAAAACAATTGATTGATGCTAAAGCTCACCTTATCGTCAAATAAACCGGTACGGTAATTAAGGTCATAGCTGGCGCCGTATGACCGCTCGGCTGTGGTGTTTTTAACATCAATAGGCAACACGTTCCTAAACTGAATGCGTTCGGCGTCCTCGGTAAATACCGTAGGCGCTTTATAACCAAGCCCGCCTCCTAAACGCGTCGAAAAATGGGAGTTGATCTTCAGCAAAGCCGATATACGGGGCAGGATAAAAAAGCCATACCTGTTGTGATAGTCGCCACGCAAGCCACTTTCAACCGTCAGCTTTTGGGTAGCATCCCAGGTGTTTTGTATAAAGCCGCCAATGGTATTGTAACTGTAGTCCCTGGGTGCGAAACTACTGTTCTTATCCTCGCTAAATTTTTCTGAAAGATAATTTAGCCCGGCAACCCAGTCAGACCTTTCGCTTTTACGCGAATAAGCGACCTCGCTATAGGTAGAAAACTGCAGGCCCGAAAAGCGATAGCCCGGCAGGTCAATAGCCCTGTCAAAATAGCTTACGCTGTTTTTAACCACCAGTTTTTCTTTATCGCCCAGGTTACGGTCAAGCTCCAACTGGGTGCTGTACCTGCCCGTTTTGTTTTTTTCGAAATAACTATGCTGCGCATTGCCATCGCCTTCAATATAATGCAGGTCGCCCCCTATGCGGTTTTCAATAGTGCTGTTTATCCCTGTTATCAGCGTGGTTTTATCGTCAAGATAAAAAAACACTTTAGGGTTAAGCGTAAAACGGTTGTACTTAGGAATGGCCGTTAAATCTATATGGGCCGGGTCGTAAGCTGTGCCATGATTATAGGCCGCAAATATGGTGGCGCCCACCTTTTTAAACTTCTGCGAATAAAAACCGCTGGCATCCAAACCCAATGCCGATGTGCCGTTTAACAGGAAGTTGAGCTGCCTTTGATCTGTTGGTGTTTTAGATATTAAGTTAACCAGGCCCGCTATGGCACCACCACCGTACAGGGTTGACGATGACCCTTTGATAACCTCCACCTGTTTTAAATCGAGCGGGGCTATCTGCAGCAAACCCAAACCGCCCGAAAAGCCGGAGTAGAGCGGGAATCCATCCCGTATAATTTGCGTGTACTTGCCATCGAGCCCCTGGATGCGGATACTGGAGTTATTGCTGGTAGCCGATGTTTGCTGTGTTTGTATGCCCGTGCTTTCGGCCAGCATCATACGGATATCGCCGGGCTTCATGTTGGCCTTTTCGTCCAGTTCTTCGCTCGATATCACCTCTACCCGGGTAGGAATATTGGCAATAGTACGGCTGCTTCGGGTGGATGAAACGGTAACCTCGCCCAGCTCCTCGCCATCGCCTTTTCCTTTAGGTTGCAACAATATGGTTATTGGTTCTGTTTGGGTAAACGGGAAAGTTAAGGTATCCAGCCGGCTTTCATATCCTATATAACTAAAGCGGATAACCTGTTTACCGGTGGGTATATTGGTTAATATTATAAGGCCTGCGGCATCGGCAGTAGCCCCTTTATTAATTCCCTGTAGTAATGCTGTTGCACCAATAAGGGTTTCGTTAGTTTTGGCGTCTTTAATAATTGCTTTAAACGTATCCTGGGCATACGCCGTAGCGGTATATAAAAGTGCTGTAAAAAGCACTATGATTTTTTTCATAAATATAATTAGTTATGTAGAGGCTAAAAGCAGAATGCACAAAGCTTAAAGCTAATAGACTCTATTGTAATTCAAAATGGCCAGCTGCATAGCTGTAATTTGGATTGTACTAACTTATCTGGGGTGGTTGCCAAATGGAAAGGGCAACATCTTCGGGGTATGGGCGATGATAAGCAATAACATGCTTAACATGCGTTTCGGGCAATAAAAACGGACTGTGATTAACTGCTTTGGCAACAATAAACCCGGTACACGCGCCACACGCAAAAAATGGCGAACAACCCTGGCAATCTTTTTCTTTGGGTGATGATTTGAATGGGGCGTTTTTTGCGACAGTGTTTTTAATGCCACAATCATTATCGGCACAACAAGGCTTTGCTGTAAGCAGTAGCACAATAATAGCCGATAGATAACAAAGGAATTTCACAGGGGCAAAGGTATAAGATTTAACGATAGGTGAAAGCTATGTAAGCAGGATGAATTTATTTATAGGTGAGTAATAATTTCAATTATGGCATTCCCTGCGGGCCGCGCTCGCGCACATGGCCTTAGGCGCTGGGCCGGTATCCGCTGCTATCGCTAATGCTTTTGTCTGAACCGGAATTAAACGAATTTTTAGAATTTCTCGAATTTGCTTTTAAATTCTGTTAATTCTCTAATTCGTTTAATTCCGGTTCAGACAAAAAAATGTTAATTCTTTAATTCGATAAATTCCGGTTCAGACAAGAGAATCCTGTTATTTATGAGTATCTTTTGGCCTTTATCGCGCTTTTCACCGCGATACTGTTGGCCCCCATGGAGTTTATGAAGCAACGCACTTGTATTAAGGAGATAGCAGAAGCTGCCAACCGCAGTTTCGAGTGGGAAGTGCACAATTTTTTGCGCACATGGGTGCATAACCACGAGGATAAAACGCTGCTACAGTTTGATCAGCCATTGGATGACTATTTAGCAAATGACGCGCTGCGCGATTTATTTTTGAATACGCGGCACCCTATACAGCAATTATTAACCAACCGGTCAATAGCCTGCCACCTGGGCCGGCGTGCACGGGCTGTTTATTTTGATCCGATAACCGGCGACCCCTTATTGGCACCCACTGAACAGCGTATTTATAACCTTGCCCGCAGGATGGACAGCGAACGCATGCATGTGCCTTTCCGCTCGGTTCATCCCAACAAGCAAACCGAGGCTGGCGATACCGCGGATATCAGCACCTATCCCGAAGGATCGGAAGAAATCCGGTATAACAGTGGCAATCATTTTAGCAGCCGCCCGGCAAACGGAAACGTATTTGATGAGCATAGCAGGCACTGCACGGCAAAGTCGGCAGGCAATTTGCACGTGCTTTTTAAGCGTGGATTTTTGGAAGACCGTTTATATGATGTAAAAGAGCTTACAGCCCAAATGCATGAAGCAGGGGAGACCCAACTCCAGTTTTTTGTCATCTACAGCAGACATTCGCCCGAAGAGGGACATTTTGGAACATCGCTGGTGATCATGGATCCTGCGAATCCCGATTTCCCCCGCCGTGTAATGGTTTGCGATACCCTGCTTAAAGACCTGCCCCATCACCCGCGCTGGTGGAACCATTTTATTGCCGAATACTCGCATGTATTTGGCGACGCGATAGCCGAGATAATAGAAGACCTTTCGCACCCCTTACAAAAGGTAAACATCAAAGGCGATAATCCCTACCGCCACGATTGGGACTGCCCCTACTACGCCACCAGCATGGCCGATGCGCTTGCCGACCTGGTGAAAACCAACCCTGAGCTCCTGTTAAACGGCATTGCAGCTGATGTACACGATGCTATGAAAACCATAATGCAGGATTACTACCAACCCGACAATGAAATTAAAACCAGGCTGGATATTCAACAAACTAACCGCTTAAAACGCTGGAAAAGCGGACGAGAATTGATTAAAGAATTGGTTAGTGAGGTGAGCAGGAAATCGTCGTATGAGTTATAGATGGCAAGTTAATAAAGCCGGCGAACTGTTAACCGTATCGGCTTGATTAGGAATTATCAACTGACATCTTTTGCAATCTATATAGCATTTCATTACTGATCCCTTCATCCGAAGAGTTGGAATATTTTTCGATTATATCAAATGATTCTTTGGTGCCGATGCTGTATAAAGCCCAACTAAACCATTTTGCTATTGCCCCGTTTTCTGATGCTGTATATTTCAAGAAATCAAAATTTGTTGCCAGTACTTTTTCAATATAGGCAATACTTTTTGGACTTTTTAACTCCTGTATAAACTTCGTTATTGCCTGATGATGGAAATGATACGGATATACAAGTAACCTATTCAATATATCGACAAACTCAGTAGTAACATCCGATAAATAAAGAAGAGTGATGGCATGTTCCATATAAGTTGAATCCTTTGATTTCATTGCACCCTCCAGTTCGGTAATTACGTATTGCTTGTTTGTAAGTAAATCAATTGAGTAGTTTGCCAAAAACTTTTCTCGTGAAATTTTCTGTTGTGAATATGCTTCAATTAAAACTTTGTCGTTGGGTGTCATAGGAAACTTGGTTGGCAGGTTCAGATAAATTTAAAATCTTTTTCACTTAAGGTCAGCACAAATAACGGCAATACGAGGCAAAAGAATAATTTTATTGCGCGGCCTTATCAACACAATTAAATGAAAACAAATACGCCAAAAACGTTCATATATTATGAAGATCTCACAAACTGGGAGATAATTGATCCCATTATCTATTTGTACTGACGATTGGAAGGTAATCTGTGGCTATTGCTACCAAGGAATAAAAACTCACCATCGAATTGTTTATTGTTGCACGCAATATGCCAGTTTGCGATATAACTATCCATGCATTTTTTATTTTTCCTGCAACGATTGGCCGAAGTACTGCTGAACAGTACTGTAAATTACATCATCGCTTCCTGCAATCCAGCTAACTCCCACGGTTAAATTGCTGCTTCCATCCACCATTTCAAATGACAGGTATCTGCCTTTGTTAAAATACCATGATATCTCAACCACGTCTTTCCAGTAGATGGTACGGTCGGTTAAATAAAAGACCAACTTTTCGGCATCAACTTCGAGTATAGGATAATTCCTGATTGCGGGAATGAGGCGGTATTTTATACTATAAATAATTGCCCATATTGAACATGCAACAGGAAGAGCAAGAAATAACCGAAATTTTATGTCCTGAATAAGAATGCCCAAAATAAGTGACAAAATTGTAAAGCTGCCAAAAAACGTTATACCTGTCTCGTCCTGAAATAGGTTTACTAAATTAGTAAATCATTTAAATCATGATCAGACGTGAAATAGTATCAAAAAAGCAACAAATTATATCGGAATATTTAACCGGGAGCGCGACTTTGGTTGGGCTTTCAGAAAAATATGGGGTGAATGCCCGTACGATTCAGAGTTGGGTTCGGGCTTTTAGAAAACAGGAATCGGTGTTGCCCTCAGCAGAGCCGGAAGATGTGAAAGCATTAAAGAAAGAACTTGCGCAGGCGAAATTGAAGAATGAATTGCTGGAAGAAATGTTGCGGCTATCGGAGGAGCATGCTGGTATAGATTTTAGCCTCCCGCCAGATAGGCCGATTTCAGCCGGATAGCGTGCGTGCGGATTAACCCATAATATATACCATGTTATAATTATTCGATGAGTAACAGAAAACAGTAACATAAAAAACATAAGACAATATTTGTTTTATAATTAATTATAACTACTTTTATTAAGTTACTTATAACCTGTTATTTAGTACTTAAAACCTAACTTTTTCGCTATGCGCTACTTCGATAATACTGGCAATGTGTCCCTGTGCCTCTACCTATTATTTGTTGGTATTTCTATAATGGGAATGATTTTTATCTATTACCTTATTTTAAAAAATAAGCTTGAAATGGATAAAATTGACAAGATAATTGATGTTTTTAAATCTGTAATAATTACTACAGCTATTGGCACTGTTACCCTGATCATTACTGACCTGTTTAAAGAGCGTAAACAACAGCTTGAAGAAATGAGCGCTTTTAAAGATTACCTGCCTTACGTAACCGACAATAAAACAAGTCTTAACGACAAGAAATTTTTGTGCGATTATATGGTATCTGTGGCACCAGAGGGTAAGCTAAAAGAATCATGGGTACAATGGCGCGAAAAACTAAATGTTCAAGAGGATACCCTTAAAAAAATAGCTGTCCAGCAGGCGGCTATCTCCATACAGCCCAATAAACCAACCATACAGGAGATAAAACAGTATAATCAGTTAGAGGATAAAAAGCAAGCTATTTACCAGGACCTTAATTTAAAAGTAAATAATAGTTACCTGGTTGTAATAGGTGCTGATAAAACTGTTGCCCAGGCAGCACCGGAACTGAAGTTTGCAAAAGACAGCGTAAGTAAAAATGCCACCATTTATAAAAAAGGGAGCTGGTACCGAACCGTGGTCCCTGTATCCACCAATTATGACGATGCCAAAGCCGTAGTTAGCCTTGTGAGTGAAAAATCAAAAGGTAAAAAAGCAGCCTATATCGTATCACTTAAAAGCTGGTGTAATTCACCCACCTTTTCTTCAGCCGAAAACTGCTACGTTTGCAACCCCTTCTGACGGGTGTAGTGTCATATGGTGAGGAGAACCGCATTTAAAAATCGCCCCCTCGTTAGCGCAAGTATTGAGCGGTAGCAAGTGGGCGGATTACTTGCGACTTGTTGAGAAAAAAGTTTCAACTTAATCCTAGGGGGCAAACTTATGCTTGAAATGTAAAAAATGATGAAAACAATCAAAAGTTATCTGCCCACACTCCATCACACAAAACTTGCTCCAAAAGCGGGGGACATGCCCATATTGTTTTTTTGTAAGGTGGAAAAGTACCCATCAATCCTCCTTTGTCTTTTTATCCAAAAATGTTAAAATATCCGGCATCCTGTAATCTCCTTTCATATTCCTGATAAAACTCACGCAGGTGTCTAATTGCAACCCGATAGACGATATGTACAGTGGACTGTTGCTAATTCCCCGTTTCAATTCCCTCACGGTATCTTTATTTTTAAAGAAAGATGTTTTTGCAACACCGATAACCGGAACCCGTTTTTCCAAAGCTTCCCAAAGCCGGCCGCCCAAGCCAAAATTCATGTCGTTATCAATATAAACGTAGCCATCAATTATGATAGCATTGATATTATCCAAACTCAGTTGTTCAATAATTTTCAGGAGGCAGGGAAGTTCTCTTTTATAAAACTCGCCGGGTACATAGTCGGCTACCTCGTTTATGTACTCGATGATTACTTCTTCAACAAAAGTATCTTCCCAATTAAACAAAACGCCAACTGCTTTGGCCCCTGCTGCTTTATAATGTACATCTAATGCTAAAATCATGGTTTCATACCTTAGGCTCCGAGCCCCAATCTCCCCCAAAAATACAAACTACTTTGTATTGCGCGCCCCCTCGCTGCGCCGTAAAATTGTACTAACAAACAACCAAAACCACCATGATAAAAATATACTTATTTAGCCCTTAACCGCACAGGTGAATTGCTTACACACCCGCTCCCTACACCCCTTTTTTAAAACCCCATTAACCTAAAAAAATGGAATACCTGATAGCCACAATTGTAATTATGCTGTTTTGTATAACAGCGCTTGCGCAGGAAAAATCTTCCGAAAGCGCAATGATAATATCAAGGGATAAGCCCAAGCCCCTAAAAACAAGCAAGGCGTATGCAAAGCAAATGGCAAAACATATTTGCGCCCTGCCCTTTACAAATTTGCCTGAGTTTACCGGCATGCTTTGTTTGGATGCAGTCCCGATAAACGGGGGCCGGGCGGTAAGCCTGTATTTGCCTGCCCGGCATGGCCATGTAACGATGCTGCAATCGCCGTGGGCATACCGTTATCAGCAGCCATCCGCCGTTAGTAACTCAACAGAAACAGGAGGATATATGGCCACATTGCTACAGTTTAAGCCCGCTGAATTTATTTGGCAAAGAATATTGTTTTGTCATAAAAAAATTACAACTTAGTTAAAGCATAACCAGCCTGTTGCCAATCAGCAGGTGCTATAATTATCAACCTACTTATTACTTAACCTAATTTTCATCACCATGATTTGTAAATCACGGCTGCCATTCCTGTATTGTGCGGTAATAGCGCTTTGCCTGTTAGCTCAATCAGCATTTAGCCAAAACTCATTCGAAAAAGAATTAAAGCAACAAATCGATTCGTTTTTAGCAGTGAAACCCAATGTGGTTGTCACGGAGGAAGTGCCCCAGGTGGGCCAGCGCGAACTTTACCCCAGCGATGCACCGTCGGCCCTTTTAACGCCAACCGGCTTTGGCGGTTACGGGATGTATATTTTTGGCGGCCTGGGCGGTGCGTACCCCGAAGTGTACAGAAACAATAAAGCCGATTTAATTGCCTCGCTGGGCGCTTGCGTAGGTGACCCGGTTGAAGCGGTAAATTTTGCAGCCAGTTTAAACATGACCGATGTACACAGGCTCCAGAATTTTTCGGCAAATTTTATCCTGAGCCGTAAACTGTTTACCGGTACAAGTATAGCGGCGGGGGCGCTTCAGGTATTTGCAGCCGATAAATATTCGGATTCGCCGGGAGCAACCTTTTTTATGGCGATAAGCCATGCGGTACAAACGGTGCCGTCGTTAACGCCTGGCAGTTCGAGGCTTAGCTATACCATTGGCCTGGGTAGTGGCCGGTTTTATGAAAAAAGCCCCAAAGATATTGCTGCCGGCAAAGGCAAGCACGGCACAGCTGTGTTTGGAAGCGTATCATTTGAAGTAGTGCGCCATTTAACTTTCAACGCCGAGTGGACGGGTATGAACTTAGGCCTATCGGCTGGTATACGTCCATTTAAAACGCCAATTAGCCTGGGCATTGGTGTGGCCAACTTAACAAAATACTCATCAGATAGGGCCAATATGGTTTTTTCGATTGGACTACCACTTTCACTTACCCGATTAATGACCAAATAATTTACATTATGAAAAAGATAATCATCACATCAATGTTTGCCATGGCAACATTACTGGCAGGTGTAAAGCATGCCAAAGCACAAAGCAACCGCTCGGATTGGAATGTACCGCCGCCGATACCGCCGGTACCGCCCATAAAAATGCCGCCGCCAATACCAACGCCGCCGCCAATACCAACGCCGCCGCCGATACCAACGCCGCCGCCGATACCAACGCCGCCGCCAATACCAACGCCGCCGCCGATAACGCAACCGCCGCCGATAACGCCGCCACCGCCAATAACGCCGCCGCCGCCGATAACACCGCCGCCACCAATAACGCCGCCACCGCCGATTACACCGCCGCCGCCAATAACGCCGCCGCCGCCGATACCGCAGGTGCCGCCGATAGTACCGCCGCCGCCGATACCAACGCCGCCGCCGATAAAAATGCCGCCGCCAATACCTGGCTTAAAACCGTTGCATTAATGGTAAATGTGGGGTAGTTCACGGTTGTTCGTTCATGGTTCATAGCCTTTTTTTAAATTCTGCAGAACAGGTTTAGTACAATTTTTCGCGCTATGAACCATGAACTATGATTTAAATAAGCCACGGACAAAACTATGAACCATGACTTATGGACCATGAACAAGCCATAAACAAAATCAAATTACGGCCTCAATCATAAAAAAGATAAAATGAGAACACATATAAAAAAACTAAAAGCCATTTTAACGCTATCGCTTGCGGTGGTAGCCGGAATATGCTTTGCACAAACGGCACCCCGCAAGCTTGATATGAAAAAAGCGACGGAACTGCCGGCAAGCGCCCTGTTAAATACTACAGTGATTACACCTTTAATACTGCCTGCGGCAGTTGCTGATGAGCACCGGCAGCTTGCGTTTAAAAAAGGCGATGGGTATCAAAAAACTACCCTGGTAAACTCAAACACCGTTTTGCAGCGGTATGATCAAAAGTTTAGTATCAGCAGCAACTCATCGGTGACAAAAAACTACAATGTTACCGATGCCACAAAGTCGGGTTTCGCGGTTGCGGTTACTACCAAACGCATTGCCGATACGTTGTTTGCTATGGGCAAATCGATGGCCTATAACTCCGATCTGCCATCAGATACCAGTTCGTATATCCAGAAACGGCTTACCGCTATGGTTGGGCAAACGGCTAATGTTACCCTGGGCACCCGCGACACTATTTTTGATATCAAAGGCGGCGGTAACCAGGCCGTTAATGATACGCTATTTGCATTTACAGGTTTACAAAATGATCAGTTGGTTAAAGGCAGCTCTTTAGGGTTAACCGTAGATTACGCAGCGTTTCAAACCATGAAAAAAGGTTACACCTGGGTGGATACCACCACCGCCGGCGCTGGTAATAGTGTAAAAAATACGTTCTGGATAGAATCGAAAACAGATAAAACCACTACTATCGCCTTTGAAAGCGCACAGCGCCAAACTTATTCAAATAGCAATACCAACGGTGTTTATGTGATTGACAATGCTACCGGCGTTGTTTTGGTACGCCAGATGCGAAGTGTTACCATCGGTTACCAAATATTAAACAACGTAGTATACGCAGCTTCCCGAAGCACAGCCTTTACCGAAAGTTGTTATAAAATACAATAAGCCCCCCAGCCCCCTGAAGGGGGTGTTTTTGATTTGCAGGGATGCATGTCGGGGAAGGAAAATAATAACGAAACAGCCCGGTTATCGATGGTGATAGCAGGGCTGTTTTTATGATTAGCCGACGATGAAACGGTGTGCCGGGTTCATTGATTGTCGACAGTTGGATGGGTGCTTTTTAAAGTTGCAAAAAATGTATTTTTTTGTAAGATTTTTGCATGTTTTTTTATTAATGGGTGCCAATTTAATGCTCAAAATTTACTGTTTTTTACCCTATTTTGGCATGGAAATGGCCTTTTAAGAAGTTTTCTTGATAATTAATGCAAAATTTTCTTCCGTTCCTTACTTGCCGGGTTTAGGTAACCGTTGTCGGCCAGCCAGTCGGCCAAACGTTGCGGCCAGGTGCTGATGCTTTGTAATTTTGAGCGTTTGCCCATGTTAAAACCATGGGCCCCCTGGGCATACAAATGCACTTCGATGGGTACCTTCGCCTCCCGGTATTTTTGCATCAAACTTACCACCGGCACCGCACAACATGGGTCGTCATTGGCTGCTAATAAAAAGGCTGGAGGGGCGTTGGCCGGTACCACGTCCGGTATGTATAAGGGGCCGGGGTAAATCTGTATGATAAACTTAGGGCCGGCACTTTGCCTGTCAACTGGGTCGGAGGTATTAGGATCGCCTTTGCCGTCGGCAAAAGCAACCATATCAACAACCTCGCCGCCTGCCGAAAAGCCCATCAGGCCTATCCTGTTGGTGTCCAGGCCATATTCCRCTGCCTTGCTGCGTACCAGGCGCATTGCCCGGTACCCATCCTGTTTGGTGTGCACATCAATTTTATATGGCGATAGGGTATCACGGCCTAAACGGTACTTTAGCACAAATACAGTAATACCCAGATCATTAAGATATTTTGCCGGTTCAATCCCCTCGGCGGTATAAACTAACAACCGGTGGCCGCCGCCCGGGCATATTACCACTGCCGCGCCATTGGCTTTACCTGCCGGCGGAGTAAAAACTGTAAGCGACGGATTGTGAATGTTTTTTACCCAGTAATCCTTAGCCTGCTCGGGCTCATTTCGCCTGTTTTCAAAGCCGGGTGCACCATTTGGCCAAAGTGGTATAACGGTGGGTTTGTCTTGCGCAAACGCCCCAAACGATGTAATAAAAAGTGCCAGCGTTAGGTAAATGCTGGTTGCTGTGGTCTTGTTCATAGTCAATAGTTAAGGGTTCATAGTCGGAAAGTCATATTTCCAATTAAGCGTCTGTTCAGTAAACTTTTATCTAAAATAATGGTTATTATTGATAATGATAGCAGATAACTATTAACCATCAGCAATCGACTAAACAGCAAAAAAATTATGGCAAATTTCCAGGATATAATAGCTTCAGAAATTCCGGTATTGGTCGATTTTTCGGCCGAGTGGTGCGGCCCCTGTAAAATGATGCCGCCTATACTAAAGGATGTAAAACACGCCCTTGGCGATAAAGTAAAAATTATCAAAATTGATATTGATAAAAACCCGCAAGCGGCAAGCGCATACCGTGTACAAAGTGTACCAACGTTAATGATATTCCAAAAAGGACAAACCAAATGGCGCCAGGCGGGTGTTGTACAGGCAAGAGAGCTGCAGCGTACGGTGGAGATGTTTATATAAGCTTCAATCGGGCCCTCTCTAGAGGGGAGGGGTACAAATAACAATCTGAAAAATAAATTTATAACTAACGCGCCAATCAAAAGTGCTCGCCTTTGGAGAGGATTTAGGTGAGGCCAACCAAATCAAATATGGCAACTATCGAAAGTATCCAGAACGCATATATTGATTATGTGCTAACCGAAGGCTCGGAGCCTAACTCGGTATATATATTCGCCAAGCAAAATGAAATGACCGAGGCTGAGTTTTACCAGTTTTATGGCTCGTTTGAAGCCGTGGAGCAAGCTATTTGGGCAGGTTTTACAACTAAAACAATCGCCGAAATAAAAAGCCAGGAAGTTTGGGCACAATATTCTGCCCGCGAAAGGGCTTTATCTTACTTTTACGGTTTTTTTGAGCTGCTTAAGGGCGGCCGCAGCTTTGCAATATATTCCATCAAAAAACAGCCAAGAGGTTTTACTACGCCCCGCGTGTTTGAACCGATGAAAACTGCTTTCGAAAGCTTTGCCGAAGATATATTGAAGGAAGGCATAGAAACCACGGAACTTACCGACCGTAAATTTTTCAGCAAGCGTTATAAAGATGCGCTTTGGGTACAATTTGTATTTGTACTCAACTTTTGGGTAAATGATAATTCTACGGGATTTGAGAAAACGGATGAGGCTATTGAAAAAGGCGTCAATGTAACGTTCGACCTTTTCCAACGCTCACCCATTGACAATTTATTTGAATACGGAAAATTCCTGGTGAAAAACGGCGGGATGTAAAGGAGTATGGACTTTAAAAATTATTATGACAGATAGCGAAACAGATTTTCCATCGGCCGGTGGAGAATATTCACAGGGAGCTTCGCCCGAACAAAATAGCATACCAACAACCAAAGCAGAACGCAGCGCCAAGTTTGTAAAAACTGGCTTTAAAATAGGCGGCAATTATATTAAGCATTATTCAAAAAAATTGTTCAACCCGGATATGGATAAATCTGAGCTGAACGAGGATAATGCAGCTGATATTTACCAATCATTAAGCGAGCTTAAAGGCAGCGCCCTTAAAGTAGCACAGATGCTTAGCATGGATAAAAACCTGCTGCCACAGGCATATGTAGATAAGTTCACACAATCGCAATACAATGCGCCGCCACTTTCGGGCCCGCTGATTGTGCAAACGTTCAGGAAATATTTTGGGAAAAATCCCGATCAGATCTACGATAAATTCAACATCCGGTCAAACAATGCCGCATCAATAGGGCAGGTTCACCAGGCCGAACTCAACGGTAAGAAATTGGCCGTAAAAATTCAGTACCCCGGTGTGGGCGAATCTATCTCGTCCGATCTGAAACTTATCAAACCATTTGCCTTCAGGATGCTGGGCATGAGCGAAAAGGAATTGAATGTGTACATGAGCGAGGTTGAAGAGCGCC
The DNA here is from genome assembly GCF_056402115.1 of Mucilaginibacter sp. P4_C11. NCBI lineage: Bacteria > Pseudomonadati > Bacteroidota > Sphingobacteriia > Sphingobacteriales > Sphingobacteriaceae > Mucilaginibacter > Mucilaginibacter sp. P4_C11. Next base: position 106,280 of record NZ_JBFUIA010000003.1, on the reverse strand, counting down.
TGCTGGAAGAAACCGACTACGAACTGGAAGTACGCCGCTCTATAGAATTTTCTACCGCATGTGCCAATTTGGATAATGTAATATTCCCTACTTATTACCCGGAGTTGAGCAGCAAGCGTATTATTACTATGGATTGGTTGGAAGGTAAACACCTTAAAGAGTTTTTAGCCACCAACCCATCGCAGGAATTGCGGAACCAGATAGGGCAGGCCCTTTGGGATTTTTACAATTTTCAGCAACACGAGATGCGCGCTGTGCACGCCGACCCGCATCCTGGCAACTTCCTGATAACTCCCGAAGGTAAATTGGGATGTATCGATTTTGGTTGTATTAAAGAGATGCCGGAGGATTTTTACTACCCTTTCTTCTCGCTTACTTCAACCAATCTGTTGGATAATAAGGAAGAAACTATTAAAGCCTTCCGTTTGCTGGATATGATCCGTAAAGATGATACCCCGGCGCAGGTTGAGTTTTTTTACGGCCAGTTTAAAGAAATGATAAGCCTGTTTGCCATGCCTTATATTGATGATCACTTCGATTTCAGCCAATCAGAGTTCTTCGACAAGCTTTTTGCTTTTGGCGAGCGCCTATCCAAAATGCCCGAGTTTAAACAGGCGCGGGGCGTTAAACACTTTATATATGTAAACCGCACCAACTTTGGCCTATACAATATATTGCATGAATTGAAGGCCGAAGTAAAGACAGATACATTTAAACCACACGTGGTTTTGGAATATTGACACTTACCCAGCCCTCTCTTTCTGGAGGGGGCTTTTGAATTTACATATCAAGTTTTATTAAGTGGTTTCATATTGGTGTGTTGATATATATTAACCGGAATAAGATTGACTGTTGTGCGGTATCTTATTTTTGATGGCCCTGTGCAGCAGGAGACCTACAATGTTGATTACGGCCACATGATTTTCCGAGAATAACGCAAAAAAGGCTATGCGGCAAAGTTGTGGTGAATGATACTATTAATATATAGGTATACCATATAGTTAAGTTAGCCGCTGCATATCCCTCAATAATTCGCTAATAATAGGTACTCGCTTTATTTTTATTCTCTGATCGATAGCGAGTTACATTTTATTGTAAAGTAAATGTTAAAAATAGTTTGGATAAGTGTTAAAAGCGTGTACCTTTGCAGCCCGCAAATAAGGAAGCGGGATTGTTCTTAGAAGGGTTACTGAAGGGGTTTTTGAAGCGGGGATAGGTGAGAGAGAATAAAACGCAGGCTCAAAAAAACTTCAGATAAAATTTCGGAAAGCGAAAAAGTTTACTACTTTTGCACCCCGCCACGGAGGGAGAAAAGAGAGAGGGGTAGGCGAACAAAACGGAGGAGATTCTTTAGAGATCGAGAGATAAAAAAAAGAAAAAATAAGTTTTGGAAAAGTAAAAAGGTTTACTACCTTTGCAGACCCAAACGGAGGGTTGCTTTGAGGAGCAAAAGAAGTTAAAAAGCCRGAGCGATTCYGGTAATAAARATGAAAAGTTAAGAAGGTWAAACTTCGACAACATATAGCGGATTCGGATGATGAAGCGRGAAAGTTCTTTTAAGAAATAGAAAATCATGTAGAGTAACACGGAAGCRGAAAGCGGAAGGCGTAAAGCAGGAAGCAAGAGGCRGAAGRGTTATGATAACAAAAGTTAGATACTGTATAAAGATATAATAATTATACAGATTCTATTATTAATAATAGGGTCAGTGAACAAACAAAACATTTTACAATGGAGAGTTTGATCCTGGCTCAGGATGAACGCTAGCGGCAGGCCTAATACATGCAAGTCGGACGGGATAGGAGAGCTTGCTTTCCTTGAGAGTGGCGCACGGGTGCGTAACACGTATGTAACCTACCTTGTTCAGGGGGATAGCCTCTCGAAAGAGAGATTAAGACCGCATAACATTAAGTTGTGGCATCGCAATTTAATCAAATATTTATAGGAACAAGATGGGCATGCGGAACATTAGCTAGTTGGTAAGGTAACGGCTTACCAAGGCTACGATGTTTAGGGGATCTGAGAGGATGACCCCCCACACTGGTACTGAGACACGGACCAGACTCCTACGGGAGGCAGCAGTAAGGAATATTGGTCAATGGGCGGAAGCCTGAACCAGCCATGCCGCGTGCAGGAAGACGGCCCTACGGGTTGTAAACTGCTTTTGTACCAGAATAAACCTTTCTTCGTGAAGAAAGCTGAATGTATGGTAAGAATAAGGATCGGCTAACTCCGTGCCAGCAGCCGCGGTAATACGGAGGATCCAAGCGTTATCCGGATTTATTGGGTTTAAAGGGTGCGTAGGTGGCTTATTAAGTCAGGGGTGAAAGACGGTAGCTTAACTATCGCAGTGCCTTTGATACTGATGAGCTTGAATGAACTAGAGGTAGGCGGAATGTGACAAGTAGCGGTGAAATGCATAGATATGTCACAGAACACCAATTGCGAAGGCAGCTTACTATGGTTAAATTGACACTGAGGCACGAAAGCGTGGGGATCAAACAGGATTAGATACCCTGGTAGTCCACGCCCTAAACGATGAATACTCGATGTTGGCGATATACGGTCAGCGTCTAAGCGAAAGCGTTAAGTATTCCACCTGGGGAGTACGCCCGCAAGGGTGAAACTCAAAGGAATTGACGGGGGCCCGCACAAGCGGAGGAGCATGTGGTTTAATTCGATGATACGCGAGGAACCTTACCCGGGCTTGAAAGTTAGTGAATTGAGCAGAGACGCTCAAGTCCTTCGGGACACGAAACTAGGTGCTGCATGGCTGTCGTCAGCTCGTGCCGTGAGGTGTTGGGTTAAGTCCCGCAACGAGCGCAACCCCTATGTTTAGTTGCCAGCACGTTAAGGTGGGGACTCTAAACAGACTGCCTATGCAAATAGAGAGGAAGGAGGGGACGACGTCAAGTCATCATGGCCCTTACGTCCGGGGCTACACACGTGCTACAATGGATGGTACAGAGGGCCGCTACCTGGCAACAGGATGCCAATCTCTTAAAGCCATTCACAGTTCGGATCGGGGTCTGCAACTCGACCCCGTGAAGTTGGATTCGCTAGTAATCGCGTATCAGCAATGACGCGGTGAATACGTTCCCGGGCCTTGTACACACCGCCCGTCAAGCCATGGAAGCTGGAAGTGCCTGAAGTGCGTAACCGCAAGGAGCGTCCTAGGGTAAAGTCGGTAACTGGGGCTAAGTCGTAACAAGGTAGCCGTACCGGAAGGTGTGGCTGGAATACCTCCTTTCTGGAGCAGTATCTCGAGCTAAGTTATTGTAACAAGTTACCTACATGATTATTTCTTAAAATTGGTTGATTGAGTTTGATTAGTTGATTAAGTGAGTGGTTTAGGCCATACATTAAATCACTAATTCAATAATTCAGTCATTCAATAATTAAACACAAAAAGGAAACCCAAAAGATGAAGCCATCTATGTGGAGCGAAGCCGAAAGGTGAGTGAAGGATAAGGTAGGCAGTCAGCAGTTGGCGGTAAGCAGTTAGCAGTTAGCACGAAAGTGAAGCTAAGACTGCAAACTGAGAACTCAAAACTGCAAACTAAAAAAAAGTCCTGTAGCTCAGCTTGGTTAGAGCACTACACTGATAATGTAGGGGTCAGCAGTTCAAATCTGCTCGGGACTACAAGCAATTATTGAATTGGATAATTATAGAATTACTGAATAAAAAGTATTCAATAATTCAGACATTCAATAATTCAATCATTCATTTTTAGGGGGATTAGCTCAGCTGGCTAGAGCACCTGCCTTGCACGCAGGGGGTCAACGGTTCGAATCCGTTATTCTCCACCACACCCTCCGTTTTCCGAAAGGAATAGGATATAATGCAAATAAACCATTTAAGAGTTAAATGGAATAGGGGTAAAGTTCTTTGACATATTGGAAGAAGTAATAAAAAAGAGAAGACAACAGTATAGAGGACTGTTGCAGGCTTTTGAATATTACGGAAAAGTAAAAARGAGAAAGGCTTCGGTCTTGCTACTTGATACTRAGTACTTGATACTAAAAACGGCAACAAGAATCAAAAAGCATACATACCGRGCAAAAGGCGGTATAGTAGAAGAAAGTAAGAAAGGGTACACGGGGGATGCCTTGGCTCTCAGAGGCGATGAAAGACGTGATAAGCTGCGATAAGCTACGGGGATCTGCAAATAAGAMTTGATCCGTAGATTTCTGAATGGGGAAACCTAAYTAKTTGAAGAMTARTTGCATAAATGCGCAAACCTGCTGAACTGAAACATCTAAGTAAGCAGAGGAAGAGAAAATAATAATGATTTCCTGAGTAGTGGCGAGCGAAAGGGAAGAAGCCCAAACCAATTATGTTACGGCATAATTGGGGTTGTAGGACCACAACATGAATACTAAACAAAACCGGAATGGGGTGGGAAACCCAGCCATAGAGCATGACAGCTGCGTACGGGTAATGAATAGTAGGATAGTGGTATCCTGAGTACCGCGAGGTCGGAGACGCCTTGTGGGAATCTGCCGGCACCATCCGGTAAGGCTAAATACTCCTGAGAGACCGATAGTGAACCAGTACCGTGAGGGAAAGGTGAAAAGAACCCCGAACAGGGGAGTGAAATAGAACCTGAAACCGTGTACTTACAAGCGGTCGGAGCMSMYTYGTKSKGTGACGGCGTGCCTTTTGCATAATGAGCCTACGAGTTACTCTTTCCTGGCAAGGTTAAGTGTTTAAGACACGGATCCGAAGCGAAAGCGAGTCTGAATAGGGCGTATAGTCAGGGGAGGTAGACGCGAAACCTTGTGATCTACCCATGGACAGGTTGAAGGTGCCGTAACAGGTACTGGAGGACCGAACCGATAAACGTTGAAAAGTTTCCGGATGATTTGTGGGTAGGGGTGAAAGGCTAATCAAACTGGGAAATAGCTCGTACTCCCCGAAATGTTTTTAGGAACAGCCTGGCGGTTGAGTTAATAAGAGGTAGAGCTACTAATTGGGTGCGGGGGAGTCAAATCCTACCAAATCCAGATAAACTCCGAATGCTTATTAATATACGCTGGAGTGAGGCTCTGGGTGCTAAGGTCCAGGGCCGAGAGGGAAAGAACCCAGACCATCAGCTAAGGTCCCCAAATTACTGCTAAGTTGAACTAACGAGGTCCGATTGCACAGACAGCTAGGATGTTGGCTTGGAAGCAGCCATTCATTTAAAGAGTGCGTAACAGCTCACTAGTCGAGCGATCGGGCATGGATAATAAACGGGCATCAAGCAGTATACCGAAGCTATGGATTTGCAGYAATGCATCTGGTAGGGGAGCATTCTATTATCCGGCGAAGCAGGAGGGACAACCGACTGTGGAGGGAATAGAAAAGCAAATGTAGGCATAAGTAACGATAAGGCGGGAGAGAAACCCGCCCACCGAAAGACTAAGGTTTCCTGATCAACGCTAATCGGATCAGGGTTAGTCGGGGCCTAAGGTGAAGCCGAAGGGCGTAGCCGATGGACAACTGGTTAATATTCCAGTACTTTTTATAACTGCGATGCGGTGACGGAGTAGTGACACTGACGCGAACTGACGGAATAGTTCGTTAAAGGCCGTAGGTATAGGATTTGTAGTTAAGTACGCAGATCTTGCTGAAAGCTGATAGTATACCAAATCTTCGGAGGCGGTAATAGTTCAGGTAATCAGACTTCCAAGAAAACCCGCTAAGCTTCAGGTTATAAAAACCCGTACCGTAAACCGACACAGGTAGTCGAGGAGAGAATCCTAAGGTGCTCGAGTGAATCATGGCTAAGGAACTCGGCAAAATGGCCCTGTAACTTCGGGAGAAGGGGCGCTTTCAGCAATGGAAGCCGCAGTGAAAAGGCCCAGGCGACTGTTTAACAAAAACACATGGCTATGCAAAATCGAAAGATGACGTATATGGCCTGACACCTGCCCGGTGCCGGAAGGTTAAGAGGGGATGTTAGTCGCAAGGCGAAGCATTGAATCGAAGCCCCGGTAAACGGCGGCCGTAACTATAACGGTCCTAAGGTAGCGAAATTCCTTGTCGGGTAAGTTCCGACCTGCACGAATGGTGTAACGATCTGGGCGCTGTCTCAGCCATGAGCTCGGTGAAATTGTGGTATCGGTGAAGACGCCGGTTACCCGCAACGGGACGGAAAGACCCCATGCACCTTCACTACAACTTAACATTGATATCGGATACAGGATGTGTAGGATAGGTGGGAGACTGTGATGTGGCTTCGCTAGGAGTCATTTAGTCAACGTTGAAATACCACCCTTTCTGTATTTGGTGTCTAACTCTGCAATGTGGAGGACATTGTTTGGCGGGTAGTTTGACTGGGGTGGTCGCCTCCAAAAAGGTAACGGAGGCTTTCAAAGGTAAGCTCAGTACGCTTGGTAACCGTACGTGGAGTGCAATAGCATAAGCTTGCTTGACTGTGAGGCAGACAAGCCGAGCAGGGTCGAAAGACGGATATAGTGATCCGGTGGTTCTGCATGGAAGGGCCATCGCTCAAAGGATAAAAGGTACGCTGGGGATAACAGGCTGATCTCCCCCAAGAGCTCATATCGACGGGGAGGTTTGGCACCTCGATGTCGGCTCGTCACATCCTGGGGCTGGAGAAGGTCCCAAGGGTTGAGCTGTTCGCTCATTAAAGTGGCACGCGAGCTGGGTTCAGAACGTCGCGAGACAGTTCGGTCCCTATCTGTTGTGGGCGCAGGAAGTTTGAGTGGGGCTGACCTTAGTACGAGAGGACCGGGTTGGACTAACCTCTGGTGAATCTGTTATGGCGCCAGCTGTATTGCAGAGTAGCTACGTTGGGAATAGATAAGCGCTGAAAGCATCTAAGTGCGAAACTAGCCACAAGATGAGACTTCCATTGAGGGTCGTAGCAGACTACTACGTTGATAGGTCATAGGTATAAAGGTGGTGACATCATAGCCGAGTGATACTAATTGCCCGAAGCTTTCTCATAGCAGGTAATTGAATGGTGAGTGGTGAAATAAGTTGATTAAGTTGATTAAGAGAATGGTTGTAAGACCAGGAACCTAATCGACCACTTAACCTAATCAACCACTCACTGAAAATACAATATTGTTGTTTTCTCTGATTAATTACTTCTTTCAATAATATGTCATTGTTAAGCTAAAAGCAGAAGGCCAAAAGGCTAAAGCGAGAAGTTAAACAAATARATGAATTGGCAAAAAAGCGTTATGCTTTCAGCTCAAAAGAAATTCAGGTGCCTATATCGGCGGTGTCTACCTCTTCCCATTCCGAACAGAGAAGTCAAGCCCGCCAGAGCCGATGGTACTGCGGTAAAACGTGGGAGAGTAGGTCGGTGCCAAATCTTATCCGCCTTAAAGGCTGAATCGTGAAACCCTTCATCATATTGATGAGGGGTTTTTGCGTTTTGAAAAGTTCAATCATTCATTAGTTCATTGGTGTTCGGTTGGATACCTTGCTTTGCTGAATTTAGCTTACAAAAGGTACACGTTTGTGGTAAAAAGATGTACTTCCTGCGCAGGTTATTGATATTAATAGGCAATAAATATGCAATAAGTTACTACAGGTATAAATTGCTATGCGGGTAAACGGTTTACTGACAAGGTAGTGTCACTTGAATGCAGCACACCACCTCCAGGTGTAATGGTGGGTAGTTTGAAAAATTACTTACAACAGGGACTTATTAGCAACCCAATTTCGTAGCAGATGTTTGTTTGCTGTTAAACTGCCAATCATGAAAAATTTATTGGTGCTTAGTGCTGGCGATGTATCTGTTTTTTCCCGTACCACTCCTTCCTTGTTGATATAGCTGGAATGAAGGAAATAGCAACCGGTAGTGGTTTTAACAATATAGCCGGTATGAAAATCAAGGCCAATAATGAAAACCGAGTTAATGGGCTGTTTGGCCAGGTAGCTATTCAGTTTACCGAGGCTATTAAATGATTCAATGCCCGCGCAGAGCTTTTTGATCATGTCGCCGGAACGAACTTCGGCAAGGCCCACCCGGTTAATCTTAAAACCGAGGTCTGTTAAGGTATTGGTTATAAAATACCCGCAAGCAATACTTCCTGCTTTGGGTTGCTGTGTAGTTCCATGAAATTCCCAGGGGGTACCCGCCCAATAGTTATAAATATCCTCATCTATCAATCTGAACAAATAATTACCAATATCTTTTGCCGGGTGTTTAATCAGCAGGCTTTTATGGTCAATTACATTTTTTTTAAAGGCGTTATAAACAACTTTGTTAACAGCAGTTAGTTGCGCGTTTTTATAATTGCCATTGCCAAATGCTGTAATAACAATCCAGGTATAAAGTGAAACTAATTGTGCAAGGTGCATAAATTGCTACGCATGAGAACGTGCTGTAACTAAGGTACATAAATGCTTTCAATTCTGCATTGCAACCCGCCGGTTTTTGCAACAAGAATGTTTGCGGGCAAGCTCCTCAGCGTTTTGACGCACTGTTCCACCTTGCCGGGGTTCGGTTATGTCAGGGAGGCATTATCTCCTTTTTGTGCAGGTTTTGCGCGGCTGCTTTAGCGATGACAGGCCTGTGCTTTGCTACATAGGTTGTTGGCTGCAAAATCAGCAGATGAAATAGCACCTGATATGGCAACCCGTCCCAATTACTTTTGCCCCAAAGCCTGGTCATCCTATAAAAAAATCTCCACCACTCAAAAAAATCTCATATCTAAAATCTCACATCTCAAATCTAATCCGGGCGTTTCCCCGTTGATAGAAACGGGGCCGGGCTTTCCATTCATACGCCTGCAGGCATTACGCACCGGCCGGTACCCATTGCAATCCCTAACGCGAACGCCGGAAACCGTAGGCTTCAATGCTCCACAAAAACACGGTGATTTGCAAGCGGGTGCATTCCGATGTTATCGGGGCGGCAGCCGAAATACTTACTTGCGGAAGGCGTAACTTGATAATATCGGCCATAGGTTTACATGCTAAAACGGTTTATAAGTTGCCCAACTGTTTGCTGGTGTCGGCGTGTCACGTGTAACATTTTTCTATTGTCAATATCGAACAAAAAAATACAATGGTATCGTGGTGTTTACCCGTCAGCCGGGCACACGAGGCACGCGTGCGCCAGGGGGCGCTAATACGTTTTAGCACAGGTGTCGAGTAAAGGTTTGAGCATTGGCTCACCTGTGTTATGATCGGTATTTGTTAAAGGAAGTCACAAGTGACCCTCACGCACGCAGCCGCACAACACTTGCGCCAAAGGGGGGGAGTATTTCAATCCGCTTCCCTTTGCCCAAAATCTGAAAACGGCTCGCGCCGTAACCGACTAACATTTGTGTGAAAAATCTGGCGCCCCGTGTTTTAACGGGGTGCCACCCGGTGAAAATACCTATTGCAGAATAATTTTTATGCTATTAATTTTAGCATAAACTATTGATACCCTATAACTAAATGAAACCAGGAATCCTTATCACCACCGTATTATCCGGCTGCTTTGCCTTATGCTTTGTTGCTGCAACCAACCTAAGTGGCAAATGGACCGGCGCCCTTCGCCGGGCCGACAGCACCGCCTACCCGTTAACCTATAATTTCACGCTCATCGGCGATTCCGTCGCCGGTACCGCCAAAAGCCCGCTGGGCGAGTTCCCGATTGACCAGGGCAAACTGGATACCGCCGGACTGCACTTTAAAGTTACCATGAACGGGCTTGATGTGTACCACAACGGAACGGTGTACAACGATTCCATCGGCATGAACATTAGCCTGAACGGCTCGGTGGTGCACTGCACGCTTAACCGGACTGGTAACTAATATATTAAATTACTCCAAGCTTTATCACGTATAACTATGTTTTCGACAAGACCCCTAACGCTGCATGCGCTTTGCTTTGTACTTTTGTTTTCGTTTTTTACGAAAGTACATGCACAGACCAATCCTTCATCCCAATTTTCATTAAGAACCGACCTGATCCCGCCATCGCCTAATGCCGCATCATTAGGGAAATACGGCATCGTCCCGGTCAGTCTGCAAACGGGGATCCCGAACATCAGCATCCCGCTTACCGAGGCTGCGGGCAAACAGCTCAAAATTCCGATATCGTTGAACTATCACAACAATGGCTTAAAGCCATTTGAGGAAGCAAGCTGGGTGGGTGCCGGCTGGTCGCTCGATGCCGGAGGGGTAATTACCCGCATCATCAAGGATAAGGTGGACGAAGACCAGCACGTCTCTTCGAAATACCAGGATGTTGACTGGCGCTTTCACCAGCCGGATTCTATTACCCAAAGCTTTATGGATCAGGCCATGTATGGACTGTCAATCGATTTAGAACCCGATATATACGCGTTTAACTTTGCGGGGCATTCGGGCAAATTCGTCGTTTACAAAGGCAAGGTTTACCAGTACCCATATCAGCAGTTGACCATAATAAGGGAGACCGCCGTCGACGGCTTTACCATCGTCACCCCCGAGGGTACAACTTACAGGTTCTGGACAACGGAATTGACAAACTCCAAGATCACACAGATTCAGGACGCTTACCGGCCGTTTTATAACCCTCCGGTCAGCTATACCTCAAGTTGGTACCTGCAAACCGTCACCTCGGCTGATACAAAGGATCAGATTTTATTTACTTATGACACCCCCGAGGTAGTGGCCCAGGCCGGACCACTTAGCCAAACGCTGAACGTTGACGTAACCAATACCCTTCCAGGCTACACTTTTTCACAACTTGGCAATGAATTCCCGCTAAAGGTGGGCACCATCCGGCTTTCGAGGATCACTACTTCAAAAATGAGGATTGATTTTAATCCTACCACCTCCAAGCGGCAGGATATGACCTCCAGCGGGCTGGACAATATCCAGGTGTACAATTACCTGGGGGAGCTGATCAACAAGTTTCAATTCAAGACAGATTATTTCAACATCAGCGGTACTGCTGATACCAAGAGGCTTAAGCTTACCGGCATCGAGGAAGGCCTAAATCCGGCTACGCTGAAAAAGCACTTTTTCTTTTACAACAGCGATGTTGCGTATTCAAAGACAAGCACCGGGGTTGATCACTGGGGCTATGCCAACGGATCCTCAAACGGCCCCATCATCATACCCAAACCGTATTATCCTTATGGAGTGAGCAGGGAACCCGATATCAGCTATTCAAACAGGGGCATCTTAAGTAAAATTGTGTACCCCACAGGCGGCTCAACCTTATTCGAATACGAGCAAAACCTAACGAATAACGGGCTGAATTATATTTATAACACCTTGGGGCCGAGTGATTTTATATCCAGGCCGGACACCAATACGGTAAATGTAATAACCTCAACACCGTTATCTTTCCAGGTTGTTACTGCCCAATATGTTAAAGTGAACTGGCAGCGTACGCCAAAAGACGTGGCCGGCTATCCGAACGGCAGGCTGCCTACCGACCCGACCAAGAACTTTACGCCCGACGTTATCATTACGGGATCGCAAACCTATAATTTTTCAATCATCTATAACCAGGACAATGCGGGAAAGACCGATTCTGTTTTGCTGCAGCCTGGTACCTATACCATGACCGTCAAATGCGATGAGAAGGAAAATTACGTGGCTGGCTCCGTTAGTTACAGGGAGCGGACAAACCAGGTGATTGAAGGGGCGGCGGGACCTGGAATCCGCATTAAACGGGTAACAGATTATACCGACTTTTTGGCCACCGGCACGCCTTCGTCGGTAAAGGAATACATTTATAAGGATAGCATAGGCATGTCTACAGGTGTTTTGCTGAATATCCCGGATTATGGCGGAAAAGACTACTGGGAAGGGCCGCATACCATAGGTGGAGTCACCCAGCCAACTCCGGTGAAACATTTCCAGGCATATACGTCGGCCAACGGCAACGGATTGAGCGCGTCTCAACCCATGTATTACCGTACTGTTTATGAAAAGCAGGTAAACGGCAGCGACTACCTGTTGAGCAGGAGCGATTACAATTATTACAATTCGGCTTTGGCCGGGGCAGACGTAATGCTGGTCAGGAAAACAGACTTTAAGAAGACAGGAAGCGTTTATAACAAGGTGCTGAAAAAAGAGTATAATTATTCGATAATAGGCGACAGCAGCTTCTTTGCCATAAAGCCGTTCGTACAAAAGCGCTGGGTAACCGGCGAACCCACAGAGCGGGTATATACCTATGATTTTTACTCCCTGGATTTGATATGGACAAAGCTTGATTCGGAACGGGAGGTAAAATACTATAACACCAGCGACACGCTGGTAACTACCAAAACCTACGTATATGATGCCAAGCCGCGCAACCAGGTTTTGATAACCACCAACGATTCAAAGGGGACTACGATTGTAGAGAAGAACAAGTATCCTGAAAATTATGCACCGGCGGTTTCGGGCGCATTGACAGCGCGATACGTGTACTCGCCTGTTTTAGAGAAGCAATTGTGGCTGAAGCGGTCGGCTACCGACTCGGTGCTGACCAACTCCGCGGTGACCTCCTATGACGGCAGCCTCATAAAACCCGCCGTATTGTATGGATATAACAGCATGGCACCGGTTGCCAGCATGAACCAGGAGACCAAAAACGGTGGCGGGCAATACCTCAATTTACTGAGCAGCAGCACCGGGTTTGAGCAAAGGATTTTAAACACCTACGATTATACCAGCGGCAACCTGGTATCGCAGGACATGACGGGCAGCGACGGGAACTCGCAGGTAAGCTACCTGTGGGGATACCACAACAATTACCCGATAGCGCAGGTTAAAAACACCACCGTATCATCGGTGGCCTATACCAGCTTTGAGGACGACGATGCCAGCTGGCCCTATACGGCGGCAAGCGTGGTAACTACGGATGCCCGTACAGGTGTAAAATGCTATAACGGCACCATGACCAAATCGGGCCTGCCATCGGGCAATTATACGGTTAGCTTATGGGCCAAGGGCAGTGGTACGGTAACCGTTGGAGGCGTGGCCAAAACCATAACCGCTAGCTGGCAGGTTTATGACTGGGCGCTTACGGGGATAACATCGGTAACGGTAAACAGCAACGGGAACCTAATTGATGAAGTGCGTTTAGTGCCTGCCAATGCCATGATGAACACCTACACGTATAAACCGGAAGTAGGCGTACTGAGTATAACCGATACGAAAGGCCTGACCCAGTTTTACGAATACGATGATATGAAGCGCCTGCTCAACATTCGCGACCAGGACGGCAACATACTTAAAAACTTTAATTACAACTATGCCATACCGCAACCCAGCTGGGTTAATACCGGCACAACGCAATGTGTACAGGGCGCAAGCGGCAATACCGGGGAACAGCTGATTCAGCAAAGGGACAACAACACGCTAAGCCCTACGTATAACCAATACCAGTGGATTAGCGGCGGCACCAATACAACCGCCTGCCCGATACCGGTAACCATTTATGTGGAGATGTTTTGGGGAACAAGCACTACCACCAACGGCAATACGTACCGGCCATTTATCTTCAAGGCATTCTCTGATGCCAACGGAACTGTGCCGATTAACGTACCGGTAAACCTGGTTGTGAATTACCAGCAAACCACTGTGTACACGTATTACGACGGGCGGCCCAATTCCACCTCGACTGGTTCGGGTTCGGTGACTATCGCGGCCGGTACCAACCAGGTGTCAACGTCATCGGTGGAAACTTCCGGTTGCCAGGGCGTGGGTACCAAGCAGATCTGTCTTACCAACAACCTGAGCCTGCAGCCCGGCGATGGATACCAGACTATTGTTATTGATCCGTGATGAATATGTGCTTTAAATTTATTGCATCACCACTTAATCTTAACCTCATGACATTAATATATCACTTAAAAAAGAGCCTGTTGTTTTTCACAGGCGCTTTATTGATCCCGCTGGCAGCCGGGGCTCAAACCACATCGCAGAACTATGTGCGCACGCGCGCCCCGCGATTAAAAGTACCGACGGTAACCAAACTGGACGCATTGACGCCGACGAAGGATTCGGTGCAAACAATCATTGAATACGACGATGGCCTGGGCCGGTCGCTGCAAACCGTGCAGCAACGGGCATCGTTTGGCGGTAACGATGTTATCCAGCCATTTAGTTACGATGGCTATGACCGGGAAGATAAAAAATATTTGCCTTACAGCAGTACTTCAACCAGTTATGGCAGCTACCGTAGCGATGCTTTAAACAGCAACGCGGGGGTAAACGCCTTTTACAACCCCGCGGGAACGGCTACGGTGGACGGGAAACAAAGCAACGGCATTGTGCTTACGCCTAACCCCTACGGGCAAACCGGGTTTGAAGTATCGCCTCTTGGCCGGCCGATAGAACAGGGCTCGTCGGGCGTACCATGGAAAATAACGGGTACACCCAGCGAAGCAAGTACCAACCATACCCAACGCATACTTTACACAACCAACAATCAAACAGTTTTTAGCACCACCAATATAACCGCCAATGATGGCAGCAGGCAGGTAGCATTGTATACCGCCAGGATCAATGCCGATGGCAGCCGTTCATTGCTGCGAACAAGCAATACGGCTACCTATACCAACGGACAGCTGGATATTACCATCAGCCGGGATGAGAATTGGAAGCCTACTGATAAGTGCTTTGGTACTACCGAAACTTATAAGGACAAAGAAGGGCAGATAGTACTTAAGCGTAAGTATAATATCAAAGGCAGTACAGCCGAAATGCTGAGCACCTATTACGTGTATGATGAGCGTAATAACCTCAGCTTTGTATTGCCGCCGGGGGCAAGGCCAGATACATCGGGGGTAGCTACATCCCAAACTACCTTGGATACCAAATGCTACCAGTATCGTTATGACGGGCGCAGCCGTTTAACCATGAAAAAAGTGCCCGGTAAAGGCTGGGACCTGATGGTTTACAATAAGCTTGACCAGGTGGTTGGCGCCCAGGATTCTGTACAGCGCATGAAGGTCCCGCAGGAATGGACGGTTACCAAGTATGATCCTTTTGGCAGGGCGGTAATTACAGGCATTTACCAGCATCCGGGCAGTACGGCGGGAACCAATTACCAGGCAACAGTACAGGCGCTTGTAGCTGGCGTAAGTACTTATTGGGAAACACCGGTTAGTACCGGAACGGGTTATACTTCTGCTGCCTGGCCGCTAACTGTGACTACAGTTTTGGGTGTTACTTATTACGATACTTACACCAGTATTCCGGGCCTCCCTACCACTTATACCGTTCCCGGCAACAGTACGCACACCACCGGATTGGTAACAGCCACCAAAATACTGGTGCTAAACACCACGGCCGATTATTTGTGGGCGGTGAATTATTATGATGAGGAAGGCAAATCGGTACGAACGTTCAGCCAGCATTATTTGGGCGGTTCATCGGCATTGAGTCAATACAATTATGACGATATCTCCTCGTCTTACAATTTCAACAAGCAGCCGGCGACGGTAACCAGGCAGCATTATATGAAAAATAGCGGCGGAACAGCGGCAACGCTATTATTGACCGCCACGGATGTTTACACCTATGATCATATGGGCCGCAGGCTAAAAACAACAAATACGCTTAAGGATGGTACCAATGCAGCCCAGGCTCCAGTTGTGATAGCACAAGCCACTTATAACGAAATCGGCCAGCTTGTAAAAAAAGGATTACACTCGCTGAATGGGACAAACTTTTTGCAGAACATAAATTACCGGTATAACGCCCGCGGATGGACATCAAATATTAATAATGCAAGCCTAACGGCAGATGGCGGATTAACCAACACTGACACCAACGACCAGTTTGGCATGGACATTAAATATGATGATGCCGGTACACCGCAGTATAATGGTAATATAGGGAGCATTAAAACACTTACCGGTACCATATCGGGCAACAGCTACCCCGCGCTTACATATAACTATGGTTATGATAAACTGAACAGGCTTACCAATGCCGTATCAACCAGCAGCGCGACAGCCAATGATAATTTTTATAATGAGAATTTTTCCTATGATGTGATGGGTAATATTCTCAAACTGAACAGGTACGATAATGTAAACAACAACCGTACAGCAATTGATAGTTTAACTTTTACCTACGTAAGTGGTAATAAAGTTGACCGGATAGACGATATTGTGGCAGGCGGAACGGTAGGCTTTTTTGAAGCGGTAAAGCAGGGCGGAGAATATACATATGACGGCAATGGCAACCAGCTCACCGACCTGAACCGTGGCCTTACCCAAGCCTACAATATGCTGAACCTGCCGCAAACGGTAACCAAGTCCGGTATTTCAGTAGCTTATGTTTACGATGCCACAGGCAGGAAGCTGCGCAAACTTTCCACTACTGGAAGCATAACCACTATTACCGAATATATAGGCGGCATCCAGTATGAATACACAGGTACAACACCGGCGATAGCATTCATTCAAACGGAGGAAGGCCGGGCTCGTAAGAGCGGCTCTGTTTACAAGTATGAGTATGACCTGAAAGATAATTTAGGAGATACAAGAATTACCCTGACCTGGAATTCATCTGATGCAACCCAGATGACACCCTTAAACGTGCAGCGGAATGATTACTATGCGTTCGGGTATACTATACAATCTACACAATATAGCATATTTCCAAAAAATCAGTACCTTTATAATCATAAGGAATTGCAGGAGGAGACTGGGTTCTACGACTATGGTTGGCGGTTTTATGACCCGGTAACTGGTCGTTTTACTACTGTAGATCCTACGCCAGACGAAGGAGATCAAGAGTTTGATTCGCCTTATGCATATGTAGGTAATAACCCTATTGTCAGGACAGATCCGGACGGCAAGTTTTGGAATATTGTTATAGGTGCTGCTATAGGTGGCGTAATCGGTGGAGCTATTGAAGCAGGAAGTCAGATTTACCATAGTGGTAAAGTTACAAACTGGCGTGCGGTAGGCGGAAGTGCTGTTCAGGGCGCTATTACAGGTGGTGTAGCAGGAGCAACAGGTGGATTAAGTTTACTTTCTACCGTTGCTGTGTCTTCGGCAACTAATGTTGTTGGCGGGGTTGCAAACAGGGCGATACAAGGGAAAGGCACGTCGTTAAAGGATGCTGCTACTGATGTCGTTGTTGGGGCAGCAGCTGGCTTAGGGGGGAAGCTTATAGAGAAAGGTGCTGCGGCTTTGAAAGCAGAGGCTAAAGCTGTCAGTACATTAGAACCTGGGCCTTATGCAGGGGAATCAATTAGTGCCAGGGGTAAGGCACAAACGTTTACATCGGCTGAAAGAACAAAGATAAATCAAATAGGAAAAGAAACCGGATGTCATACTTGTGGCGTAAAAAACGCGGGAACTAAAAGCGGAAATTTTGTACCTGATCACCAGCCTGTTAGCGCTCTTGTTTCTAACGGAACGCCGCAACGATTATTTCCACAATGCATAGGCTGTAGTAGGATACAAGGTGGAATAGTGAGTTCAATAATAAGAAGTTCAATAGTAAGAAGTCCAATTATGACTGTTAAAAAATGAAAAGTATAAGAGAAATAAAAATCAAACAAACCGGGCGATCCCTGAAGACGGAGGGATTAAAAAAAAATATTGGTTTTGAAATAGATCTTTTGATTCAAAACAAAGAAGAAAGAGACTATTTAAATCTATTAAGTTTTTTAATCGATTATTTTATAGATTCTAAGGCTACAATAAAAGATGGGCAAACAATAGCATATTATTCCTGGCTTTTAAAATTTGTTATTGGAGAAAACTTTGTTTTAAGTATATACGAAGTTAACAGTAACGGAGATGGTTTTACAGAAGGCGCTAACTACGCAATAGAAGTTGTAAACGAACAGACGTTAGAATGCGTTAAGATTGATAGAATTCCTGTGTTCCCAACATTTAGTCAAATGATTGTTGTATCAAAAGGGGTTTTTTCAGGCGAGGAAATAAATGCTGTTCGTTATCCATCCCCTGGCCACATGACTGGTTGGTGGCTCACGACTGATCTTTATGACGGGAATATTAATTCATTAGAAACAATACATTATTATCATTTTGCCTTTCAACGCCCAGACATTATAAAATACCTCGCTTTACCGCCTGGCTTTCGTTTCTTTTCAGGAAACCAAAGTGAGGTATGGTTTGATAAAGATGCATTATCATGATACTTTGAGTTGACCTAAAAAATATCGTCCTCGGCTGGTACACGCAACACGCGTGTGCCTTGTTGTCCACATTCTGCCACTGTTCAGATGTCTCCGATTCGAAAGATTATACTTGCAGCTAATAACTAAGTTCAAGCAGAGTTACTGTAATTCGTTAAATATGAAAAGTACTTTAATAAAAACGCTTTTTAATAAACACATAAAACAGCACTTAAAAAAGGCAGGATGGCTGTTCAAAAGCCAAATAATATTTACGGAAATTCAATCAGGGCTTCTAAAAGGATTTTGTTTTAACAGTTCGGGTTTTGCAGCAGATCAATTTGAGGTTGTAGTTTTTATAATGCCATTATATGTTCCCAAAAATTTCGTGGCACTAACGTTTGGTTATTTTTTGCGTACTCCAAACAAGCGTCAGTGGTGGAATTATGAAGACAGCAAATCGGAACAGCTTGGGCAAGATTTGGCCATAGTTATCAATCAAGCTGATAAAGAGTTTCTTTCAAAAATAAATACTGCTCAGGATTTTTATAATTATTATAAAAAAGATAAAAAAAACACTTTTCGTTTCTTTGAAGCGGTATGTTATTCAGCCGCCTATGCAGGATTAGAAGATGCCGATAAGGAATTAAAAGACTGTCTTTCGTTTCTTAAAAATAAAGAAGATATGAATAGTGTTTTTGTGAAACAAGTATACGCCAACACGGAAAAGCTTCTTTCCGGTGATAAAAAAGTTATTTTGAATGAATGGGAAACGGAAACCCGAAAAGCATTAAAGTTTTAATAATCCAGTTCAAGCCAGGTTACTGCAATTCGTTAAATATGAAAAGTACTTTAATAAAAGCGCTTTTTAATAAATACATTAAACAGCAACTATCTGTAAGTATACTAAATTACAAGAATCATTTAATATACCATGAAATAAACGCCGGGTTATTAAAGGGCTTCTGCTTTAATAGTTCTGCTTTTTCGGCAGGTCAATTTGAAATAGTAGCTTTTGTTATGCCTTTATATGTACCAACAGATTTTATAATCCTTTCTTTTGGGTATCCATTGAAAACTCCAAATAAGCGTCAATGGTGGGAATATAATGAAAATAATTTGGAGCAGCTTGCGACCGAATTGGCCGCTGCTATGAATCATGCAGATAAAGACTTCCTTTCAAAAATATATGATRCTGAAAGTTTTTATAAATATTATAAAAGTAACAGAAAATTAACTTTGAGGCATTTTGAAGCAGTATCTTATTCAGCGGCATATGCGGAATTAAAAGCGGCGGACGATGAATTAAATAGTTATCGATATTGGTTAAAAAAAAGTGAAGAGATAAAATTTGATTGGGCGCAGCAAATTTACAGCAATACCGAAAATTACTACATGGTGATAAAAAAGCAATTTTAGCTGAATGGGAAATGGAGACCAGAAAGGCATTAAGACTTTAAATTAACAAATTACTGCCCAGCTACCGCATGGTTCCAGTTTTATGCCCCGCTGATAGGTAAACGCCATGCTAAGTAATGAATATGCAACACCCGGATGTTTATTTGCGTCCGGGTGTTTGTATTTTAAACAAGGCAAAAGACTAATACGCGGACATTAAGGTTAACAATAATATTATTAGTTGTCCTAAAGGCGTGGCGTATACTTGGTATGTGGGTGCACAGGCTAGGAGGTGGCAGCTGGTGATTTTAGAGAATGGGCAAAAAGAAGAGGCACTAATAAAAAAGATAATTAATGAAATATCCAATAAATTATAGGGATTTCAGTCCCAAATTAAAATATTATTCCGAGGCGATATCGGTTTATAATCGAGCTAGTTCATTTTTAACAGGATTTGATTGGTGTAAAAAGATAGTAGATGCTTCACTTTATACTAATCTTGGTTCAAAGCTCGGTTTATATCTTTTCAAAATTGATAATAGCGCCAGTAGTGAGAACGACTATTTATGGGTAATAGCAGGGGACTTACCAATGGTGTACCTAAATGTCCATGAGGACGATACTACAAGGGAAGTATTAAAATGTTATGCTGAATTGGCATCGGATTGGGTACAACATGTTAAAAACAACCAATCTTTAGAAAATTGTTATCCATTTGATGCAAACCCAACAATAGAGATGGCCGATCTACTGGAGAGAAGAGTTAATATCCTAAATATTTCTGTAATTGAAAATATTGATAATATAAAAGTCAACCTAAATTTAGGTTAAACTTCCAGGGGGACAGCTGTTGATCCCAGTTGTCCGTAGTCTGCCGCTGTTCGATTTCTCCGACTTCGAACGGCTATGCTTGTAGTTTGTAACTACACCTGAATCAGATAAAAGCAATGTTGTAGAATAAACAGAGCCTGGCCATGATGCCGGGCTTTGTTTTGAACGTGCTAAGAACTTAGATATTAGCGATGTTAAAGCTAAATTCGACACAAATATGATATCGGCATACAGCAAGCCAAAGCTTACGCATATAAGTTAAATAAGGCAAAAACATCAACAACCAAAGAATAAAATATGGATTACACAATAACGCCATATGAGTCTCTCGGAAATATCCCTTTGGGACTACATAGAAATGAAATCAGGAAACTCCTAAAAGAGCCTAATATTGAATTTTACCGTAACCAATTTTCTAAAACTCCAACTGATTTTTTCGAAAATTTAGGGCTTTTTATAGGTTATGATGAAGATTTTTTATGTGAGGCAATAGAAATAGTGAAGCCCGCAAATCCGATTTTGTTTGCGATTGAGCTGTTAAACCTACCCTATGCATCGGTCGAAGAGCAAATTGCAGAGTGGAACGATGGGTTAAAGATTATGTATACAGGCTTTACATCTTATAAATTTGGCGTAGGTGTGTATGCCCCGAACAGAGATGATTCGCCGAATGAAGTTAGCGAATCGGTAATTGTGTTTAAGAAAGGGTATTACGATTAGTACCCCCAGTTGTCCGTAGTCTACCCTCGCCCGCGCTTTGTTAGAGTTGTTCTCCAACAAACTCGTTCCCCATATGATGACGTATAAAACAAAGGCATCTTTGTCAGTAACATAATACCAGCCCGGCGAATATTTGTACCCTCCGCCCTTGTTGATATGGTCACAGCGGCTGATATGTCACCCTTTCAGGGCTGTTTGGTTGGTGTGTTTTAATCGATGGGCGATGCCTGTTGCAATTGTATGTTGCCATTTCGAGGCCGGGCTATAGGCAACATTTTCGTACACGACCATAATTTAACATTGCCAGCCCTGAAAGGGCATAATCCCTCAGCACGGGGCGCCGCCCGGTGCTGAGAAGCGATACATATAGGACAGCCCTGAGGGGGTGACATCTGCTTTACAATAACATGATTATAACTACTGCCCACTCAAAACTGCAAACTACTTCACCACCGTCACACTGCCCGATAGCGCCTTCTTGCCATTCTTCAGGTTTACGATGTAATAATAGGTTGCAGGCGGAACGGGTTGGCCGTTAAAGGTGCCGTCCCAAGAGGTGCTGTAGCCGGCTGATCTGAATATGCGCTGGCCGTAGCGGTTAAATATTTCTACGGTGTTTTGGGGGTAAGCGTTTAAGCCGGTGATGGCCCACAGATCATTGCTGCCATCGCCGTTGGGCGAGAAGCTGTTAGGGATGCTGATATCAACCGGAACTGCCGGTGGGTTTACGGTAATGGAAAACTGAACGGGTAAACCGGGGCATTCATTATCGCTTAAAATAGCCATAAACCTGCCCCCAGGCTGAACGGGGATTTGTTGCGCAACGGTGTTGGTAGCCGCGTTGATAACGGATATATATGGCGAAAGGGAATTGACCACGTAAACCTTGCTGCCATCGCTGTTGGTGGTGATGCCTGCCGGGTTTTGGCCTACATCAACAATGGCGGCAATGCTGCGGGTTAGGGTGTTGATGACGGTAACTTTTTTGTCGTTAATGAGGGATACGTAAAGCCTTGCCCCATCCGGGCTTATGGCCAGGCAGTTGGCGGCTGTGCCAACGTCTATTTTATATAGGATACGCCTGGCGGCAATATCTATCACGGCTACATCGTGCGAGTTATAATTGGCTACGTACAACGTTTTATTATCGGGACTGATGACGATGCTGTTGGGTGATGTGCCGGTAATTATGGCATATTCAAAATAACTGGTAGCGGTGTCATAAAACTGTACGATGTTTGAGCCGGCGTTGATGATATACAGTTTTTTACCGTCGGCGCTGATGGTCAGATCATATGGGGTATCGCCTGTGGTAACGGTTTTCATAACGGCGTAATTAGCCGTGCTGATGGTGGTTAACTGGTTGATGCTGCCATCGGTAACATATAACTTGCTGCCATCGGGGCTGATAACCATGCCAACAGGATCAAACCCGGCCGGGAAAGTGGCGGTTACTTTATTGGTGGCGGTATTAATTACAGCTATGGTATGTGAACCCTCGTTTTCCACATACAGCAGGCTTTTATCGGGACTAAACACCAGCCGCTGCGGGCTGGAGTTTGCCGGTATCCCGTCGGTTATAACCTGCTCAACATTATTGGTAATGGTATTGATAAGCGAAACCGAGTTTGACGAGCTGTTGGCTGCATAAGCATAGCTTGCCGGCGCGGGGGTAACCGTAATATGTGCTGTAATAGGCGTGGTACCCGTATTTATAGCAGTAAACGGAGTGATTCCCTGGTTTCCGCTTGCGGCCAGGCCGATGCCAGGGTTATCATTTGTCCAGCTGAAGCTGCGCGCGGTGCCTGTAAAAATAACGCCGGTGGTAAGTTGTCCGTTTTGCACGGTTTGATCGGCAATGGAGTTAACAAGCGGCAGGGGATTAACGTGYCCGGTTACCCTTGCTGTTTGCGTTACTTCGCCCGAAGTTAGTGCAACATCGCCCGAAATATTACCCACCGCCGCCTGCGCCGATGAACGGACATAAACTACCTGGCTGGATATTAAGCCGGATGTTTGTGTAAGTACAACGCTTGTATTAAAAGTACCATCGGCAGTAAGCGATACCTCGAAACCGGCGGGTGCGGTAACCTGTACATCGGCAGATAAACCACTTGCCGACACCGTGAATTGCTGAACGGCCGGGCTGGCAGAGGCGGTACCGGCACAGGCAGAAATAGCCCCGGTTACCTCGCCAACAATCAATTGGGGCGCGGCGGTTGTGGATTTGAATAATATGTTAAAAGACACATTTCCCCGTGGGCCCGGCGTTGCCCAGGCCTTTATCATTACCAGGAGCAGTAATACAATTATAAACGGTAAATGCAGGTGCTTTTTCATATAACTTCGTCGCCGGCAAATTAAAACGACTGTTAAACGCTGTAATTTTTGTAAATATAAGGCTAATATTAACTTAACTGATAATGGCGTCCGCGGCAAACTTGAGTTAACAGGGTTTATCTTAAAACACGAGGTTGTAAATAATTTTATTTATTTGGTACTATATTATACAATAATTTAATTATTGATACAATTAAGTACTATATTTGTTTGTTGATTAGTTGGTTTATCCGGGTTGATGAACCATATTTACATAAACAATCATTTTAGCTGATTTTGAACAATAAAACCAATTTTGCTGTTATTGGCTCGGGCTTTGCCGGTTTAAGTGCTGCTGCATACCTGGCAAAGGCCGGGTACCAGGTTGATGTGATTGAAAAAAATGCAGCCATAGGCGGCCGTGCCCGGCAGTTGACCACCAATAACGGTTACTTGTTTGATATGGGGCCAAGCTGGTATTGGATGCCCGAGGTATTTGAAAAGTTTTTCAATGACTTTGGTTATAAGCCTGCCGATTTTTATGAACTGAAACAACTGGATCCGGGATTTTCGGTAGTTTTTGGTGATGATGGTGTTATGGCCGTGCCTGCTGACTTCAACGCCTTATGCCAATTGTTTGAGTCGATAGAAACCGGTAGCGCGGCCCAATTAAAAGTGTTTTTGGCCGAGGCCGCTTATAAATATAAAACGGGAATGAATAAACTGGTTTACAAACCCGGTTTGTCGCTTACCGAATTTTTGGATTGGGACCTGTTTAAAGGAGTTTTTAAATTACAGGTGTTTACTGCCTTTAGCAAACACGTCAGGAAGTTTTTTAAAAATCCCAGGCTAATAGCGCTCATGGAGTTCCCTGTACTGTTTTTAGGCGCCATGCCCGAAGATACCCCGGCATTATACAGCCTCATGAATTACGCCGGCCTGCAGCTGGGTACCTGGTATCCGAAGGGCGGTTTCGGTAAAATTATTGAGGGGATGCAGGAAGTTTGCAAAGCGCAGGGCGTGAAATTTCGTACCAATACGGCTGTTACTTCAATTAAGGTAGTCAACAACCGGGTTTCGGCAATTGCTACTGCCCATGATACGAAGGACTATGATGGCGTTATTGCTGCGGCCGATTATCATCATGTAGAAGAAAAACTACTGGAGCCACAATTCAGAAACTACCAGGAAACCTATTGGGACAAACGGGTAATGGCGCCATCAAGCCTTATTTTTTACCTTGGTGTAACACGCAAAATAGATAGGCTTGACCACCACACTTTGTTTTTTGACGCCGACCTGAAACAGCATGCGCAGGAAATATATAAAGAGCCCCAATGGCCTTCAAAACCACTGTTTTATGTTTGCTGCCCATCAAAAACCGATGATACCGTGGCACCCGCAGGGCACGAAAACCTGTTTATCCTGATGCCGCTGGCACCTGGGATTGAGGATAACGACGACCTGAGAGAAAAATACTTTAATTTGATAATGGACAGGCTTGAACGTTTTAGCGGCATAGCTATAAGGCAACATCTGGATTATAAGCAAAGCTATTGTATAAATGATTTTGTTGCCGATTATAACTCCTATAAAGGCAATGCTTATGGGTTGGCCAATACGCTCATGCAAACGGCAAATTTTAAGCCATCCATCGGCAACCGCCGGGCAGGTAATTTATTTTATGCCGGGCAGCTTACGGTTCCTGGTCCCGGTGTGCCGCCGTCAATCATATCAGGTAAAGTTTCGGCCCAGCAATTAATCAAATATTCAACCAAAAATAAATGAAAGCGAGATTCGATAAATTATCTGCCACGTGCAGCAGGGAAACCACCCGGCTATACAGTACCAGTTTTTCGCTGGGTATCTATTTTTTAAAGAAAGAGCTTCGGGACCCCATATACGCCATTTATGGCTTTGTAAGGCTGGCGGACGAAATTGTGGATAGCTTTCACGATTATCCCAAAGCTTTGCTGTTAGCTGAGTTTAAAGAAGATTGTTTCCTCGCTATTAGCCGTGGCATCAGCATCAACCCTGTACTCAATTCTTTTCAGCAGGTTGTTAATAAATATCACATCAACCATGACCTTATCAGGCAGTTTTTAAAGAGCATGGAAATGGACCTGGCAGTGCAGGAGTACACCCCCGATAAGTACGAGGAATATATTCTTGGTTCGGCACAGGTAGTGGGTTTAATGTGCCTGCATGTGTTTACCAACGGCAACGCCGATGAGTTTGAACGGCTGCGCCTGCCTGCTATGAAATTAGGATCGGCCTTTCAAAAAGTGAATTTTTTAAGAGATGCAAACGTCGATTACCAGGAACTGAACCGGAACTATTTTCCGCAAGTAAACCTGGCTTCTTTTTCTGATGGTGATAAAAAAGCTATCGAGCAAGATATTCTTCGCGAGTTTAACGAGGCACTGGACGGTATCAGGCAGCTGCCCCGTTCATGCCGCAAGGGTGTTTACCTGGCTTATGTTTACTACAGGCAGTTATTTCGGAAGATAGCCAATGTGCCGGCCGAGCGGGTGATGGAGCAACGCATCCGTGTATCCAACGGGCATAAATTTTGGCTGATGTTTGATTCGCTGGTGCGGTACAAATTAAATGTGTTATGAAGCTTGCCTTATATATTACGCTGATGCTTCCTTTACTTAGCCTGCAGCAGCCAAAGCCGACGCTAAAACAGTTGCGGTCGCTTTACAGGTATTCGGCAACCGACAAGGACTCGTCGGCGAAATTTCTGCTGCTTACAACAACAGTTGATAGTGCTGCTACACCTATACTGTGTTGTTACAAAGGCGTGGCCCAGGTTATACAGGCCCGGTTTACAGGTAGCCCTTTCAGTAAGTTGAAAAAATTCAATACCGGTAAGTTGATGATAGAAAACGCCATAGCCCGCGATACCCTGAATGTAGAAATGCGTTTGTTGCGGTACAACATACAGGCAAATGCCCCCGCGTTTTTAGGATACAATGGCAGTTTGCAAAAAGACGAAGCATTTTTAAAAGCCAACTGTTACAAGCTTGATGATGCTGAATTAAAACTAATGGTAAACAAAGCTGTGGCCGCCCCCAAAAGCAATTGATAATTTAATACCGGTACGATGGAAGAGCATGTTGTTTTGGTTGATGATGATGATAACGAAGTGGGTACCATGGAAAAGATGGAGGCCCACCTGCAGGGTAAAAAGCACCGCGCATTTTCGGTATTTGTTTTTAACCTGGAAGGCGAGTTGTTATTACAGCAGCGCGCATTGGATAAGTACCACTCGGGGGGTAAATGGACAAACACCTGCTGCAGCCACCCGCGGCCCGGTGAGGATACGCTTGAGGCTGCCCATCGCCGCTTAATGGAAGAGATGGGTATGGATTGCCAGTTAAATCACGTTTTTAGCTTCAGCTATCGTGCCGCGGTGCAGGCAAACCTCGTTGAAAACGAATACGACCACGTATTTTTTGGCGTAAGTAACGCGGTGCCCAATCCATCGCCCGATGAGGTAGAAGCCTACCGGTACATCAGCCTGGATGACCTTGCCCGCGAGCTGGACGAACATCCTGCCGATTATACGGAATGGCTGAAGATCTGCTTTGAGCAGGTGCACACAAATTATTACCAATAACCCCAATTAACCTGCAATAATGAACGCTTTAATTATCATAGTCACATTTTTTGCCATGGAGGGCGTTGCCTGGTTTACCCATAAATATGTAATGCATGGCTTGTTATGGGTATGGCACCGCGACCATCATAAAAAAGAACAGCCCGGATACCTGGAAAAAAACGACCTGTTTTTCCTCGTCTTCGCTATACCGGGTATCAGTTGCCTGGCCGCGGGTACCTTGGGGGCCATGCCGGTTTTTACTTGTGTGGGTACCGGTATCACGCTGTATGGTGCCTGCTACTTTTTTGTGCACGATTTATTTATACATCAGCGCATTAAAGTACTGCGTAACTCTCAAAACTGGTATTTAAAGGCCATTCGCAGGGCGCACAAAATGCACCATAAGCATATTGGGAAAGAAGAAGGCGAATGTTTTGGCATGCTATGGGTTCCTTTTAAATATTTCCGCCAAAACAAAAACAATCAGCCGGCATGAAAAGCACTTATCTGTTGATTGATTTTTTTTCAATCCTGGTACCTTTTCTGTATTCGTTTCATCCAAAGCTAAAGTTTTACAAAAACTGGCCGGCTTTTTTTCCGGCGGTGCTCATTACAGGTTTACTTTTTATTGGATGGGACATGTATTTTACGCATCTAAAAATATGGGGTTTTAATCCTGCTTACCTTATCGGGATAAATGTAGGTAACCTGCCCATTGAGGAAGTACTGTTTTTTTTATGTATTCCTTATTCCTGTGTTTTTTCTTACGTATGCCTTAATATGCTCATCAAAAAAAATATACCCAAGGCGTTGGAATCTGCCATTAGTATACTGCTGATAGTTTCATCGGTTTTTATGGCGGTATTTTTCAGGAATTTAAGCTACACAGCCTTCACTTTTATGGCGTTGGCTGTCCTGGTTTTTGTGGCAAGGTTTGTTTTGCAGGTCACCTGGCTACCCGGTTTTTATTTAAGCTACCTTATACTGCTATTGCCATTTTTAATTGTAAACGGGCTGCTTACCGGCACAGGTTTGCAGCAGCCGGTTGTTTGGTATAACCCGGCGCAAATGCTTAATATCCGCGTCCTGACCATACCGATTGAAGATATTTTTTATGGCATGGACCTGATACTTTTAAACGTAATGATTTATTCATGGATAGGGGATAAGCAACGCCGCCACCATGAAGTTGCTAAAAAAATGGCAACAGCTATAAACCTGGTTTGAATTGTACACCGAACACTCAAATATATTAATGATAAACAACGATACTTTAATTAAAAACAATACGAGCAGCGATTTTGCCGATGCTGCCCTGGAACACGCGGGTTCGGCATTTGACACGCCTTTGCGCAGCGATGCTTTTGAGCTTGACGATGAAACTAAAATAGAATTGATTGAAAAGCATTTTGCCGGCATTATGCATGTGTTAGGGATGGATCTGGACGACGATAGCCTGAAAGATACACCTAAGCGGGTTGCCAAAATGTATGTTAAGGAGATATTTAGCGGCTTAAACCCGGCTAACAAGCCTGTGCCCACGCTTTTTAAAAACCCTTTTAATTACAACCAGATGCTGGTTGAAAAAGATATAGCGGTATTTAGCAATTGTGAGCACCATTTTGTGCCTATTGTTGGTAAAGCTCATGTTGCCTATATCAGCAACGGGCAGGTAATTGGTTTGTCAAAACTCAACAGGATTGTTCAATACTGTTCGCAAAGGCCGCAGGTGCAGGAAAGGCTTACGATACAAATTGCTGGCCTGATAAAAGAGGCCCTGGGTACCGAAGATGTGGCGGTGATAGTAGATGCATACCACCATTGCGTTTCCAGCCGGGGTATAAGGGATGTAGGCAGTACAACTATTACGGCCGAGTACAGCGGCAAATTCCTTAACCCCGAAACAAAAAATGAATTTCTTAAATACATAGGCTCATGAATTTCCAGGGCAAAAATATTGTAGTAGCGGGTGGCAGTTCGGGCATCGGCTTGGCCCTGGTTAAACAGCTTAGCCAGGCCGGGGCACAGGTTTATGTTATTTCCAGGAACCTGTCTGGCAGTTTACCTCAAAGTGTTAAGCATCTTGCAGCTGATGTTACCGGCAATCTGGAAACTGCAGCCACTTTTTTTCCCGAAGTATTGCACGGCGTAGTTTATGCTGTTGGCAGCATTAATTTAAAGCCGTTCAGCAGGCTTACCGACGTTGATTTTATAAATGATTACCAGCTAAATGTGGTAGGTGCGGCCCGCGTTGTACAACAGGCGCTTAAGGGGTTAAAGGCCTCGGGTTCATCATCTGTAGTATTTGTAAGTTCGGTAGCGGCAAAAACAGGCATGCCTTATCACGCCAGTATAGCAGCGGCAAAAAGCGGGCTCGAGGGTATGGCTCTTTCGCTGGCAGCCGAACTGGCCGGTCAAAAAATAAGGGTAAACGTGGTTGCGCCATCGTTAACAGATACCCCTATGGCGCAAAACCTGTTAAGCACTCCCGAAAAAAAGGAAGCATCAGCAAAAAAGCATCCCATGGGTAAATACGGACAGCCAGAAGATATCAGCCAGGCCATCGCTTTTTTACTTTCGGACGATAGCAGCTGGATAACGGGCCAGGTTATAGGTATTGATGGCGGATTGGGTAAATTGAAAACAAACTGATATGACAAGTATTAATAGCGGGCAAATTGCGGCTATGGAAAAGCGCTACCGGGTTAACCTGGTAAATAGTTTAAACGGCTATAAATCGCTTAACCTGTTGGGTACCATTAACCCCGATGGTATAACTAACCTGTGTTTGGTTAGTTCGGTTTTTCACCTCGGGTCAAACCCGCCGTTATTCGGCATGATCATCCGGCCGGAGCGCGAACATAATGATACCCTCCGTAACATCAGCCTGGTGGGGCAATATACCCTCAACAATGTGTTACCGGCATGGTACAAGCAGGCGCATCAAACCAGTGCAAGCTACCCATCAGGTGTGTCGGAATTTGATGAGTGTGGATTTAAAAAAATGTATAGCCAGGGTTTCCTGGCGCCCTTTGTTGCAAGCTCCACCGTGCGGATGGGGCTCGAACTGCGGGAAATGACAGACCTGGCAATAAATGGCACTACGATGGTGATAGGCGAGGTGGTATTACTAATGGCCGATGATAGCCTGTTAGCCGATGACGGAACGATAAACCATGCTGCCGCGTGCACCATGACGGTATCCGGGCTGGATAGTTATTACCTGCCGCAGCCGGTGGGCCGCCTGGCGTATGCCAAACCGGGTGTTCAGCCGAAAGAAATAGAATTATAACTATAAATGGATGGCTCGATTAATGCAACAATGAAGAGCGGAAGGCTTGCCGCAGAAGCTATTATTCAATCAATGAATTAAAATGAGTGGGCACAATACTTATACCAACGAGTTTTTGAACGGCAAAAGATTGCTGGGCGACCAGCCTGCAGATGCGTTTATTGCCCAGGCTTTTAAGGATGCCGGCTTGAAAAAGGATTTGCAGCTTTGGTTAAGTGGTACCGCGGGCTATAGCCGGTTAACTGAGCAATTTCCGGGTGTGCCATTCATAAATGAAGCCAATTGTTTGCCGGCATGGGCCAGCCCCAGGCTAATGAAAACCGGCGCCGCTTTTTTTGCAAGGCATGCCGAAACTATCATGACTTTACTGGGCCTGCTTTCGCTTCCGTATTGTTACACCGCTGCTAATGGCGCCATGGTGCTCTATCTCTCGGAACGGATGAGAAATGAAACCAGTAAAAGGCTGCACGAAACCGCGGTATTTGTTTGGGAAATAATGGCGCCCGGCGCTTTTGCAGGCGAGGGTAACGGTTTTACCGAAATACTAAAAGTGAGGTTAATGCACGCCGCCGTACGGTACTATACGTTGCAAAGTGGTAAATGGGACGATGCCTGGGGACTCCCTATTAACCAGGAAGATATGGCCGGCACTAATCTTTCGTTTTCGCTGATCGTTATCCGGGGCTTGCGGCTTATGGGCTTTACAGTGAGCGAGGCCGACCAGGAAGCCTATATCCACTTGTGGAATGTTATCGGTTACTTATCAGGCCTTCAGGAGGATTTGATCCCCACGACTTCAAAAATGGCGCAGCTGCTTGATCATACCATTAATGCCCGCCAGTTTTGCGTTTCGGAACATGGCCGCCAGCTTACGCAAACCCTTATAACACATATCGTATCGGTAAACGAGGGCAAAGCCACAGCCAATGAGATACTGGGGCTAATGCGTTATTTACTGGGTGCTGATGTTGCCGATATGCTGGGCATTGATGCCCGCGTTTTGCCAGCTTATAAATTAACACTGCTGCGCACCATAAATTTGTTCAAGGGGTTTAAGCCCGAAAAAGATCCGCAAACGGCTTATATGAGGGCCTATTCGGAGTTCAAAAAGCAGAAAATAGCATAACAAGATAAAACTTATAAATTTGGCAACAAATGGCGGTAACCGTTAGATAGAAAAATCATGAAATCATACAAACTCATTCATCAATTGATAAGCCTTGTAGAAGAGATGGAGAAGGAGAACAAAGGCGATGAAGTTTCCATTCAGGATTTTACCGGTTTTTTACTTAACCATGTAGCCGACCCTGCCGACGATTATGTTAATGGCGATGTCCGTTTCGGTAAAAGCGAAAAAATGGCGCTTGAAGTGGCCTATCAACTGGATAATAATATAGGCAGGTTGTTTGTATTTATGAGCCGTTACGCCAAATTCTACATTAAAAAAGCACTGGATGGCACCCCCCTGCAAACCGCCGAAGAATTTACCGGGCTGGCTATTTTGCTTACGCATGATCACTTAACAAAAAGCGAATTGATTAACTATAACCTGCAGGAAAAAACATCGGGCACAGAAGTGATCAGGAGATTGATAGCTGCAGGCCTGGCCAGGCAATGGGATAACCCCGAAGACAAACGCGGCAAATACGTGGGCATTACCGATAAGGGCAAGCAGTTATTATACGAGGTTTTTGTAGATACAAGCTATGCCGGCAAAATGATAACCGGCAAGCTCAGCATTTCCGAGAAACTTACACTGCAGCACCTGCTGCAAAAGCTGGAAGATTTTCATTACGAACATCATGAAAAGAAAACCATCAGCACAAAGGCCGATATGAAAGCCTTTATTGAAGAAGGCGTTGATTAAAAACCAAACGCAACATTTTTTGAAACTATATGGAAAATAGCATCTCAATCATCTCGCTAGGCGAACTTACCGCCTTATTGTTATTGGCTAAGCAAGCCGGAGCAGGTATTTTAAGCGTTTACAATACACATATCGAGGTAACGCTGAAAGACGACTTGTCGCCATTAACGTTGGCAGATAAAGTATCCCATGATATCATTACCGAAGGTTTAACCGCGCTTACTCCCGCTATCCCGATAATTTCTGAAGAAGGCAAGGATATTCCCTATGAGACCAGGAAAAATTGGGAATACTACTGGTGCGTTGACCCGCTTGACGGCACCAGGGAGTTTATTAAACGCAACGGCGAGTTTACCGTGAACATTGCGCTTATGCATAACAATACCCCGGTTTTAGGCATCATCTACGTACCAGTAACCGATGATCTTTATTATGGAGGTGAAGGGATTGGCAGCTGGAAGGAAACAACCGAAGGCGGGAAAACGCAAATTTATGCAGATGTAAAGGCAACGGAATGGATATCTGTGGGCAGCCGGTCGCATGCATCAGCAGAGGAAGCAGAGCTGCTGGCGCGATACCCTGTTTCGGCTACTATTTCCATTGGCAGTTCCATTAAGTTTTGCTTGATAGCCGAAGGTAAAGCCCATATCTACTACCGCCATGGCCCCACCATGGAGTGGGACACCGCCGCCGGCCAGGCCATTGCCGTTTACAGTGGCGCAGTAATGACAAGGCCCGACGGCCAGCCATTCGAATACAACAAACCATCGTTATTAAACGGAAGTTTTTTGGTTAAGGTAGGATAGGGGAAGCATATATAATTTCGGACAAAAAAAACAATTAGGCTTATTGTGAATAGGTAAATAGCCATCGTGCTGATTCCATGACCCGGCTACTGGATATTAGAGCCCTCTAAACGGCGAAGGTCATACATTTTTTATAGCAGATAGTAATTTTGAAAAGCCACTCCGTTAGGAGTGAAATGTCGGTAGAATAATCAGGCCTCCGTCTTTTTCGTGCCGTAGGTACGAAACTATCAACCATGTTTAGCCATTTATCAATACTTATCCGATCTGAAAAATTCAATAGTGACGTACCTATGGCACGTAAATATTTTTTGACCTATTTCTACCGACATTCAACCCCTATGGGGTTTTTCTAAAACATGTGAACAGCCCTCGCCCGAGGGGATGGTATACCCCCCCCCAAAAAAAAAATACCCCAAAGATGCTATATAGCATTTTTAAACAACGGCCTACTTTAGTTTCAAGTTAATGCCGTAGCCTTTACACTATTTTGTTGTCGCTAATTTCTAAAAGATAAGTGCTGTTTGATGTGGATAACAGGAGTTGAATTATACGGTTTGAAAACGCTGTTGATTTAACTCCTATTGATAAATGAAGCATTTCTGTAAGTTTTGTAAAGGTAACACCCTTAAAATACTGCTTGCTTTTGCCGTATTAGCCTGTGTAAGGCCCCGCGTGTTTGCGCAGGACTTAAGCAATATCCAGAATGCCAAACCGGTAACCATAGGAGGCGCATTCCAGGCCACAGGTATCGGYTATGGGGCCGAGGGTATTGCCGATAGGCGGCAGCCCTTTAACTACCTGCTCAACGGCGATCTTTTCTTTAATTTTTATGGTGTGGTTGTCCCGGTAGGCTTTAGCTATACCAAATCGCAATCAACCTTTGTGCAGCCTTTTAACCAGTTTGGTATCAGCCCAACCTATAAATGGGTTACCCTGCACGCGGGTTACCGCAACGTTGAATTTTCGCCTTATACGCTGGCGGGGCATACCTTATATGGCCTGGGTGCCGAACTTCATCCCGGCAAATTAAGGCTGGGGTTTATGTATGGCCGCTTAAATAAGGCAACCACGGTTGATACCACATCGGGCGCATTGGTGCCGTATTCGTTTTCGCGCAAGGCATACGCCGCAAAGCTGGGTTACGGTACCGAAGCCAACTTTTTTGAACTGAGCTACCTGCGGGCAAAGGACGACAGCACATCGGTAAGCAGGAATGGGGTGCCGGTTACCAGCTATGTAACACCTGCGGCAAATACGGTAGCCGGGTACGAAACCCGTTTTACATTTTTCAAGCATTTGTTTTTTGAAAGCGCGGGGGCCCTAAGCCTGTACACCCGCGATTTAAATTCGCCCATTAAAGTAGATACTTCCAAAAACAGCCTGCTTAAACAGCTTAAAAGCTTTGCCGATATAAACGGCACCAGCCAGTATTTTACCGCCCTGAACGCCGCTATGGGCTACCGCGATAAATATGTAAGCCTGAAGGTAGTTTACAAACGCATCGACCCGGAATACCAAAGCATGGGTGCGTATTATTTTGATACCGATTTGGAATCATGGTCGATAGCGCCAAGTTTTAACTTTTTTAAAAACAAGGTGAGGCTGGCCGGTAACCTGGGTTTTCAGCACGATAACCTGCTGCATCAAAAACGATCAACCAATAAACGCGTTATTGGGGCCGGCAATATGAACATCGAGTTCAGCCGGTCGTTTGCTATTGATGCCAACTACAGCAATTTCTCCAACGATCAAAAGCCCAATACGGTTAAATATCCCGATTCGCTGCGTATTGTGCAAACAACCAGTAATATATCTTTCACGCCCCGTTACACCATCATCACTGCCGATCATGTGCATGTAATCAGCATCACCGCTGCCATGAGTAAACTGAATGATTTAAACAAGATCATCACCAGCCAGCTTACCACCAACCGCAATGTAGATACCAAACAATATTTTATTACCTACGCGCTCACCTTTACCAAAAAAAGCCTCGGCCTGGTATTCAATGTAAACCGGACTGATTTAACCAGCCCCGAAGCAAAATATACCTACCAGGGCGTAACCCTGGGCACCTTTGGTTCCTTTTTTAAAACAAAGCTGCAGGCCAACGTGAATGTATCGGCTATGCAGGGTATTACCAACCAGGGTAAAAGCCTCATCATAAATGGCTCGGGCGGTTTAACCTACCGGGTAAACAGGCTCAACTCGCTTAAATACGCGGCCTTTTACACCGGTAACAACCCGGCGCCGGGCAGTACCCAAAAATCAACCAGCGAATACAGGAATGAACTTAGCTACCTACTTAACTTTTAAGCACATGAAAAAGAAATACAATTTACTTAAAGGATTAATAGCTGTAATGCTGGTAGCCGCGCAATGTGCGGCGCATGCACAGGTAACTATAAGCACCCAGGTGTTCCCACCCTTTCGCGCACATTTAACAGATTACTCATCGCACCCCGAGCAAATGCTTATCACCGTCATGAATACCGGTACCAAAACCTTACGCATTCAGCTGCGGGGTAATGTTACCGGTGATAATGGGGTAGAGCTGCGGGTAAGCTCGACCTATAAAAGCAAAACTCCGATAACATTAACTGCCGGCGGCATCAGGGTAATAAACGCCGGCGATTTGCCTTACTTTTTTGATTTTACCAAATTTGTATACACCGGCTATACCCAAAGCGACTTTTTCAGGGTAGGCGGCCTGCCCGAGGGCAATTACCGCTTATGCCTGCAGGCATTTGACTACGATACCAACGCCGTACTAAGCGGCAGCGATCCAACCGGCTGTAGTAATGTGTTCACGGTAACCAACGTTGATCCACCTGTAATAACTGCCCCTTATGACGGGCAGCAGATCATCGCCCTGGCAGCCAATATATTCACCATCAACTGGACAACCCCCGCAGGTGCGCCGCCATCAACCATGTACAACATTCGTATTGTGGAGGTATTGGGCAACAAAAACATCAACGATGCTGTGATGAGCGCCCAGCCGCCCTATTTGTTTGATAAGCAGGTAATGGGCAACACCTATGTGTACAGCCCCGCCGACCCGGCACTTACCGAAGGCCGGCAATATGCCATGATGATAACCGCTATCGACCCTAATAATACCGTAACATTTAAAAACAAGGGGAATAGCACTATTGTAGGCTTTACCTATAAAGCCCCAATGAAACTGTTAAACGCGCCGGTAATTACCTCGGCGCTTGATGTGGCTTCCATCCCATCTCAAATCACGTTTACTACAGATGGTACCCCCATACATAAAACGCTCAAACTTCGTATTGTAAGTGTTGATGATGGCCAAACACCTGCCGACGCTCTGGCTTCGGTAAACCCTACATTTGTATTCGAAAAGCAAATAGCGTTTGACCAGATAACGCCTTACCAGGACAAACAATATTATCCAAACCTGGTTATTGACGGTCATCCGGCTATGTTTTATGATATAGCCTTGCCACCATCGTACAGAGTATCGTACATGTATCGTGAAGGCGATGGGTTTCATACCATATACCTTACGGCAATTGGCTTTCCTGCAGCAAAGCAGGGCGCTAAGTTTGCCGCGGTAGTACAGGAGATAGATCCTGACAACCCTGTAGCCATTATCAACAACGGTATGAGCAGTATCATGACATTCAGAAATGGCGATCCGTTAAGCATCGTACCAACTATGAGCTTTCCTGCCGATGCATCTACCCTAACAACAAGCGGCATTCAGCAAAGCTCCGCAGGTTTTTACATGAAAATGGCCGATCCTAAATGGCCTTATGCGGGTATGGTATACAATTTGAAAGTGGCCGAAGTGCCCGACGGGTTTACACCGGAAATAGCTATGAAAAATGCCACAGGCTATGTCTTTTCGGCCCCTATTAATAATTCGACAGGTACCTATCAAATTTTTTTTAAATATAGCCTGTTAACAAGCGGCAAAAAGTACGCGCTACAGGTACAGGTGGCCGATACCCGGAACCAATACATTATGGCCAATAACGGTTATGGCCCGGTAACCAGTTTTACATATCAAAACGTTCAGCCGGTAGCTATTACTACATCTGCCGATTTGACGAATGTGACCATGTTTAAAGACTTTCATGATAATCCGCAAAAATTTAAGGTAACCATCACCAATAACCAAAACACAACGCTTTATTATGCCACAACACTGCGTATTTACAAGGATGGAAACCAAATAAGCCAGGGCACAGCCGCTAATACAGCCGTATTACCCGCCGGTCAGTCATACACTTATACCGGATCTGATTTTTTTGGCTCTCAATCAGACCTGGTTTCGGGTGCCTACCAGGCCGTTGTTGAATTATATCCGCAGAAAGACGCTGGTCAAAAGTACGGCACTGGCGTATCGGCAACAAATACCACTACACTTGCTTTTCCTACCAGCTACAACATACCCTACACGGCTGTTCCGTTGCTTAGCAGCCCAAACGGTGATATTACTTTAACGCCGGGCGATGGTATGGCCATTGCATGGGCTACCCCCGATGGTATATCGGCAGCTACAAAATACCGTTTAAAATTACGGCAGGATAAGATATTGCTTGATACTACCATAGCAGGCAATACTTATCAGTACGCGCAAAGCAAGGGGCTGTTAAAATCGGGCGTTAATACAACTATAAACGTGCAGGCCATTGACCCTAACAATACTTTTGCCTTTACACATGATGGGTTGGATGTAAATTTGAAATGGGCACAGCTTGCGGGTGCGCCAGATGGTTTAGCTTACCATGTACAGCTTTTGCAGGGAAAAAATGTGATAAGGGATACCGTTACCCGGTTTAAAAACTTTTTAATCCGGCAAAACGCAGGCACACTCGTTAAGGGGACACAGTATACAGTAAAATTATGGGGCGTTGATGCAGCCGACACGGCGGCTATAGACTGGGCGGGAATGACTACCAAAACATTTGTTTATACCCAGGCTGCTTATCCGGCTGGATATACCAATGTTAATGGAACAGTCAGGCTAAATTCCGGTGCCCCTTTGGCCAATACAAGTATCGCCATAAACGCAACTATTTACACTTTTACATACGCGTCAGATCGCGATCGGTTCAACGGCTTTAGCGAGGACATGCTGAACCGGACGGAGGCCGACAGGGAATATTATATGGGTTTCCGGCTGTCTACCATGGTAGTAGGCACCGCGGTAACTGACGGGCAGGGCCATTTTTCAATTAAATCGCCAGATTTGGCTACGCTGAACGGTAAATTCGCGCGGGTTTATATGAAACCGGTATCCAACAGCGATGTTATCAGCCTGCGCGACACCACTGTGGAACTTGTGGCGGGAGCTAACAATAGTATGGGCGTTTTAAGAGCCTATAAGTTTGGCGAGCAGTACAACAGTACCTTAACAGGCACCGTTAAATTTGCTTTCAGGCAAACAGAAGTTTCGGCTACCGGCGGCGACTATAATTTGCCGGGTACGGTTACTTATCCGCTGGCAAATACCAGGTTTAAACTGCGCATGTTCACCAAAAAGTTTACCCAACCCGCGGTTTGGGACTGGTATGTAAACCACCGCTCGGAAGATGATGTTACACGGTCTAACCAGCAGGGGCTAAGCACAACCGATGAAGAAATTGGCGAAGTAACCACCGATGACAAAGGGAATTTTACAACAACCATATACAACAAAGCCAATTTTGATAAGGTAAATTACATTGCGCTTGATGACTGGCCCGGCGTGTTTTACTATAAAGTTTACCTGGTAAGCACCGATGGGCGTTTTATATTACCTGTAGCCCAAACAACCTTGCAGGCAGCCGATAATGTAAGTGTAGGTACGCTTACAGCCCTGGCCAATACCTACAGGTTTACGCCTACTATTGCTGATGGAAAAGGTACCTCCAACGCCGACGGGCACATTGCCTTGTACCGGAAATCGGACTTTTACACCACCAACACCAATTTACAGGCTGAAGGTAACCTAAGTGTAAAGGCTACGGCAGATACTGTTATCAATGGCGATAAATACCGCAAAATAGGTATTACCACGCCCGGCAAATCACTCAACGGTTTGTTTTACAATACCAGTACAGGCGATGAGTATAAGGTTATTGTAAGCGGCGCAAGGTATATTACCAATACAGCCACCATGAGCTATTCAGGTAAAGGTACCACCGCACCAACACAGCCCGATAATTATGCCGCCACGTATACCATGAGCTATACGCAGCCAACATTTGCGGGCCATGTTACTAAATTCATCAACAACGTTAAATACCCGGCTGCCAATGCTGTAGTGCGCGTGGCGTTACCGGGGGGCACGCTGGGCAGTAATACCGATATTTTGGTAAGTACTGATGAGTCGGGGTATTTTAAAGCCACCTTGCCTGCGGATTCTATTGGGTTTTATTCGGCAAACTCGCCGGCGCATCCGTATTCCATCCGCCTGGCCGATGACACCGATCCGCTGGGCAGCTTCCGCGATACCCTAGTTATCAGCCAGCCCGGCCAGCAGCGGATAAAAGATGCCAGCATATTTATACCAACGTTTACGGTATCGGGCAAAGTGATTGATCAAAAAAATCAGCCTTTGGCGGGTGTTATGGTGCTTTCAAAAACGCTGGGGCGGTCGGTAGTTACCAAATTTGACGGCACATTTACCCTGGGTTCGCAAAATGGGGCCGATACGCTGATATTGAGTAAAACATCATGCAGCACCAACAGGTTAGGCATCAACATCAATGGTGCCAACCTTGCCCTGCCCAATATTACCCTAAGCAGGCTCAGTTACCCGGTAAACATCACCGTAACCGATAATAACAACGCGGCTATTGCGGGTGCTGTCATCAGCATATCAAATGCTACCGGCGGCAACTATACCACCAACGCGCAGGGCGTTGTAGCGGTAAGCACATATGATAGTAACCCCGAAATAGATATAGCCGGCCCGGCCGGAAGTAATTATGTTAATGCCCAGGCGGGCCCGCAATTAGATGCCAACGCGGTTACCAGCTTAAAAATTAAACTGGATCATGGGGTTGTTATCAGCGGTAAAGTAACTGCCGATGCCAATACCGTGGCGCGTGCACAGGTGGCCGTAGATGGACTGGAATACATAAAAGCTGCAACCGACAATGCTGGCAAATACAGCATTAACATCCCCAAAGGGAATAACCTGCTAAAGGCTTCAAAGCCAGGCTTTGTAACCGATAACAAACCCGGTAATTATGCTGCCGATCAGTCGCTTGACTTTAGTTTAACAACAGCGCCTGCAAGCTTAAAAACCTTGTTAGGTTATCCAATACAAATTGATGCCATTGCCGATAATGGAGGCAACAAGATCATTAGCGGCTCATTTGTAAATGTGCCGGGCAATAGCACGTTTTCCGTTAAAGCAGGTACGGGAATCAAATTTCATAATATCGAGGTAGGGGTGGTTAATGGCATATACGCACCCATAAAAGGCGATGTACAAACCGACGAAACATCGGTACCTGTAAAGGCTTTTGGCTACCTGCCCCTTAACCTCACCAACGGCGGCAGCCAGGTAGTTATAAGCAATGTAAATAATGGCCAGTCGGGCGTAATCAAAGGCGATTTGAAGGTAGACTATGCCACCTTTATCCCTGCCGATGCCGGTACAATTATCAACAGCGATGCGCAACATTTTGTATTGGCCAACCAGGGCGGTACCGGGCAGGTACCAGTTTTCAGCACAGCTGCCGATGCTGCTAATAGCACTACACTTTACCTTAAAGCTGCTACCACAGCCCAGCAACTTACATTGGCAGGCTTTAAAGTTGCGGTTGATATGCCCAACAGCACCATTACAGCCAACGGGATCCATTACATTGGCACGATGAGTTTAGCAACTGTAAAGGGTATGGGCAACAGTTCCCTGGCTTTAGATGATATACAGGTTGATACAACCGGGCACGTAAGCAATGTAGTTGCGGCTTATAACGCCGGCTTTGATATTTTTAACTGGAAGGCCAACGTAAGTAGTGTTGCCTATAATGATAACGGTTTTACTTTTGGCGGCAACCTGAAAGTGTTCCTGCCATCATCGCAGGCGTTTACACAATCCATAGCATTTACAGACATGGTGATAACTCCCGACCAGATTTTTGGCGGCAACTTGCAAATGCCCGATGATGGTATTGATGTGGTAGGTGCCGCCAGCTTTAAGCCGGGCAGTACGCCATTCAGCTTTGGTTTAACATCCGATGGCAGCGCGTATTATTTAACGGGCTCGGGATCGTTAAGCGTTGCAAAATTGTTTGATGATTTCAAGATCAACGAGTTCACCATTCAAACCGATGGTAAGTTTTATGCCGATATCCCGCTTGATTATAAAAAGGATTTTGTGGGCCTTGGCAAAATGCATGTTACCGGAATTAAGGTAAATACCATTAATACCCCAAGGGTTGATATTTTGGGCGAATTTGAGTTAAGCGCCATCCCTAATTTTAAGGCAACGGTTGGCAATGTACACTTTGGGCAGGGCAAAACCGTAAGTGTTGATGAGTTAGGCATTGAAATGGATTTGGCCAGCATTGGCAAAACAGAACTTAAAGTAAAATACGTTGATAATGCCGATACCACAGGTTTTGAAGGATCGGGCAAGTTTGGTATTACCACACTTGGCTCATCTGATGTTGGGTTTAAGTATTACAAAACAGCGCAAGGCCTTACGGTTGGCGGTAATTTTATGGCGGCTACCAGGATCCCGCTGGGGGTAACAGGCTATTTTATTACCAGCGTAGGCGGCGGCTTTACCTTAGGCCCCCACAGCGATTGGACGGTAACCATTTCAGGCATTATCCAGGCCGGGCTTAACGCATCGTTATCAAAAACAACGGTTAACCTAACGGTAGCGCCGGGACCGGTAATAACGGGTACATCAGAAACTATCATCAAGCAAATGGCAACCATAGATGGTAATATAGTGCTTGATATCCCGAATAAAAAACTAAACATTGATGTTACCGGTAAAATGGACCTGGTGCCCGGTCTGGCATCTACAGCCGAGGGCTGGATAGTAATAAGTGTTGACCCTAATGATGCTTATTTTTTCCTGGGGGCGCAGGTTGATATGAATACCATGGGCGGCATACTATCCAACAAGGGCGAGTTTTATGCAGGCGTTAACGTTGATATTACCAAACACAAAAGCGATTTAAAGCAGTATTTTGATAAAATGAACCAGAACGACCCCGTTTTCGCCAATAATATCTTCAATGGCTTTAGCGGCAGGGTAAGCAGCACCACTTCCAAAGATTTTAGCTACAATTTTTATATAGCCAGTATAAGCGCTCATCTTAACTACAGTAATTATGGGTCGGTTTATGGCAATATAGGCGCAAGTCAGTACGGTTTTAACCTGGGTACCAAATGGGATATCGGCGGAAGCGCCAGCGTTGGGTACGATGTTTTTAGCGCCACGCTTAGTGTTGGGGTTGATTTTGGAGCCAACCTTACCGGCACCTACAATTCGGCAACCAACCATTTATCGCTGGCTGCCAAAGGCAACGCGGGCTTTCATGCCAATTACAACAGCAGCGGCTGTTATAATGGGATAGGAGTAGATTGGGATTGTTGTTGTTGGGGAATTGTATGCTGGCCAAGTGGTTTAACGGTGGGCATTTGCGCCAATGCCAGTATGGAAGTTGATGTTGATTCAAGTTCAGGGGTATCTGTTAAAATATAATCAGTATGAAGCGTCAAATCATGAAAATAAATAGGATCCTGGTTGTCATTTTGTTAATGACCGGAAAACAGGTTTTTGCGCAGTATGCAAACAGCACTATACCGGTTTACAATTACCGGGGCAACCCAATGATATTGTTTTCGCAAGATAACAAAACCACTGTGCAGCTAAGCCGTGCCATTGGCGATACAATAAAAGGCTTTACGCCATTGCAGGTGCCGCAAATGGCGGCAACCATGCAGCAGTTCAGGCTTATTGCCGGCAGCATACTTACCGATACCTTAAAAAGACGGTTAAAATTGGCTACCGATGCGGCCTTATGGAATCATCTTAAAGCCAACCACGATTTTAAAAGTTACGGCTACCTGGCATTAAATGGCGGCTTTTTAAAGGCCATGGGCGTAGCGCTGAATGATAGCATTGGCACACAGCCAACCGGTACAACGGTGTACTATAAATTAAAGGTATCCGGCACGGTTAAAACTACATTTACCGGAACCTATATTGTGGGCGAACCGGCGAGGTTTGAAAAACCAAAACTTAAGCTACGTAAACTCCAGGATGGTGTTATCAGCTTAAAATGGGCTTATAAGCCTATATTCCGGGAGCATGTGCCGCTTTTTGCAGGGGTGTATTATTACACTGCCGATGGAGGTTTCCAGGCCCTGCCTTCAAAAATAACATCTACCATAACAGCCGACTCGGTCTTTTTTACCTATGTAACCAAAGCGCGGCCCTTGCGGTTGAATAAATTTTTTATCCGCCCTGCCGATTTGTTTGGCAACGAAAGTGTAGTGCCATCAGATACCGCCACCCTTACGGTTGCCTATACCGGGCATCTGCCTGTTGTTGAAGGCCTAATGGCCCACAGCAGTGTTAAGGGCATTACGCTGGAATGGAAACATATGGAAGAAAACACCGGTGCCATCGGCATCGAGGTGCAGCGCTCGTTAAGCATGGCAACAGGGTATAAAGTAATTGATACCGTTGCCGCGACAGCAACTTTGTATACCGATGATAAGGTTAAAACAGCGGTCCCATACTACTATCGTTTACGATCGGTACGTGACAAGGATACCAAAAACGACCAGGTATCATCATACACCACCGCTGTGTATATGGATAAAGGCAAACCCGATGCACCTTACGCCCCAAAAGCGATAGCCACGGCCAAAGGGATACGCGTGGCCTGGAAAAAGGTGGCCAATGCCGATGGTTATTACGTATATCGCTCGTTAACAAGTGATGACACTAAGCCCGAAACCATCTCGCACCTGCTGGCGGATACTGCCACATCGTTTTTGGATAACGCGGCCAACCGCAGCAGCCGTACCGATTACTATTACACTGTTAAAGCCATCAGTAAAAGTGGTATCGAAAGTGATTTTTCGGCACCGGCAACAAGCCGGTTTGTAAACGGCAAAGATTTTATTGCCGCCCCGGCGGGTTTGCGGCTTAGCGTAAAAGGTAAAATTATACACGTGGAGTGGCAGGAAAATAAAAATCCGGATGCCTACGTGGTGGGATATGCAATATATAAAAGAAAGACATCTGCCAATAACCCGCCATTAACTGATGCCGCCAGCCAGCCGGCCACCACTACTGCGAAGCAACTGTACTTTACCAGGGTTGATCAAAGTAAAATCGGCCTAAAGGCAACTTATTACGATGACAAACAGGCAAATGATGGCGCTTACGAATATGCTGTAGCCACGGTAGATGCCTTCAGCAAGCAAAGCCCTTTATCGGCCATAGCCTCAACTGCTTTTTTCGCTAAAAACGCCATAGTAAGGCCGCCATCAAAAATGTTTGCCCGGTATATTGTGGATGCCGTAGAGTTAAAATGGGAACCATCTGACGAAAGTACCGCCGTTACCTATGCCATATACCGCCGGGCTGTCGAGGATAAGGACATGGTAAAGCTGGCGCTGTCAACCGCGGGAGATAATACTTACTTAGATAAAACCGCCCTGAAACAAAAACTTTATGTTTACCAGTTGAAAGCTGTAAAGGATAATTTGGAAAGTAAAGAGGGAATTGAGAAGACGGTAAGGACATATTGAGTTTTCCTGTTCCCTTAAGAACTCTCACCCTGGGCACTGAGGGTTGCAAAACAAAATCGGGAATTTATACGATAAACTTGT
Source organism: Mucilaginibacter sp. P4_C11 (assembly GCF_056402115.1). NCBI lineage: Bacteria > Pseudomonadati > Bacteroidota > Sphingobacteriia > Sphingobacteriales > Sphingobacteriaceae > Mucilaginibacter > Mucilaginibacter sp. P4_C11. Next base: position 61,546 of record NZ_JBFUIA010000003.1, on the reverse strand, counting down.
ATAGACCCTCGAGGAGCTCGATCGAGCGTGGTGACAGAAACGATGAGGTTGCAGACCGAACGACAGTAGTAATCACACATATATACATGAAAAACGTTTGCCCGGCAGTTTGCACACAAACGCACATCGCAAGTGTACATCAGTCATAGGGAGCGGGCGCTCGAATGGCTTTTAAACGCTACAACTATCAAAATTTAGGCTAAAAAGCCTGTCTTTTTGTACCCTGTTGGCTGAAGTCAGGCGGCAATTAAAAGAAATTATTTAATTAGAAATATGACCTTAATTTATTGACTAAAATAATATATTTGGAGTATAAACCTTAACCGCGATGACCAAACTGAAAGTGCCAGGCCCGAAACATAAATTACAATAATATCCCCGATAACTTTTACCTCGTCTTATAATATCGAGTTTGGAATAATAGAACGCTTAAATAAAGCAAGATTTTTATTCGTTTTTTATTAAAATTCAACAAAACGTCATGATGAAACAATTACTTCTTTTATTAATAACTGTCCTTATGCCTTTGGTGAATCTTGCGCAAGACTTAACCGGAGTTTGGGAAGCGAAGATAAAAACAGATGGAAGGGCGTATACTTACAGCGTTAACCTCTCAAAATCAAGCGTGAATCAATATACAGGGGTACTATTTATAAAACAAACCAGTGTTGGCCGAACTATCTCTGCTGGTTATGGCAGTACAACTACTATTAACATCGGAGATATGTTTGAAAAAAAACCAACTGTAAAAGCAGGGATTACCGCTTTATTTGCAAATGGTAAGTTAAGCCTGCATGTTATTGAAATTTTTGAAACCCAAGGAAATGTAAGCAACTGGCATGTTGGCGATATGTGGCTCGATTATTCAAATGCAGGAAATGCTGCAAAATTAATATCAATGCAAAGCTCTAATCTGGAATTTACAAAAAAACGCGAAGAATTTCCCGCTGAGTATACCGACTATTTGAGCAAGCAGGCTGCGAAGTTTGACGCAGTTGCATACTGGAATGCCAAAAACGATAATCAACAGAGGAGTGCATCTGGCGGAAGTGTTGATCAAAACGCAAACATTACTACAAATAATTCAGAGCAATCAACCAACCTGCCAGCTAAAAAAGAGAATGCTTATACCGCAAGCCAAAATGTAATTTATGACCATAATTCTAATTCAACTCAGTCGGCAAGTCAATCTGCGAGTTTATCAGTTTCTCCAAAAAACCATTTCAATGAGATAAAAGGAGTGTGGGAAATGATACAGAATGCAAAGCCTGTTCAAATTGATAATCCCGAGTTAAATAATCAAAGATCGAGGGGAGTTTGTATGTCAGGAAATTGCGTTACTGGTCATGGCTTAGCTGTCGGTTGGCATAGACAATTTGAAGGAGAATATGAAAATGGCATTACTGTCAGAGGTGTCATAACTGATTATAGTGACGGCGTTTGCCAAATTAAGGGGTTTGATGGTGATATTGAAATTAACGTTATCGACGGACTTCCTAAACTTTCGAATCATAAAAATCCGGAGATGGGGCTCAGTTTAGATGATATCATTTATTTTCAAAACATGGTGTTTAAAAACTTCCAACATGTCGGAAATTCTGGCGATGTGCTGATTGAAATAAATGATTTTACAGTAAGCACCACTACTCATCTCAACCACGAAACACGCTATACCATTGGCGGAAATGTTTATGATACACGCTGGGTAGATAAAACTGAGGAACACAAGGTTAACGGTTATAAAAATATTTTTGCCCACAATGTTTATGTACGGGCTTATTGCAAATCAAGGGTGTCGGATTTTAAACTAAAAGATAACTCCATTAGTTATTTCGATAGGTCGATAGTTTTAGCACCAGATCAAGGCATGGTTCGGGTTGATTTTAATGCAGATCATAATGATAACCGCAGGGTAATTACCACAGATACGTTATTTAATATGACCTCTGATAACGCCGATAAAAAAGGTTATAGCGAATACACCAATTACGAAGGACTTTACACAGATGATGTTCAACGGCCAACCATCAATGACAGGCATATCAGTGACATTGAAAAGAAAGTTAATATCAGTTTAGGGGATGATAAAGCAAAAATAGATGTGCAGGCCGGTAAATACCTGTCCATGACTGCCGATGGTACAGTATTAATAAACCCTGTTTTAGGGAGCTGCGACCCAAATGGCCTTGGACAAAATGTTCAATATAGCTATTTCCGAGACTTTCCGGTTGGTGCGCTATTATACCGTATAGGCGGCGGAAAATGGCATGTGCTTGGGAAGCAAGTTCGCCAGCAAATTTCTAAGTCGGGTAGGTTGGAGTTTTTTATTAATGTCGGAGATACTTCTGCAAGCCGGGGTTCGTTTATTACGTCAGTTTCTGTAACTTCAAATTAAGGTTTAATATAGAATAATATAGGCTTGCGGGTCGACGTGCATGCATGTTTGTGCTTCTCTGTATATTTTAGATGAACCGTTATTGGCTAAATCATTATTTTCCCGATATGATAACGCGCTCGATGGCGCAAATGCCGGAGCTTGATTCGATTGAGGCCGCCGCGAATGAAGCTGGTTTTAAGATGATAGGGACGGAAAAATATTTTATAAATGATGGCCTGCAGGACTTGTTCCTGTATTCCGGAAAAAATAAGCCCGCATTTTACCTGGATGAAGAAATAAGAAAAGGCATCTCGTCATTTGCGGAATTAGCCAATATCAACGAGGTTGAGCAGGGGACTTTAACGCTGAAGGATGATATCGCCAGAGGTGAGTTTGAATTGATAATGGCAAAGTATGATAACTCAATGGGCGATTATTTATTCATTACCTTGCAAAAATGTTAATCCACCAACCACCCTTAAATAAGCAAACAGGTCTTTTTCATGTAAGCGAGCAGCCCGGTATCCAGTTATTTGAGCCAAGGCCATCGCCGTCGTATTTCCCCTGGATAAAAGGTGACGTAGTGTTTTCCATTGATGCCTCCTTACTACACAACTACCTGTTGCCGCGCGACTGCCCGCGGGTTACTTTTTACCTTAATACCGAAACTTCGGGGGCAGATAAGGAAAGATATATGGGAAGTACTACGGCCGGTCATGTCGTGGTTGTTGAGTCAGGCTGGTATCAGCGAATCGTAGAAACTAACTTATATTGTTATGAATTAACTGCGGATGGTTTTACACTCCTTGATGCCTGTGCGGGCTATTATATCTGCTATCAGCCGGTGGTGCCCACGTCGGTTACGCTGGTAACCGATATCATTGGCGAATTACTTTGCCGTAATATCGAACTGCGTTTTATGCCATCGCTTATTCAACTGGCCAACGATGTAAGCAAATCATCGCTTAACTTTTCAAATATCCGAATGAGGAATGCTAAATAAACAGCGGCGGCTGCCTGATACTATTGGGTTAAGCAAAAATAGAGGTGCAAATAATAACTAATTTTGAACGCTGGGCACCGAAGTTTCTTTCTTCAGTGCTCGATATTTAAGTTGATCTTAAAGAATTATAAAAAGGTGTCGGTGCCGTACAAAGCCATCTCCAGGCTGTTATCTAAATTGTAGATGTCGATGAGGGTTATTAGTTCGCCATCTTTTATTTCGCAGGTTAAATAGGTGATTTTGATGGGCATTGGTTTTTTAAGGTAGATGTTTTGCTTAAAGTAGGTGTTCAGCCCTTTATCCAATGCCTTGATCTTGTCGGCCGAGTCATCATTTTTTAACAAAAGGGTTGCAAACCTGCGCGCTTGTTCAATGCGGATACAGCCGTTGCTTAAAGCCCGGTTCTTTTTTGCAAATAACGATTGCTGCGGAGTATCATGCAGGTATATTTTATAAACGTTATCAAAACGGAACACCACCAATCCCAGCGCGTTGTCGCAGCCTATGGTTTGCCGGGCATAGTATTGCGCCGGGCTGATTTTTATTTTGGCTAAATTAGCCGGGGTTGGTTCAATAAATTCGCCGGCCTTGTTGTATAATCCGTAGTGATTGTTATCCAGGTATGCGGTGTCGCCGATAGCATTTGGCAATACGGTAGCGGTGAACATTGCTGCTGGTACTTTCCACTCCGGAGCAGTTGTTAAATAGGTTACTGCGCTTTGCAGGGTAGGCGTAGGTGTTTCCGGCCTGCCCACAATCACCTTAAAATTACAGGTTGAATCTTTAATATGCAGTTTTAAGCTGTACGATGGAATATTGATGTGGATGTAATATTTATCATCGGTGTTAACCCATCTCAGGCGTTCCATATTAATGGCAATCTTGCGTTTCTGGGCTTGCGGAAGCTCGTAACAATTATTTTGGCGCAGGCCTTCAAGTAGATACAGTTTTCGCCTTAGGTCTGCATATTCCGGCATGGTTGGCTGGGCTGCGGCTAAGGCCGTTATTAAGTTTTTTTGCAATAGGGCCAGCGCCAGGATTTTATCAGCCATAAAACCGGCATCAACCAAAGCGTCAATTTTGTTTGCCGGGTATTCCGGGTTTAGTTTTCCGTAGTGCAAGTTATTTATCAGGTTGATGATGGCATCGGTTAACATAATATCAAATAGGGCCCGTTGTTCAAGCCGTACCTTTTTTAGGGTATCCAAAATATTATGTAATTGATTATTAGTTAATTCTTTAGGATGGTAGTCGGCATGTGAAAGCCCGAATTGTAAAACGCAGTCAATCAGCTGAATAGCCTGCCACGCCGACCCTTCATAATTTTGTGGTTTTAGCCATATAGGCATAAAGCCCTCCTGCGCATACATCCGGCTTACCGATTTGGGATAGTATAATTGCAGCCTCACATCCTTATCGGCCAACTGCTTTTTAATTTCTTTACCCAATAGGCTATCGGCCGGGTTACTGCTGTTATTGGTAGCAAACGCGACTTTAGCACTGGTACCTGATAGCATGAATATGGTTAAGCCTGCCAATAAAATGCCTTTGTTAAATTTCGATTTCATGCCAATTAAGTTATGCTGTAAAAATCGCTAATTGAAGACCCGGAAATAATGACTTCGGGCATCTTTTGACCTGATTTTAAGCACGATAATGCCCATGAAAAATAAAAAAGCGCCCGTATAAACAGGCGCTTGCAATTGTTAAATAATAAGGGGTCAAATTAAGTTGTAATATTGTTATTTACCTGTGCGGTGTCCAGCACCAAATTAAACAGGTCCTGTTTAACCTGTCTGAATTCGCGGGTTAGGTTGATCATAGAATTGGCCAGTTTTACCTGGGTGGAGGCAAGCGCATCGGTATCTTCCGGAATAATGTCTTCCGACATCAATTCCAATAGCCTTACCTGCCTTGTCAGCAATTCTTCAACTTCTGTGTCCTGCAGGTGCTTTAATGCCTTGCCGGTGGCAATAAGCTGGTGGATGTGGTTCATATCCTGCAAACCGGCTATATGCTTATCCAGTAACCTTTGCAGAAACGATGTTTCTACCTTGAAAAATTCAAGATCGGATAACCACCGTCGGGCTATTACGTAGTACTGTAATGAACGTGCAGATATTGATGTATTAGCTTGCATATCAACTTTAGTAATTATTAAGATGGTGTTATTCACCTGCTGGTAAAATTAGCAGGCCTCGAATACCTAAAAAATGACCATCGTCACCTTATGCAAATTAAGCGCGTTCAAACAGCCATTTAATTGGTTTGGGTTTTGCTTTCGTTTTCAGGCCATATTGTTTGATGCTTTTTTCTTTAATAAGGTTAACGGCTTCTTCAATATCATCGGTAACCAGGTAAAGGTCGGCATCAAGCTCGCCTATGGTTGCGTTCCTTTTCATCACCTGTATATGCTCAAGCAGCTCTTTATGGTATTCGGTCCCGAATATGATCACCGGGAAATTGTTTATTTTATGGGTTTGTATCAGCGTGAGTGCTTCAAAATATTCGTCTAAAGTACCATAGCCGCCAGGCATCACTATAAATGCAAAAGAGTATTTAACCAGCAGTACCTTACGCAAAAAAAAGTGCCTCATGTATACCCACTTATCCAGGTAGGGGTTGGGTTTTTGTTCAACCGGCAACTGAATGTTACAGCCTACCGATCGTCCGCCAACATCTTTGGCGCCGCGGTTGGCCGCTTCCATTAGGCCTGGTCCCCCGCCCGTTAGTATGGTAAACCCAAGTTTGGCAAATTCGGCCGCTGCTTTCCTGGTAAGCTGGTAGTAGGGGTGGTCTTCCTTGTACCTGGCCGAGCCAAAAACCGTTATACACGGGCCTATAAAATGCAGGGCCCTAAAGCCGTGGATGAGGTCGGCCATGGTTTTGAAGGTAAATTTGAGTTCGCTTAGCCTTGAATGCGGGCCTTCAAGAAATTTGATCTCGGCATTATTCATAATCGCGGTTTATTGGAGGTTATTTATACTAAAATTAAATACCGTGTAAAGGTTGATGTTAATCGCGGTTTAAAACATGACTATGCTCATTAAACTAAGTGGTGGTTGTCAGGTTATAAAGGGCAGAGTTAACCGGCCCGGGCAATAGCAACCAACTGGTCGTGGATGAAAAAAATGATCATCGTCACATTTAAACATGAAAACTATTATATTTTAATTGGCTGTTTATGCCAATATTTGTGACGTTCGTCAGTTTATTGATAACACCTGTTTATGGAAAATGCGGCCTTACTAAAAGCTATTATTGAAAACGCCATTGATGGCATCATTACCATCAACGGGCGGGGTATTGTGGAAACGATTAACCCTTCGGGATGTAAGCTGTTTTTGTGTAAGCCGGAAGATGTTGTTGGTAAAAATATATCGGTATTAATGCCGCAGCCTTATAAGGCACAGCATGACGAGTATATACACCGTTATCAGCAAACGAACGACCCTCACATCATTGGCATAGGCCGGGAGGTTACCGGTTTACGCACGGATGGTACAACCTTCCCCTTTAGGCTTGCCGTAAGCGAAGTGGATTTTGCCGGCAGAAAAATATACGCAGGTTTTATACATGACCTTTCACGGGAAAAAGAAGCCGAGGAACAGTTAAAAGATTATGCCGCCCACCTGGAAGATTTGGTTGAACAGCGCACTCAAACCCTTAAAAATACCGTACAGGCGTTGCAACAGGCAAAAGAAGAGGTGAGTGTATCGCTTGAAAAAGAGAAAGAGCTGGGGCATTTAAAAAGCCGTTTTGTATCAATGGCTTCGCACGAATTCAGGACACCCTTAAGCGCGGTGCAGTTATCAGCATCATTAATTGAAAAATACGCGCAGCCTTATGATAATGCCAACATCCGCAAGCATGTTGCTAAAATTAAAAATGCGGTTGGTAATTTAACAACCATCCTTAATGATTTTCTGTCGCTGGAAAAACTGGAGGCGGGTAAGGTTGAGCCAGCTTGCGCCCCGTTTGACCTGGTGAAATTTTCGGAAGAAATAACCGAAGAGTTGCAAATGGTTGCCAAACAAAATCAAAACATTATTTATCAGCACACCGGCACCCGCAGTATAGTTAGCCTCGATCAAAACCTGCTCAGGAATTGTATTATTAACCTGATATCGAATGCTATCAAATATTCGGGCGAGAATACTTTTATCGAGTTTAACACCGAAATTGCCGATAGCAACTGCGTAATAACCATTAAAGATAATGGCATTGGTATACCCGATACCGATCAGAAACATTTGTTTGAAGCATTTTTCCGGGCGCATAATACAGGTAACATTCCGGGTACCGGGTTGGGCCTGAATATTGTGGCGCGCTATACCAGTTTGATGGATGGCCGTATTGAATTTAAAAGCGATATAAACCAGGGAACTTTGTTCACCATAACTTTTCCAATATCATGAGTAAGAAAGTTTTGATTATTGAAGATAATAATGACATCCGCGAAAATGTAGTTGAAATTCTTGAGTTGGCCAACTACCAGGTATTTGATGCCAATAATGGCAAAAAAGGGGTGGAGCTTGCTATAAAAGAATTGCCTGATATTATTTTGTGCGATATTATGATGCCCGAACTGGATGGCTACGGCGTTTTATACATGCTGAACAAAAATACTGATACGGCTGCAATTCCGTTTATATTTTTAACAGCCAAAGCCGAGCGAGTAGATTTGCGCAAAGGGATGGAATTGGGTGCCGATGATTACCTTACCAAGCCTTTTGATGATATGGAGCTTTTAAACGCTATTGAAAGCCGGCTGAAGAAAAAAGAACTGCACCAAAATTTCTACAGTAAATCGCTCGACAGGTTGAACAGTCTGATAGCAAAAAATGATGGCCTGGCCGAATTAAGAAAGATAATTGCCGAGCGCAAAGGCCGCCATGTTAAAAAGAACCAGGTAATTTATTATGAGAGTGATAAAGGCAACGGCCTTTACCTGGTAATAACCGGCCGCATAAAAACAATAAAGCTTGCCGAAGACGGGCGTGAGCTGATGACAGGCATTTACGTGGGTGAAGACTACCTGGGTATTAACGCTATTTTATCTAACGAGCCTTATTCAGATACAGCAACCGCGCTTGAAGATAGTACGCTTTGCCTTATCCCCAAAGATCAGATAGATCACCTGTTGAACCATTATCCTGATGTAGCCCGCGAATTTATAAAATTACTGGCCAATGATATCCGCGATAAGGAAGATCAGCTCATGCAGCTGGCTTACCACTCGGTACGTAAACGAATGGCCGAAGCTTTAACCCGCCTGCACCGGCAGGATGCAGATAATGAGGGCATAAAAATAACCCGGGAAGACCTGGCGGCTATGGCTGGTATGGCTACCGAAACCGTAAGCCGTACACTATCTGATTTTAAAGATGAAGGATTGATAGAAAAAAAAGGCAGCCTGATCACTATTCTTAAGCCAGAAAAGTTATCTAAAATGAAAAACTGATAACGATCATTTTTTGGGCTGATTACGCTCATACTATTGGGGCCCGCGCAATTGTAGCTTTGTTTTTATAAACAAGATACGATGAAAGCGGTAGCCTACAGTATAAAACCTTTCGAAAAAGAATACCTGGCAAAGGCCAATCAAAAAAAGCACGATATCACCCTTATTTCAAATCCATTGGGGCCTGATACTGCTATTTATGCCGAAGGTAAAGACGCTGTTATTGTGTTTACCAACGATGATGTTTCGGCCGTTGTGATAGGCAAACTGGCCGCACTTGGGGTAAAATATATCGTTACCCGATCGTCGGGTACCGACCATATCGATAAAGATGCCGCCGCCGCGCATCACATGAAAATTGCAAACGTACCTTCTTACTCGCCACAAGCCATTGCCGAGCATGCCGTAGCTATGGCCTTTGCCCTTAACAGGCAGGTAGTTAAAGCCGATCATCATAGCCACGCATTTGATTTTAGGAACGATGGCCTCATCGGCTTTAATTTTGCCGGTAAAACCGTTGGGATAGTAGGCCTGGGTAGCACAGGCAAGGCCGCAGCCGCAATTTATCATGGGCTGGGTTGTAATGTTATTGGTTATGATCTTTTTTTTCCGGCCGATGAACCTTACGCCAAACCGGTATCACTGGAATATTTACTGGAAAATGCGGATATCATAACCCTGCACGTTCCGTTAACAGCCGACACCCGGCATTTTATAAATACCGAAAGTATTGCTAAAATGAAAAACGGAGTGATGCTGATAAATACCTCCCGAGGTTTGCTTGTCAATACCGCCGATGCGCTTTCGGCGATAGAAAGCGGCAAAATAGGGTACCTGGGCATTGATGTGTATGAATTTGAAAAAGGTTTGTTTTTTGAAGATCATCAAAATGATGCCACAAAAGATCCTTTGCTAAATAAGCTGATGGAACACCCTAATGTGCTGGTAACACCGCACCAGGCATACCTTACCCGCGAAGCGCTACAGGAGATAGCCAATTCAACCATAAAAAGCCTTGATTTATGGCAGCAAAACAAATGTGTGGGTAAAGCATGCGCCTGCGCAAAAGAATGCCAGAAAACGGTAACCAACAACATCATGACCGACGTTAAATAATGGAAAATAAATCGCTCCTGCTTACTGATAAATATAATGTAGCTGTCCCGCGCTACACCAGTTATCCAACAATGCCTTACTGGGATGCCAATACCTTTAGCGCCGAATTATGGCAGCAATCTGTAAAGTTTTCATTTACTGAAAGCAATGCGCAATCGGGTATCAGTTTATACATCCATTTGCCTTATTGCGAAAGTTTGTGTACTTACTGCGGCTGCAATACCCGTATTACCAAAAATCACAGGGTTGAAGAACCTTATATAGCCGCTGTTTTAAGAGAGTGGGACATGTACCTGGCGATTTTTAACGACAAGCCGGTGATAAAGGAAATTCATATGGGCGGGGGCACACCTACTTTTTTTAGCCCCAAAAACCTGCAAACGCTTATAAAAGGGATTATTAAAAAGGCCACGATACACCCCGATGCCGAATTTAGCTTTGAAGCACACCCGGCAAATACAACGGTAGATCATTTGCAGATTTTGTATGACCTTGGCTTCAGAAGGCTATCATTAGGTATACAGGACTTTGATCCTAAGGTGCAGTTTATCATCAACCGCCATCAAACTGCCGACCAGGTGATGGCTGTAACCCAACAAGCCCGCAGGATAGGTTATACCTCCATTAATTACGATTTGATATACGGACTGCCTTTGCAAACTTTGGCCGGCCTTGCCGATACCATGAACAAGGTAGCCTTATTCAGGCCGGATAGGATTGCGTTTTATAGCTATGCCCACGTGCCATGGATAAAACCCGGCCAAAGGCGTTTTACCGAGCAGGACTTGCCCGATGCTGCTGCCAAAACCAAGCTGCACGAAACCGGTAGGGCTTTATTAATGCACTATGGCTACCACGAAATTGGTATGGATCATTTTGCATTACCGGGCGATATCCTTTTACACGCAGAACAAAATGGCAAGCTGCACCGCAATTTTATGGGCTACACCCATCAGCATACCCGGTTACAGGTTGGCCTTGGGGTATCCGCCATCAGCGACTCGTGGTACAGCTTTGCGCAAAACGTAAAAACGGTTGAGGAGTACTTTCAGCTGATAGCCGATGGCCAACTGCCCGTATTTAAAGGACATATTTTAACTGCGGAGGATTTGATTGTCAGGAAGCATATCCTGAACATCATGTGTACCGGGCAAACCGTATGGAACCATCATGGCGAGCATTGCGCTGCCGTAGCCGACGGACTGGATAGATTAGACGCCCTGGCCGACGACGGCCTTGTTGAATTAAACTCCTTAGGACTTACGGTTACCGAAATGGGCAAACGCTACCTACGCAATATTTGTATGTGCCTTGATGCCCGGCTATGGGCCGATAAACCCGCCACGCAGTTGTTTAGTATGGCTATATAGATCATGACCGTAGAATGCCCGATACCGAAATCTTTATAGTCAGGTGTCGGGCATGCTATAGTAATTGCGTCAAACTTTTAACCTCGTAATAGTTTTTAACGTTGGGATGGGGGGCTTTCTAAATCAAATTTTCAAAAGCTATTGCTTCCCTTCACCACCATCTGTGCCGTATTCCTGCTGATTTGTTCCAGTAGTATTGTCTTACCGGCTGTTAATTCCTTCAGCGAAATTTCATCATAATGCCTGGTGGTGATCAGCGTTAAACCGCTATTGTATTTTACTTTAAATTCCTGTTTAAGATTGCGTAGCAGTTTGTCAAAACGATCTTCATGAAAATCAAAACAAACCGTAAAACTGAGGGCCGAGGTTTGCATTACGTTTACTTTTACCTGGTTTTGGGCAAACAGGCCGAAGATTCCGCTCAGGTGATCTTCTGATATAAAAGAATAATCAATAGGCGAAATGGATAGCAGTACCTGGTTTTGCTTCAGGATGATAACCGGCTTTTCAAACTTGTTGATGCCATCTTCTTTAATTACGGTGCCAGGGGCTTCGGGATGGGTAAATGGCTTTACCAGCAAGGGTATTTTGGCGTTTTGTAAAGGCTTTATTGTTTTTGGGTGGATAACGCTGGCGCCGTAATAGGTCATCTCGATGGCTTCGGTATAAGATAGTTCATCAAATTTTACGGTATCGGCGAAATACTTGGGGTCGGCATTCAGGATGCCGGGAACATCTTTCCAGGTGGTAACCGATTCGGCACCCAAACACGACGCAAATATAGATGCGGTGTAATCTGATCCTTCGCGGCCTAAGGTAGTGGTAAAGTTTTCAGATGTACCACCTAAAAATCCCTGTGTTACCACCGCGCCTTTTTGCAGCAGCGCCGGAATATCCTTGCTGATGCTTGCCCGTGTTTTATCCCATTGTACAATGCCCTCGCGGTAGCTGTTATCGGTATGGATATAGCCGCGAACATCAAGCCATTGGCTTTTTATGCCGTTTTTGTTAAGGTAAGCAGATACAATGCGGGTTGATACCAACTCGCCAATGGATACCACCTGGTCGTAAATAAAATCGTAGCTATCGTGCGGTTCATCCTCAATGGCCCAGTCAATCTCCACAAAAGTATTGGCCACTTCGTCAAAAACAGGATCGTTCGCATCAAACAGCTCATGTAAAATATCAAAGTGATATTGTTTGATGCTATCGAAGATACTATGCATATCCTCGGTTTGATCTACATAAGCTTTAGTGAGTTTCTCCAGCGCGTTAGTGGTTTTGCCCATGGCCGATACCACGATGAGTAATTGCTGGCCATCGTATTGTTTAACAACATTGGCCAGATTAATAATACCATCGGCATCCTTAACTGATGCCCCTCCGAATTTAAATACAAGCATTTATTTAATGAATTTACCCACAACCGAATTTGGCCTGAGCAATGTTTTAATTTGTGAATAGGGGATAAACAGCTCCGTAATACCTGCGGCATAAGGCTTAATTTCATATTGGTTGTAAACAAACTTGAGCCCTATCGGCGTAACCGAGAAATTATCATTCAGCGCGAATTTATTATCCTTGAAAAAATAGTCGCGGGCTAAAGACGAGGTATCGCTTAGTTTTTCATCCTTCCTAAAAATACCTTCGGCAACGGCCTTTAATTTATCGGCATAACCATCAATAAAAAGATCATTTAAGGTGATGTTTTTGTTGGCTTTGGTATTCCAGTTGATAAAATATGTTCCTGATGATCCGTGTGCGCCGCCCTGGTAGGTATAACCACCAACTTCGAGCGTGGTGATGCTGGAATCCTGCATTAGTACTTTGGCATAGGCGCTTACAGTCCACTTAGGATGCTTTTTTAAATAATCGGCATAAGCCAGTAAAAATTTGGATGCGTTGTGCAGGTATTTAATATCTGCATTGCCATTGGTAAAAATACCCGATAACTTTTGCATAACCGAATCGTTAAGCCTTGGTTGCCCATCAAAAACCACGTAGCTGGCTTTTACAACCGTATCCTTATGATTTGTAGGCTGCCCCGGCAAGGTAGCCGGAAAGGTTGTAAGGCCATTTGTTGAATACCGAAGCGTGTCTTTAAAAACATCCTTATCTTCTTTGGGTTTAACACTCCATTGGCATGATGCAAACGTAAATCCGACTAAAATAAAACAAAGCTTACTGATGGTTTTCATGTTAGATGTTGTTTTGGTAATTATAGCTTAATATACCAATAGCTTGTTTGGTTTTACAAGGGCATTGTTTTTGAACGCTGGCTAAGACTCACCCGACGAGGCTTCGCCCGTCACCCTCTCTTCACGTGCGGTGGAAAGAGGGGCTTGAAAGTATCACTCATTGCCAGTAATTTAACTTTATTTAAGCCCCTCTTTCCGGCGAAGCCGAAGAGAGGGTGGCCAGCGCAGCGTAGCCGGGTGAGTCTTCCCCGCCATGCAAAGCCGGTTTATTAATACCTCTCCAACTGCTCTTTCGACAACGACACATTAAGCCATCCGGCTTCAATATTGGCCTCGTATTTTTTGTAAAAGTTAATAGCGGGCTCGTTCCAGTCCAATACCTGCCAAACCATACCGCTAAAGCCAAGTTCTTTGGCTTCTACAATCAGCCTGTCAAGCAAAAGTTTGCCAATTTTTTGGCCGCGATAGGCCTCGGTAACAATTAAATCTTCCAGGTACAGGCGGCAGCCCTTCCATGTAGAGTAGCGGATATAATAAAGCGCGAAACCTACTATCAACCCGTCAACGTCGGCCACATAAGCCTTCCAAACAGGTTTAGCGCCAAAACCGGCATCAATAAATTCGTCTAAAGTAACGGTTACTTCCTCCGGCGCCCGCTCAAACAGGGCCAGCTCATGCACCAGTTCCATCAGCCGCGGGCAATCATCAACGGTGGCAGGGCGTATAGCCCCCCCCGCCCCCTGAAGGGGGAGCTTTTGATTGGTATTGTTTGTTATTTGTTCGTTTTCCAATTCTGTAAATTCTTTAATTCTAAAAATTCTGATTCAGTTAACCTAATCAACCCAATCCAACTTAATCAACCACTCACCACTCCCCAACTAATTATTCTTCCAATGCTTCACCACCCGTGTGCCAAAAATAGTGCTGCCCAGGCGTACCATGTTGCTGCCTTGTTCAATAGCTATTTTATAATCAGACGACATGCCCATCGATAAAATGTTAAAACTATCATCTTTTCTGAAATAGCTCACTTTTATTCCGTCAAAAAAGGTCTTCAGTTCGTAATATTCGTCTTTTATTTGTTTTTCGTTATCGGTATTGGTGGCAATACCCATTAACCCGCGGATGCGGATATTTTTACAAGCTGCAAATTCATCCGAACGTAACAGCTCTATCGCTTCATCAAAACCCAGCCCAAATTTGGTTTCCTCGTCGGCAATATAAATTTGCAGCAGGCAATCAATTACACGGCCGGCTTTTTGGGCATGTTTGTTTATTTCCTGTAGCAGCTTTACGCTATCAACAGATTGTATCATGCTTACAAAAGGTGCGATGTACTTTACCTTATTGGTTTGCAGGTGGCCAATCAGGTGCCATTCAATATCTTTGGGCAATTGCTCCTGTTTTTCAACCAGCTCCTGTACCTGGTTTTCGCCAAATAAACGCTGCCCGGCATCGTATGCTTCCTGCACTTCGGCAGCGGGTTTTGTTTTTGATACGGCCAACAATATTACCTTGTCGGCCTCCGTTTCTTTTTTTAAGCTTTTGATATTATCTGCAATGCTCATTTATCCGTAAATTTGCTTAATTAATCAGCCGCTAAATTACAGAATGTATAAATACTTGACCTTGTTTTTTTCAGTAACACTTTTTTTGTGCGGTTGCAAAGGCGATAGTGTCCCCTCAAAATTTATCCAGCCCAAACAAATGACCGGTTTACTGGTGCAGATACACCTCATAGATGGATCGTTATACAATGGTTTGCAGGGAGGCGATAGCCTGTACAAATATGGCATGGGCAAATATTTAGATGCTTTCAGGAAATTCGATACCGACTCGGCCCAGTTCAGGAAAAGCATGCAGTACTACGCCAGCGAACCCGACAAGCTGTTTAAAATATATGATTCGGTTGAGGTAAGGATAAAAACCATGTCAGATTCTGTTAATCTGTCCCAAAACAAACAGCGCGCAATTACCCAAAAGGCCGATTCGCTAAAAGCGGATTCGGTAAGGAAAGCGTTGCTTAAACCAAAAACACCTGCCCAAAAAGCCGATTCGGTTAAGCAGGCAAAAATCAGGGAAAGAGTGATGGCCCGGAAAGCCGATTCGTTAAAGGCCGATTTGGCTAAACAGGCAAAAACTAAAAGAGCGATGAATTCAAAAATCGACTCGGCAAAAAAATTAAAACATAGAAAAAAACTTAATGCTGTACCCATTAAATAGTGTAGATAAGCTTGGGTTTACCGAAGTAAAGGAATTAATAAAAGCTCATTGCCTGAGCGAGATGGGCCAGCAAATGGTTGATAAGATACAGGTGATGAGCAATTACGACCAGATTGCCAAGTTTTTAAGCCAGGCCAACGAGTTCAAAAATATTCTGGTAAACGATGCTGCACTACCCATTCATCATTTTTTTGATATTAAATCCCTGGCCAATAAAGCCCGTATAGAAGGTGTTTTTTTGAGCGAGGAAGAATTTTACCAGGTGCAGGCATCACTGCAAACGGTATTTGCCGTTATCGCTTATTTTAGCGAGCGGGAAGGCCTTTACCCCAACCTGGAGGCGCTTTTTGAGCACCTGCCTATTGAGAAAGCCATTCTGAAAAAGATTGACGCCGTTATTGACCCCAAAGGAAAAATACGCCCCAATGCATCGCGCGATTTGCAGGAGATAACATCGGGCATAGCCAAAGCCGAACAGGAAGCCCGCAAAAAAATTGACCAGATTTTTAAAAATGCATCATCGAGTGGCTGGACGGCCGATGGATCGCTCACGGTACGCGATGGCAGGTTGTGCATCCCGCTCCTGGCCGAAAACAAGCGTAAGCTAAAAGGTTTTATTCACGATGAATCGGCCTCGGGCCAAACCGTTTACATGGAACCCGAAGAGGTATTTACCCTCAACAACCGTGTACGCGACCTGGAATTTGAGCGCCGCCGCGAGATTGTTAAAATATTGACCGCCTTAACAACCGAGTTAAGGCCTTATGCGCCGCTTTTACTATCGTACCACAGCCTGCTAACCAAGCTTGATTTTGTACGCGCCAAGGCCCTGTTTGCCATTGATATTGAAGGCGAAATGCCCCAGGTGGTGAACGAGCCAAAACTGAAATTATTTAATGCCCGCCACCCGCTGTTGTTCCTGAATTTTAAAAAGGAGCAAAAAACAGTAGTGCCGTTGAATGTGCAGATTGACGAAGGTACACGCATCATTGTGGTATCGGGGCCTAACGCGGGCGGTAAATCTGTTTGTATGAAAACGGTTGGCCTGCTGCAAATGATGGTGCAGGCCGGCTTGCTGATACCGGCCGCCGAAGCCAGTGTGATTGGCGTATTTAAGCAAATGTTTGTTGATATAGGTGATGACCAATCCATCGAGAGTGATTTGAGTACCTATAGCGCCCACCTATCTAAAATGAAAAATTTTGTGGAGCAGGCCAATGGTAAAACCCTGATACTGATTGATGAGTTTGGTACTGGTACCGACCCGCAATTTGGCGGTCCCATTGCCGAGGCAGTGCTGGAATCGTTGAACCATAAAAAGGTAAGGGGCATGGTAACCACCCACTATAGCAACCTCAAGATCTTCGCCAGTAATACCGAGGGGATAGAAAACGCCTCGATGTTGTTTAACAATGTGGAGATGAAGCCGCTTTACCGGCTGGAAGTTGGCAAGCCCGGCAGTTCATACGCTTTTGAGATAGCCCAAAAAATAGGCCTGCCGCCAAACGTACTTAACCTGGCCCGGAACAAAATAAGCGAAGGTCAGAAAAAGGTAGACACGCTGTTGGTTGACCTGGAGCGCGAAAAACGCGAGATATTTGAAACCAAACAAAAACTGGACAAGCAGCAGCGCAAGCTTAACGAGTTACAGGCCGAGAACGAGAAGCTAAAAAGCTACCTGGACGAAAATAAAAAAGTACTGATACGCGAAGCTAAAGACCAGGCTAAAAACATTATCCTGAATGCCAATAAGCTGGTTGAAAACACCATATCCGAAATTAAAAGCAGCAACGCCGATAAGGAGAAAACCCGCAGTCTGCGCGAAAACCTGAATATTGAGCTTAAAAAGAATACGGTAAAGGTTGAGCCGGTAAAACCAAGCCCCGCAGCCGCTGCTGAGGAAGAACTGAAGCCTGGCGACTGGGTAAAATTAACCGACTCGGAAACTACCGGGCAGGTGATAGAGATCATTCGCGATAACGTGGTAATTGCTATTGGCGATTTACGCACCGTGGCTAAAAAGAAAAAGGTGGAGCGGGTGAGCAAATCATCGGTACCCAAAGACGTTAGGCGTACCATGAACTCGCATACCAGCGATTTCGCTAATTTTAGTCCGGAGATTGACGTACGCGGCCAACGAACCGAAGATGCCCTGCACAATATCGAAAAACTGTTTGACCGTGCCCTGATGATGGGGTTTGGTAACCTCAAAATCATCCACGGCAAAGGTGATGGCATTTTGCGCAAAATGATACGCCAGTACCTCAAAAAGTACGACCAGGTTGACAGACTGGAAGATGAGCACGCTGATAGGGGCGGGGATGGGATAACTTATGTTTATTTGAAATAGACACGGGAAGGATTTACTGAATTAAAATTTTCCGCTTAATTATATATCTTTAGAAATTCAAAACCTATTTCATAGTCAATTTTGAATGATTTTACTTAAAAGAAAGCTACCATGTTGCAATCATTGAAGATTAAAAACTACAGGAATCTCAAAGATTTGGAGATCGATTCTTTAGGTAGAATAAATCTGATAACAGGAAAAAATAATACAGGCAAATCAACTCTTTTAGAGGCTGTTTCTTTATACGCAAGCAAGTGTGATCTTAATTGGATTAAACAGTTGTTAGATGAAAGGGGAGAAAATTATCAACCTTCTCGCGGTGATTTTTCTTTTGAAGAAACAAACATTAAAACTTTCTCTTCTTTATTTTCAGATAGAAAAGTGGATTTTTTTTTAGATGATTCAATATCAATAGGGATGATTGATGATTCATTGCCTGAGAACAGGCTTTCCTTAGCTAAATCTGTTTCTTTAAGGTTTGTTAAATATTTAGATGAATTGGTAAGTGTTAATGAAAGGCTTTTAAATATTAAGAAAAGAACTGTCATAAAAGATGAAAAAATAGATGGTATTACAGATTTTCAAATCGGTTTAGAGTTGAGGGATGGAAATGCGTCTACGATATTACCTTTTGATGTTGAGGTTTCGAATAGATATAGTAATAGAGGCCTTTCCCCCGCCGACAATTTTCAATTAATAAGAACCAGTAATATTGACCGTGATATCAATGGGATTCTTTGGGATTCAATAGCACTTACAGAGAAAGAAAACTATGTGATTGATGCTTTAAGAATAATTGAGCCGGGTATTGATCGCATAGCATTTGTTGGTGAAAGTGTCAGGGAGAGGGCTACAGTTGTTAAACTGAAAAATGGAAATAACGTGTTCCCTTTAAAAAGTATGGGAGATGGAATAAATCGTATTTTAACTATTATTCTCGCTCTGATTAACTCCGATAATGGTTTTTTGTTGATTGATGAATTCGAAAATGGCTTACATTATTCGGTTCAGGAACAGTTGTGGAAAATCATTTTCAAATTATCCCCGAAACTTAATGTACAGGTTTTTGCAACTACGCATAGCGAGGATTGCATAAGAGGCTTTGAAAGTGTTTTAAATCACCATGAAAATATTGTAGATGGTAAATTGATCAGGCTGGATAATGTTAACGGAAAAATTAAACAAACCGAGTTTACCGCAGGCGAGTTGAAGACTGCTGCTGATAACGATATAGAAACCAGGTAATGCGGGCCAAAGAAAAGTTTAATAAAAAACTACTGGTCGAAGGGAACGACGATCAACATGTGGTCTGGGCATTGTGCGATAGGTTTACGATACCGGAAAACTTTGATGTTGTTGACTGTGAGGGTATTGGTAATTTAATTAGTCAGATCCCTGTCAGAATGAAGCAATCCGGGATCGAATCAATTGGAATAGTAATAGATGCTGATAGCGATATCACATCCCGTTGGAATAAAATATCCGGTTTATTAAATTCTTTAGGATATCAGGTTCCGGTGGTGCTTCCTGAAAATGGCTTAATTATAAACCATAATGACATCAGCATAGGATTGTGGATAATGCCCAATAATTCTTTAAGTGGAATGATTGAAGATTTTGTTAGGTTTTTGGTCCCCGATAATGACGAACTATTGAAATTCGCTCAAGGCTCTTTAGATGCAATTGAGAATGGGGGGCTTAATAAGTACAATCCCATTCATAAATCCAAGGCGTTAATCCATACATGGCTTTCATGGCAGGAAGATCCAGGAACCCCCATGGGGGCATCGATCACTAAACGCTATTTAACCACTGATGCTGTCGTTTGTAACACGTTTGTTGACTGGCTTAATAGATTATTTAGCTGATATAATCTTAAGTTTACCCGCTGTAATACGAGTGAATAGGCGATGGTTGGATAACTTATCTATATTTTAAATAACATTCGTATATTTTCCCAATATTATAAACCAATGGCCCTAAAAACTATCACTCCAATGTTATACACCCGGCAGGTACGGGAAACGGTAGATTATTACATCAATAACCTGGGCTTTACATGTGTTGGCTATGATGAGCGCTGGGGTTGGGCAACAGTTAGCCGCGATGATATCGAAATTATGTTTGCGCTACCTAATGAGCATGAGCCATTTGGGATGCCCAAGTTTACCGGTTCATTGTACATCCGCACCGATAAAGTTGATGAGTTGTGGAAGGAGTTGAAAGAACGCGCCATTATTTGCTATCCCATTGAAACTTTTGATTTTGGCATGCGCGAATTTGCCATTTACGATTACAATGGTTACCTGTTGCAATTTGGTACCCCGGTTGATTAGTGCTTTGCGTCATTGGTCATTTCGCTGTGCTGTCATTGGTCATTAGTTGGTGGGCGCTTTACAACGGTGCGGGTTTGGTTTGAAAGGTGTGCAAACGGTGCGTGCCATGAGGTGGTATTTGCAGGCTTGTTTTACGCCGGCAAATTTCATAAATTAGGCCTGTAAACCGGTAAAAAAATGCGTAAACTTTACTTTGTAATCCTATTCCTGGTATTGTCAGGAGCCCTATCAAATTGCCAGGCGCAGAGCCTGGTGCTCAAAAGCAAGGATACTCATATCCGCTATACCGGCCGCATTAACATGACCGATGAAGCTGCGGAATTTTATTGGACGGGATCATCGGCAGTAATTAACTTTAAAGGGACGGGAGTATCGGCTGTTTTGCAGGATGAGCGAGGCGAAAACTATTTCACAATTATTGTAGATGGTAAGGTAATCAATACCTTACACCTGGAAAATGTCCAAAAAACATACACCCTTGCCGAAGGCCTACCCGACGGCAACCATAGCCTTGAACTATTTAAGCGCACCGAATGGGATAAAGGTAAAACCACTTTTATACAGTTTATTTTAGATAAAGGTGCATTAATATTGCCACCCGCGCCGGTTAAAAAACGCAAAATTGAGTTTTTTGGCAATTCTATCACCTGCGGTTATGCTGTCGAAGATACTACCGGGCAGGATAGGGGAAGTGCGCCTTATGAAAATGGCTACATTAGCTATGCCGCGATAACAGCACGTCATTATAATGCGGCCTATGTGGCTACGGCTAAAAGTGGCATAGGCGTATTGGTAAGCTGGTTCCCGCTTATTATGCCCGAAATGTATAACCGCCTTGACCCAACCGACCCAACAAGTCTTTGGGATTTTACAAAATATACTCCCGATGTAGTGGTTATCAACCTGTTCCAAAACGATTCGTGGATTGTTAAAATACCTGATAATCCACAATTTAAAGACCGTTTCGGCACAAAGCCACCCGAGGCTGATCAAATTATCAAAGCATACCGGGAGATGGTAAAAAACATCCGCAAAAAATATCCGAAGGCTCAAATCCTTTGCATCCTGGGCAGCATGGATGCCACCAAAGACGGTTCGCCATGGCCCGGATATATCGAAAAAGCGGTTGCAAGCCTAAGCGATAAAGGTATTTATACGCACATGATTCCCTACAAAAATACGCCGGGGCACCCAAGCGCCAAGGAGCAGCAGGCCATGGCTGATGACCTGATAGCCTTTATGGACAAGAATATTAAGTGGTGACAAATGTGCAGATTTCAAATTTCAGATGTGCAGATGATTTTGTCCGAACTTGGTTAACAAGATTTACCAGATTTTTTAGATTTTGATTTACAAAACCACCTTTCTTGTAAATCCTTTAATCTGAAAAATCCGAATTCAGAAAAAATCTGCACATCTGAAATCTGTAGATATGCACATCAATTTTTATTCCCCAACTTTCTGCTGATCAGGAACCTCATTTGGTCCGGGGATATTTGCTTGGTTATTTTCGTCCTGGCCGTCATCATCGGCGGTACCTTCCTGGTATTGTTGCTGCGATTCACCGGGTTTTTCGTGTTCCTCGCTGCCGGTATTTTCGCCGTTACCCTGACTACCTGTAGCCGCATTATAGTCTGAATGCCCTGACTGGTTGGGATCCTTAAAATTATTATACTCCGGATGCTCTTCAGATGGCTGTGTGCGGCGAAAATACTCATTGTTATAACCCGCGTTTTGCGGAGGATTGGCCGGGTCATCACCCGACGGGGTCAGGTTGTTTTCACCAAAGCTTTGCCCGCCCATGCCTTGTCCTTCCATGCCAGGGGCGTCCTGTTTTTTCATGTCGTCTTTTGATGTTGGGTAGCCATGCTGCAGGTTTTCTTCCGTCAGGTTATCATCGTCATCTACGCGATATGCGTTAGGTTTATTTGACGTTTGTTCGTTTGGTAAGTTATTACTTTCACCAAACCCGGTGTCTTTTAATTCCATAGGTTTTATGTGTTGATGCATAACTATAATATTCGAATTTTCTAATTGTTTTAATTTTTTAATTATTGAGATAGAGTTGAAGGTCGAAAGTTAAAGAGCAAGATTTAAGACAGCCTCAATATGGTGGAAGAATAATTTATCGCAGCTGAACGCCGATTTAAAAAAATCTTGATTTCTGACTCTTGATTCTTGACTCTTATCAGTAGTTTTGAAATAACCATTTATAAAACATGAACAAAGTAGTTAGTGATGCCGATGAGGCCATCCGCGACATCCAGGATGGTATGACCCTGATGTTAGGTGGTTTTGGTTTATGTGGATTACCCGAAAAATGTATAGCCGCACTGGTAAAAAAGGGAGTAAAGCAGCTTACCTGTATTAGCAACAATGCCGGCGTTGATGATTTTGGCATTGGCTTGATGCTGCAACAACGGCAGGTAAAAAAAATGATTTCATCGTACGTCGGCGAAAACGCCGAATTTGAACGCCAGTTGTTAAGCGGCGAACTGGAGGTAGAACTGATACCCCAAGGTACCCTGGCAACCCGCTGTATGGCCGCAGGCTACGGCATGCCCGCTATTTTTACCCCCGCAGGTGTTGGTACGGAAGTAGCTATAGGCAAAGAAGTCCGCAATTTTAATGGTAAAGATTACTTGATGGAAACGGCCTTTGATGCCGATTTTGCCATTGTAAAAGCCTGGAAAGGCGATACCATGGGCAACCTCATCTATAAATCAACTGCCCGGAATTTTAACCCTGTTATGGCCATGGCCGGAAAGATAACCATTGCCGAAGTAGAGGAGCTTGTTGAACCGGGACAACTGGATCCCGATCATATCCATACGCCAGGAATTTATGTTCATCGAATTTTTCAGGGTAAAGATTATGAAAAACGGATTGAACATAGGACAGTGAGGGTAATTTGAAAATTTGAAGATTTGAGAATGAATAAAAATTGGTAGAATAATATTTTAATGAGAGACGATAAAGAAAACTTGATCGTGAAATTAACATTTGAGTTTGCACTTGATATTATAGAGTTTTCGGAGGAGTTGGAAGCCAATAGGAAATTTGCTAATGCGAAACAAATTATCAGATCCGGAACGTCAATCGGGGCTAATGTACGCGAAGCCCAAAACGCCGAAAGTAAAAATGACTTTATACATAAATTCAAGATAGCTGCCAAGGAAGCCGATGAGACTGAATACTTCCTGTTGCTTTGCCAGTTTTCGAAGGGCTATCCGTTTAGTGAGTCGCTGATTGAAAAGTTGAAGGTGATTACCAAAAATTATTGCAAGTTCAAAGGGAGGCTAAATTCAAATAGACTCATTTTCAAATTTTCAAATCCTCAAATTTTCAAATTAATTTTATGTTAGATAAAAACGGCATTGCTAAACGCATCGCCAAAGAAATAAAAGATGGTTACTATGTTAACCTTGGTATAGGTATCCCCACATTGGTGGCTAATTACATCCCCGAAACCATGGACGTGGTTTTGCAATCGGAGAACGGCTTGCTGGGGATGGGGCCATTTCCGTTTGAAGGAGAGGAAGACCCGGATGTAATTAATGCGGGTAAGCAAACTATTACCATGCTGCCGGGTTCGTCGATATTCGATTCGGCTATGAGTTTCGGTATGATCAGGGCAAGGAAGGTTAACCTGACTATACTGGGCGCCATGGAGGTATCCGAAAACGGAGATATAGCCAACTGGAAAATTCCCGGCAAAATGGTGAAGGGCATGGGCGGCGCTATGGACCTGGTGGCATCGGCAGAAAATATCATTGTAGCCATGCAGCACGTAAACAAAGCGGGCGAATCGAAGTTATTACCTAAGTGCACCTTGCCTTTAACCGGCGTGCACTGTGTAAAAAAGATAGTAACCGAATTGGGCGTATTTGACGTTTTGCCGCAGGGAGGCTTTAAATTGCTGGAGCGGGCACCTGGCGTAACAGTAGAACAGATAATAAAAGCAACCGCCGGAGAGTTAATTATAGAAGGGGAGGTGCCCGAAATTGTGCTTTAAAAAAAATACCTATAATGAGGTATAGCATTAATTGAAAATTATTTGCATCTTACAGATAAGTTATTGCGTATAAATGACAATATTAAATTAAGTTATGATAGATTATCCAGAACTGATACTAATATTCATTTTGTTATCCATTACAATGCCTGTTTATCTGCTGCCATCTATAATGGCCAGGGAAAAAAATAACTTTTTATCAGTGTTACTGCTGAACGTGCTTTTAGGGTGGACTGTGATAGCCTGGATAATTTCGTTAGTTTGGGCGCTCCGCACAGAGAAAGACCCGCTCCGCTCCTATAAACTCAATACCCACAATTGCTGCCCTAAAATAGAAGCCGAACTTACGAAGCTGAGAAATTTGTTCAGAGCCGGTGTAATTACTAAAACCGATTACCACAACGAAACCAGGAAAATAATAGGAAACTGATTTTAATTTGAGGATTTGAAAATGTCTGAAATAATTTGTTAATCCTCAAATTTTCAAATTCTTTAAAAGAGCTTTTCTCTTAAGTCAGCCGATATTTCTTCTGTTACTGCGATGATATCGTCTGCAACATGTGTGTTGTTGGTTATCACCTTATCACATTCATCTTTGTAGGGCAACAGGAACTCCGTGTAGGCTGGTACCACATGGTTTACCCATTTATACATCACATCATCGTGCGAGTAGCCACGTTCCAGCAAATCGCGTTTAAGGCGGCGCTGCAGGGCTATGTCGTCTTCGGCCTCTATGAAAATCTTCATATCCAGCATGCCGGCAATCTCTTTAAAGTGCAGTATAAATAAGCCTTCTACTATCAGGATTGGGGCAGGCTTTATTTCCAGTACTTTTGGGATGGCATCGGGGTTATTGAAGGTATACTCATGTTTAATGACAGGCTCTTTATTTAAAAGCTTGCCAATATCATCATGGAAATGCCGGTCATCAATAGTCGAGGGCAAATCAAAGTTGTACAGTTTGTTCTCCTCCTTGGTCATATTATGCGCCACGGGGATATAGTAGTCGTCCTGCGATACCAGGGATACTTCATCGGCAGTAAAATGCTCCAGGAAACACTTCAAAAAAAAAGTTTTGCCAGATCCGCTTCCACCGGCAATTCCAATAATATAAGGTTTATTCATTCGGGCTTCCGTAGCTGATATTTACGTTAATGCGTTTGTCTAAGGCGCCTAAAGCATCGGCAGTATTTTTGGTCATTACAATAAGCACATTTTTTGTAGCCTCACTATCGGTAAAACGGCCTACTACTTTAGCATAAGTAGTATGGTTATTCATGGGGTTGGTAATTTTTATAACCGTGCCTATTGGCGCAGTACGGTGTAAAACCAATTCTTTTTTAGGGTCAAGGCTGGTATCATCTATCCAGGTGGCTACTCCTTTCTCATTTTTTTCATATAAGCCAAAGCGGTTGGCTTTAAATTTTGCATCGGCGCTGTCAATAGGCATGTTTGCCGAATCGGTTTTTAATACATCCTGCTTGGCAACTGTCCTATCTTCCGGTGGCATACCGGTACGAACTTTAATGATCTGATCGGCCTTTAAATCATCCGAGCTTAGGTTGTTTAAATTCCTGATATCCTCAACTGAAGTATTGAATCTTTTGGCAATAGAGTAAATTGTCTCGCCGGTCGATACCTTGTACTGTTGTACATTATCCATGTTTACCGCCGCAGTTGCCGGCTGCGTTGTTGCTGGTGCCGGCGTAGCTGGTTTCGGTGCTGTTGCCGCGGGTTGCTGTACTACAGGTGCCGGTTGTGGCTGTGCTACCGGTTGTTGAACTACCGGTGGGGTTTTTACAACGGGGGGCTGAACCTGGGGCTTTTGCTGTACTACTGTCGGTTGTACCACTGGTTTTGTTGGCTGCGCAGTAGTTGCTGCTTGCGGTTCATCAAATGGCAGGTCGGTAGGTACTTTAATAGTGCCGCCAATTTTAAGCGTGGCGTTGTTGTTAAACTGGATGATGGCTTTTGGGCTCACTTTATAGCGCCTGCCTATGGAGTAGTAATTGTCTTTAGGATCTAATTTGTGGAGGATGATTTTTTTGCCATTCTGGTTTTCAACACCGATAGAATCTTTAGCAGTACTTGCAAAAACGGAGACAGAAATGGTTAGTACGGGAGCGATCAATAAAAGGACCTTTAATTTCATAATATGTTATAATACAGTATTTTGTAAATTTAAAACTATTAACACCGATCTGTTTTTAAGGTAGATCAGTTTATTATTATGTACTACAAACGCCTCGGGCTGCAATTTTTGTATATCCGTTTGCAACAAATCGTGATAAACCGTATCACCTTCATCGTCAAAAATATAAAGGACTTGTTTCAGTTGCCCGTCCAAAAACGTGTGCAAAGATACAATTCTAAAATTATTGTGTTCAAGGTAATCCACGGTATTTCCGTAGGCCTCAACTCCGTCCGGCAAACTTTTAAATGCTTGCGCCGGTAACACCTGTGGGCTCAAAATAAGGTTGTTTAAAACTACATCGATAACAGGCTGGTAGTTTCTTACCGTTTCGCCGGTTTTGATATCGGCCAGAACGGGTTTTTTAGGTTGGATTTGGGTATTGTAAACCACCGGGCCATTTACTGACAGGTAATCAAATGCCTGGGTGTAATTGCTCCATAAGGTTTTTCCGGTGTGCCCGTCAATGGATGTTATCCCCTTATGTGCCGGCCCTTTTTCTGATTGGTAATTGTGCAAAACAAGTACGCCGTCAAACGCTGTTTCGATACCTGTAAGCCATCGCTCGGGAGTTGTGAGGCCTTCAAAATTTACAATGCCACTATCAAGGCTGATTGATGTAAATGATACCAACTTATCCCCGCTATTACGTACTTCCAGGAATATAATATTTGTCAACTCGTCAATTTCCATACGCCATACGGGCCACTTACATTGATGTTGGATGAATGGTAGCAACTTTGTCATAAAGTGTGTAAAGATGCTTAATATCTTCAAAACAGTGGTAATTTTACAAAACATTGCCTTTGCGGTAGTGTTAAAAGCACTAAATCACCACTACTATGAATGCTGAACAAATTAGCTTAGAAGAAACAAAAGTAAAGCCCGTTGTCGATCATTTGAACGATCTTTTGGCAAACTACCACATCCATTATCAAAAACTACGCGGATGCCACTGGAATGTAAAGGGCGCAAGTTTTTTTACATTGCACCTTAAATTTGAGGAGTTGTATACCGCCGCTTTACTAACCATTGATGAACTGGCCGAAAGGATACTGTCGTTGGGGAAACCTCCATATAGTACGTTTAAAGACTATATTGAAACCGCAAAAATCAAGGAAATCCAAACCATTGGCTTAAAAGATACTTTGATGGTAAAAGCTATTATTGATGACCTGGCGGCGCTGATAGCCAAAGAACGGGAGATATTAGATATTACTGCCAAAGCCGGCGATGATGGTACCAACGATATGGTAAACCGCTTTATGCAATTTAATGAAAAAAACACCTGGATGCTGCGTTCATTTGTGAACGAGGATTAAGGCGTTAATAAAATAGAAGCAAGAATTAAGAGTCAAGAATTAAGACAGGAAGCCGCTTACATTGTAAGCGGTTTTTTAGGGATTTTCAGATGATTTTTTCTTATGATACGAGCAAAACTTATGAGTGTATCTGATTATCTCCTAACTTTAAAGTCAATAAACCAATTGATAAAATATTCAGACAGACGTTAATTTAGCTTTGATAAATGAAAGAACAAATTGGTACTAAGGAAAGCCCGTTAGCCCTTAAAACACCGCCGCTATCATCAGCATATACCATGCACACTGATGTAAAAGATGGTAAAGAAGTTTTGGTATGCACCGTTGGCAAAACAGTGTTGCTGTATGATTACCGTTGCCTTGCAGATTTGCACGCAATGCTTAAGCAACACGGCGACTGGATGGAACTGGGAAGTGCCGACGAACAAAAACCAGCAAAAGAAGGCACCGTTGAAGCATGGGGACGTTCTCCCGAAAATCCCGTTGGCGGCTGGTACGGACTCAAGAAAGGGTTACGTGGCCGTTTTGGCATGTACATTCCGCCCCTAATGGAAGCATTGGGACTTGCTGAGGTAACGCATGAGCCGAAAGACAATAAAATGCGGGCCAAATAGCAGCTAACTCTAATAAGTCTCTCTAATTTAGTTACCCAAAGGATATCTCAAATATATCAATGCCAACGGAATTAACAGAAAAGGTATCTCAATTAAAGCGGCTTTGAATTCGCCTACGTAAAAAAACATCACCATCAGAAAAAATATCAGGGCGGCGTTTAAAATGTTACCTGCTACAAAAGTTTGCGGCATAAGGATAAGTATTCCGCTTAACAGTGTCAAAACTGATAGCACTTTTAAAGTGGCCTGGCTTAAATTTAATTTGCCAAATAATTCTGCTTCAGGGCCGGTGGCACCTGGCTTCATAGTTAATCCCTGCCAGCCGTGTTTTATGCTCATAAAGGCTGCAAATATGATAAGGGCTCCGCTAATTAATTTGAGAGTCATGATGTTGGTTTGTTATAGCGCTAAACTACGTGCCATTGTTTATAACATGTTTGCAATCATCAATCAGCTATTTATCAATTTCAAACAATTTTTGCCCGTATGTCAATTGGCGATAGTGATGTTTGTTTTTTAAAGAAGTTTGAAAAGTGCGATAGCTGYTCAAATCCCAGGCTGTAGGCAATTTCTGAGATGTTCCAATCGGTTTGCTTAAGCAGGATTTTAGCTTCCTGGATAAGCCGGTTGGTAATAAGTTCGGTTGTGGTTTTGCCGGTATTTTCTTTTAAAACTTTATTAAGATGGTTGCTATGCACGGCCAGGCGGTCGGCATAATCTCGCGCAGTTCGTAATGTTATTTTTTGTTGCGGAGATGCTATCGGGAATTGCCTTTCCAATAATTCGATAAACAGGGATGATACCCTGGCCGATGCATTATGCGCACTGTTGTAGGTGGTTAAGGGCTCAAGCTTTTGGCCGTAATGAATTACCTCCATTACATAATTGCGGATAAGATCGTACTTGAATAAATAATTGGAACTTATTTCCTGTTGCATTTTTTTAAACATCAGCTCCAGTTCGTTGGCCTGCGCATCGGTAACCTGGAAAACCGGGTAACCGCCCGGGCGAAAGATAGGGAGTTCATCCAAAACAGCCCCGCTTTTTGATTGTATTAAAAAATCGCTGGTGAAAATGCAGAAGTATCCGGCCTGGTCCATATCCTGCGGTACCCAGTTATAGGGTATTTTGGGCGTAGCAAAAAGCAAAGCATTTTTTTCGATATGGATCACCTTGTCTGCATACTCCGCAATGTTTTTCCCCCGCACCAGGCTTATTTTATAGTAAGCCCGCCTGTTGTATGGCATATGCCCCGGGTCGTCTTTAAATCGGGGAATCAGTTCTTCCAGGTTGAATATATTAAAATGTCCTATTTCTTTATTGATGCCGGCCGGTAACAGCGATTCTACATCGTCTTTACCTACCTGTTTATAAAATTCGTCGATAGTGATGGCTTGCATAGCTGGTTGTTAATACTAAGATAAAGGTATTAATAACCACACAATTAAACCGATTGTGATTTGAATATGATAAATATATGATGCTTTATTTTCTTAATTTATGCTCCAAATCTTTGATTTTAAAATACATGACATTTGAATATGGAAAAAATATCTTTGCAGATAACCAATCGTTTTGGCGGGAATTTGTCAAAAATAATACGACATAAATTAATTGGTGTTCACCGCATGCTATAGCTATCTAAACCGCTCTAATGATTGCCAGTATTTATCTTTATAAACATCATACGTTATATCAACCTGGTTGGAATACTTCTGTATAATACTATAAGCTACAATGGATGGTTTTCTGAAATCTTTACAAGCAAAGTATATATCCCGGGCGTTGCCGGCAGTTTCGCGGCCGATGTTCAGGTGACCGTCAAAGTCTTTTAATTCACGAAGTAGATCGTTTTCAATATCATCCAACAGCTGATAGGTTTTCTTGTCGGGCATACCGTTATTGGCTGCACCGCCATATTTAATTTCAAAACTCATGATCCAGGGATGAGATGCCTTGCTGCCCCAGTTAAGTAAATCTGTGTTAATGATAGCCACCGAAGGGTTGCCGTTGTTCAGGGTTGCTTCAAACCCCGAATAAGTTTCATTTTCTGTGTTGTGTCTTATGCCTTGGTACTTTTCAATAAATTCTTTCTCGCGCCAGGCTAAAAAATCTTTTAGTTTCGCTATTGGTACCAATTCTTTTTCCGCCTCGCTTTTACCTATAATATTCACGTTATCTATGGTTGTAGCAAAATTTAGTTCGCCAATGAAATTGTCAAGAAAAATGTATATACCATTGATGATGGTATCTTTATTTTGTTGTGTAAGGTCGTCATGTAAAACGGTGATATCTATTTCATCAGGGAAGTCATTCGAAGTGTTTTCATAAAAGTGGATGTTTTTATCAGAAAATTTATATCCGCCCATTTCGATGTATACGTTTGTAATGTCTAAAGCAGGTTTCAGTGCAGTAAACTTCCATCCGTTTACTTTCGGGGCGGCGTTAACAAGTTCTTCTACAAATGGAATGTTTTTGATAGCACCGTCAGCAGTCAAAACAAGTTTGACGGTATGCTCATCAAATACACCGGTTAAAAAGTAAAATCCGTCTTTTAGCTCGTTAAGCTTTGGCGAAAGTTTGTCGAAAAAATCTTTGTGGATATCTCCTTTTTCTTTTACTACTTTAAAAAAAGCTTTTTCATTTTTTTGAAACCAAGTCCAAAAATCCGCATAGGATCTAACAGGTTGTTCACCAACTTTAAATATATTCTTTAGAAAACTCATAGGCTTTTGATGTTTGTTTTTTATGATAGGCAGGGTTCTTGTGATAAAATACACTTGTTGTTGCACCAAATATAAAACACAATTAGTTATGTTAAACATTTCTACCTGTTATTCACACCCTGTAATTGTCGCATTTAGCCATATTCCTTTTTAAAATATTCTACTAATTTTATCAAAAGAAAATCAACCCAAAAAAATATAAGATGGAAACTGCAGATAAAACGGCTATTACAGTAGAGGCAACGGTAAACGCACCCATAGCAAAAGTTTGGGAATCATGGACTGCGCCGGAACATATTACCCAATGGTGCCATGCATCAGACGATTGGCATGCGCCTTATGCTGATAACGACGCGCAAACAGGCGGCAAGTTTAAAACTACCATGGCCGCGAAAGATGGAAGTTTTAGTTTTGATTTTGAAGGCGTTTACAGTAATGTAGTGCAATATAGCCTGATAGAATATGGGCTTGGTGACGGTAGGAAAGTGAAGATTGAATTTGTTGGAGATGGTGATACCACTAAAGTAACAGAAACATTTGACCTCGAAACACAAAACCCCATTGAAATGCAAAGGGGAGGCTGGCAGGCTATCCTGGATAATTTCAAAAAATATACTGAAACCAGCCTGTAACTATTTTTGCTAAATAAAGCCATACATGCTATATTTGCACACCAGGCAGGTGTAAACCTGCCTGGTTGTTATTTTCCTATGGTGTAATGGTAGCACTTCTGATTCTGGTTCAGACAATCGTGGTTCGAGTCCATGTGGGAAAACTTAACGGGACTTAAAAACTTGGAACAAAAAAACGCTTCTGATTTATTCGGAAGCGTTTTTTGTTTTATTGCGTTTTGCGGTAGTTGAAAGAACAACTCAGCAGCTATTACTTTTAATTATTAAAGCTGCAATTGATTCAATACCGGTTTACTCAATCCGGATAATTGATCTTGCTCCGGTTTTAATAGTTCCAGTACTGCAATGTCGTTATGTCCTTTTTTTAGCCACTCTGCAGGCAGGTATAGCGTTTGCTGCGGGCCGATGTTCCAATACCGCCCCAGGTTGTGTCCGTTTACCCAAACCACACCTTTACCCCAGCTGCTTAGGTCGAGGTAGGTATCTGCAATCTTGCTAAGGTTAAAGCTTCCCTTTTTAATTAGCGGCGAATTGGAATTATGCTTAACTGTACTAAACTTAACCGCATTTAAATTACTGAAGGGTAATGAATACATTTTCCAATGCTGCACTTCGCTGCCGGCAAAAAGCACCTTTTGGGTAATGCCTTTTTTGTTTTGCAGCAGGTATTTGCCAAAGTTTATGCGGCCAAGGTTTTCAACCAAAATATCCAATGTTGCTTTGCCGGCGGGTATGGTAAGGGTTAAACTATCCTGGTTTAAACGGCGGTCAAGTGTGCCAACGGTTTTACCGTTAATCATTACTACAGCATAATCTCTTAATTCTTTAAGTTTAAGCACGCCCGCTTTACCTCCAACGATTGTGCTTCGGTATAACACAAAGCCATAATCCTGGCGCAGGTCTTCAAAAGTAAGCGGGGTAATGCTGGTTTTGGGGGCCGGTAAGGCGTTCAGCACGCTTGCCGACTGAACGAATTTAATTGCCGGTATAGCCATTGCAGGTTTCGCCGCAGGTACAGCAGGCAGCTTCACGGTGGCAGGCAGGTGTTTTTGTATCACTTCCCTGAACTTCATAAACTTTGAGGTGGCATTACCTGCCTCATCCAATGGGGCATCGTAATCATAACTGCTTATTTGTGGCTCGTAAGGTGTGCCGTCTTTATAATTGGCGCCGTTCATGAATCCGCGCGTCGTACCGCCATGAAACATGTACATATTGATAGATATACCTGCTGCCAAAACAGAATCAAGGTGGCCTGCATACTGTTCGGCTGGTACAGTATGGTGTTTGGTGCCCCACCAGTCAAACCAGGCTGGGTACCATTCGGCAATATAGTATGGCCCTTTGCCATCATGGTTGTCGTTGATTATCTTTTTCACCTTAGTGGGGTCATCAAGCCCGTTAACGGCCGGCAGCAGGCCGGGTAAATGACCTTTTACCAAATCGGGCGCCGGATCGCAGGTGTACAGTAAGCCATCAAAGCCGGCTTCTTTAAAAAATTTTTGGTTGATAGATAAATATTCTTTATCGCTGCCGTACGAGCCATACTCATTCTCTATCTGCACCATTAATATGTTACCGCCATGGTTTATTTGCAGCGGGGCCAATTGTTTGCCTATTTCTTTAATATAACTTTCGTATTCTTTAAGGTACCGGGCTTCTTTACTGCGTACTTCCAACCCTTTTTCGTTTTGCAGCCAATACGGATAGCCGCCGAATTCCCATTCGGCACAAACGTACGGGCTTGGCCGCAATATTACCCACAGCCCTTCTTCCCGGGCTATCCTTACAAATTCGGCTACATCGTTATTCCCGGTAAAATCGAATTTACCCTTTTGCGGCTCGTGCAAGTTCCAGAAAACATACGTGCCTATCGTATTCAGCCCCATTGCTTTGGCCATTTTCATACGCGAGCGCCAGGCCTGGCGGGGTACACGGGGGTAATGCATCTCGCCCGATATCATCTGGAAAGGCTTGCCATCCAACAAAAATGATTCATTGCCCAGGGTAAAAGTATGGGTTTGCGCAATTGTACTAATGACATTTAAAAGGAACAGTATAGATAGGATAAGGTGTTTTAATTTCATATTGGTGTTATTAAAGCTGTTTATATTTTATAATAGTGCAGTYTAAGTTATAATTGATTTGTAGCGATCAAAAAAAAGATATACCATTTAATGAYGTGCCACCTGATTGTTGTGTTTGGCTAAAACCCATTGCCCAACTTTAACACCTTGAATTATGCCATTGTCAATAGCATCTTTAAAGTGAATACCTCCCCAAAACCGCGACATACCGGCCTCGGTAGCAGCCTGTGTAAATGAATTAAAACTGCGGGGGGTAAGGCCATATTTTTCTTCAACGTTATCTGTATAATGAAAATTGTCGCCAAAATAATGCGTAAGTATCACCGCAGATGCTGACGATATTACAGAGTGACCGCTAATATATTCGGGGAATGGAGGGGTTTGCAGTAGCGGTTTCCAATTAACATCAATATATTTTCGGATTGCGGTTTCGGGGCGTACCCTGTTGGTGCGGTACTTGTCGTCCCAGCAGCATATAAAACCATCCAGCAACCCGGTTGCCACCATGGTATGAATTTCCAGGGCTTTTGAAAACCCGGTTTTTGCCTGCCGGCATGCAATGCCGGTAATTCCCATCCAATGTGCCCCTGGCGAAATCTTTTTCAGACCTATCAGCATGTGCCCGTTATCCTGAACGGCAAATGGGTTGCAGTCCCAGAAACCCGCTATTGTTCGCTGTTCGGTTGTTAGTCCTTCTGCGCTTGCTTTATAGTTCATCATCATGAATTTATAGAAGGCGCTGTTTTTATCTTTCGAAAAAGGGATTGGAGGTGCTGGCAGAAACTGCGAGGCAGAATCAAGTGTAAGCGGACGGATGGTATTAAAATAAGGTTCAACCGGGGCCATGTAAGCCGGTGGGGTAGGGTCCCAGGTGCCATCTTTGCCAAGTGGGGTATACCTCGTATAATTGCTTATCCTGTTGTATTTATCCTTTTTGGCATAAGCCAGTATCTGTTTACTTATAGCCTGCGCGTAATGTTTTGAGCTGTCAATAACCTCGTCTGTAAAACCTATTTTTTTGCACGAATCCAAAAAACTCTCCTCGTACTTAATTAATAAACTGCCCGATGGCTGCATCTTGCCTGCGGTTTCCATCATGGCTATTAATGCGCTTAACTGGTAGGCATATCCTTTAGCGTAAGCTGGTTTTTTAACAACGGGGTATTCATTTAAAATGCCATGCATGCTTTTAACACTTTTGTCATTTTCTGACACTACTTCATACCCGGCAAGGCAGGTGTATGAAAAGAAACGGGCTGCCAGCGGGGGATTGGTTACATCATGGATCATAATAACCGTCATATGATCAATCACCTTGGTAATATCGGCACTTGTTAAAGCCGGCGGCACCTGCTTTTTACCACAGCCGGTATATAAAATGGCTGCCCCTAAAAGCATGGTTGATAAAAAAGCCTTCGTGCTCATATAATTAAAATTCTTTATAGGCTTTTACCCCTTGTTGATTAATTCCGAAATATAAAATGTGGTTAATTTCTAGCACACTTCTTACATCTCCCCATAGTTTAAAGCCCGACTGAAGTTGAGGTATGTATTCAAAATGTCCCTTGCCATCGCCTTTTAACAGCATGCCATAATTGGCGTCGTATTTGCCTAAACGGAGCCTGGCCCTGTTAATGTTACCACATAAAAGTAGATCCTGGTTACCATCACGATCGTAGTCAAGACAGGTTATTGTAAAAACGGGTGAATACTGAGCCTGTAAAGGCAGCGGCGATGAATGTAGCTTGCCTTTGCTGTCACTTAAGAAAAGAGTAGTAGCCAGGTTATTGGCCTGCAAATGGTCAGCCCCTTTTAACTCTAAAGCTGTAAATATATCTGTAAGTGTGGCATCAGCATAACTCTTATAATCAGGGAAACGCGGGCGCATGATACTGAGTTGTTCTAACAGCTCGTCCCGTGAAACGTATGGATAACTTTGGTGCTGAATATAAAAACAAAAGATGGGGTCAACAGCGCCATTGTCGTCAAAATCCTTATAGTACATTTCTGCGGGTTCGTTGTCACTGGCTTTGCATTGGGTATTTAATCCCTGGTTACCAACAATCAGGTCTGGATGCCCATCGTGGTTAAAATCTTCTATCAGAATTTTGTTCCACCAGCCGCTGTTTGGCTTATCAAAATAGGCCTTTGTATTATTTACAAGCTTCCCGCCTTCATTGATTAATACGGTTACCGGCATCCATTCTCCAACTAAAACCAAATCCGGTTTTTTATCTCCGTTCATATCTACCCAGGCGGCGTCAGTCACCATACCTATATGTTGCAGGGCAGGGTTATATTTTGCGGTTTCATCGGTGAAATGCCCTTTGCCGTCATTTATTAGGATATAACTTTGAGGCGTTTCGGGATACCTGCCGGGTATTACCCTGCCGCCTACAAATAAGTCGGGGTGTCCGTCGGCATTAATATCGGCTACTCTTACACAGCTTTTACTACTGCGCATTGAAGGTAATGCATCTTTTGCCTTTGTAAAATTGCCTTTTCCATCATTTAAATAAAGCCTGTCCTGTAATAAAGGGTCATCAGCTGTATAATTATCGTAGCCTCCGGAAGCTACATATAAATCCGGTTTACCATCGCCATTGGCATCCAGGAATACTGCATCTCCATCGTTGCTTTTTTTATCTGCTTCAAAAGCGGGCTGTGATTTTGCGGCAAAATTACCCCCTGCTTGCTGAATATACAATGTGCCTGATTTTCCGTTGCTGCCACCCACGTACACATCTTCCAGGCCATCGGCATTTACATCGCCTTTTATCATACACGGGTTTGTGAATGATAATGGGTTTACCATTAGTGGCTGCCGTTTAAAATCATTAAGTGCGTTTTTTTCCTGTTTATTATTTATAGGAGAAGCTACTTCTGCAAAAATAGGCTTTACAGGCTTCGGTAACTGAGAGGTGTTAACCGCATTTTTTTCTTCAAGCGTTAATTCCTGATTGGCTTTTATATTTTTTAAAACCTGTTCTTTTCCCTGCTGCCAAACTATTCGCAACGAATCAACCTCATGATCCTTACCCAGCCCGAAGTGCAATATTGGCGAAACGCTTGATTGAAAGCCCCGGCTTGGCATTTGCTCCAGGTATTGCTTTTTATTTTTTATGTAAATGGTAACTTTCGCCCCCACACCCTGCGTGTTTTTAGCCGCACCGTTTAGTTTAAGTTGCAGGTAGTGGTTGTTTACTTGTTTGTCTGATTCATTTTGATAGATAAATGCCGGTTGATTAATATTGTTGGTTACAAGGTCTAAATCTCCGTCATTATCAAGGTCGGCATAAACTGCGCCGTTACTGTTTGATGATTGTGTAATACCCCAGGCAGCGCTGGTGTTGGTAAAAGTTAAATTGCCATTGTTTTTGAAAAGATAACTTTTTACTTGCGAAGACGGCATTTGTTGTACCAGGGTATATATATCCTTACGCATCAATCTTCTGTCTTTCAAAAAATCGCCCATATATTTCACAAAATCCATGTTAGTGAAATCGCGGGTGTAGCCGTTGGTTACAAACAGATCTTTCCAGCCGTCGTTATCATAATCGGCAAATAGGGGAGCCCAGCTCCAGTCGGTATTTGAGATACCCGATAGTTGCCCTGTCTCGCTGAAGGTGCCGTTACCATTATTCACTTGCAACATATTGCGCATGTACTGGTAATAGAACCCCGTGCGAAGAGTTAATCCGAATTTTTCGTAATTATCTGGTGCAAATAATAGCTTTTGCCTGTGATTATCTTCAGGGAGCATATCCAGCGTGAAAATATCGGGCGAGGCATCGTTGTTAATATCAGAAACATTATTTCCCATCGAAAACTGGGAGGTATGCCCTACGGATGTTTGTAGTTTATTGGTGAAAGTGCCATCACCATTGTTAATATAAAGGAAATCGGGGATGGTGTAGTCATTAGATATATAAATATCGGGCCATCCATCGCCATTAATATCGGCTATTCCTGCCCCAAGGCCGTAGGTTAAATCAGAACTGCTTATACCGGCCTGTTGCGTTACATTTTTAAAAATATTATTGTCGTTTTTATACAATCGCACTCCATTTGGCGAATCTGATTTTTTTAAAATAGCTGTTGTGTTTACTTCATCTAAAACAGGCAGCTGAATTGGGCTGTGGTTTAATAAAAACATATCCAGGTCGCCATCCCTGTCGTAATCAAAAAAAACGGCCTGTGTGCTGTATCCGGCATCTGCAAGTCCATATTGTTGTGCCTGTTCTGTAAAATGCGGAACGCCGTCTTTATCATTTCCGCCATTAATAAACAGTTGATTTTGTCTTTTCTCTGCCTTTAGGTTTCCTGAATAGCAAACGTAAATATCCAACTTGCCATCGCCATTTACATCGGCCATGGTAACCCCGGTTTTCCAGGGCCCGGGCCGGCCGGCTACATCGGCTGCGGTTGTAATATCGGTAAACTGCATGTGGCCTTTATTGAGGTACAATTTATTATCGGTCATGTTGCCGGTAAAATATATATCCAATAAACCATCGCCATTTAAATCGCCGGTTGCAACACCGCCACCATTGTAAAAGTATTCATACATCAAAACGTTGGTATTTAAGCCTTCGGTTAACGTATTGCTGAAATCAACGTGTGTTTGTTCGGGAGTGAGTAAGGTGAATAAAGCGTTGCTGCTGGTGCCGCCTTCCCCTTTATTTTCGGCCGGGTGCCCGCAACTTGTTAATGCAATAACTCCGATTAAAAGAAGTTGTGGAAATAATTTAATGTATGTGTTCACCAAGCGCCGTTTAAATTAATGGACTAAAACTTTAAAAGAATGCCGGTATTTTACCACCGGCATTCTTTAGGATAAATATATAAGAATTTTATACCCCTTTAGTTGTATCCGGGATTTTGAACTAACTTCTTATTTTTGTTAATCTCGTCTCTGCTAATAGGTGGAAAATAAACCTTGTCCTTCCACGTACGGTTTTCAACTCCAGGATCAAGTTCCTGTACCGTGTAGGTGTAACTGTAGTTATCGGTATTGTACCTATAAACGCTCACCGATTTTCCCGGCTTTAAAGTACCTGTAATTTTTATAATTTTTGCTTTATTGCCAAGTGTTTGCGGACCAATCAGCCAGCGGCGAGCATCATAAAACCGTTGCTCTTCAAACATCATTTCAACATTTCGTTCGTTCCGGTACCGCTGTACCAAAGCATCACCTGCGTCTGTGATGGCTGGCATACCCGAACGGAAACGAATCTTATTGAGCCAGGTGCGGGCTGTGCCTTCGTCACCCAGGGCTAAGCACGTTTCTACATAGTTAAATACAACTTCAGTGTACCTGATCATAGGCGATGGTACCTCCTGACGTGTGTTATTATCAACAATAGCCGGATTAGGATCCATGAACTTCCTGATAGCATATCCTGTACGGGTACCGTTCCAGTTTTCGATAGGACCGTTCCTGGTATCCAAACCAAAGTAAGCGATAGCACCGCTGCCTGCGCTGCCGGTTTGGTAGGTACCCATTTGAATCTCATTATAAGGGTCTATACCCGCACCGTCAGCCGTACGCGGTTTCCATGGGGCACCGTCGTATAGAATGGAAGCATAAAAACGAGGGTCCCTATTTTGATAAGGTGCTGCAGCTTCAGTTGGTTTGCTCCAGTCGAACTTGGAGCCGTCCATCATCTCATAGTCGTCTACCATGTTCTGGGTAGGCTCGCTTGATGTCCAGCCATGGTAGCCGTTAGTACAATTGTTACGGGCATACCAGGCACCCCACTCGTCTTTGGCGTTGGCGAAATAACGGGCAAACAAAATTTCTTTTTCGCCGCCATTTCTTGATAAATAAGAGTTTTGATAGTTGGTAAAGCCGTCGGCTGCAGAAGCCGGCGCAGATAAATCAAGTGCATAGCCATAGCCTAAATTCAACACTGCCTGTGCAGCGCTTTGCGCTTTTTTCCAACGGCCATTAACGTCGGCTGTAGTATATCCCAACAACTCGTAATTCTTAAACGTTGCATCAAGCGCGCTCATTTTTGCCTTCGCGGCTGATCCATCCGACATATCATGCAAAGGACTGGCGGCATATAATAACACCCTGGCCTTTAAGGCCAAAGCCGCATCACTTGTGGCGCGTCCTTTTGCTAATGCTTTACCTTGCAGCAGGGTACTGGCTTTGTCAAGGTCGCCTACTATAAAATCAACACAATCGGAATAGCTGCTCCTGGCAATCGTAAAGTCAGTCGCGCTGGCCGAATAGGATGATTTTACAAGCGGAACCCCACCATAATAACGCAGCAACTGATTATAATAGTAGGCGCGCATAAATAAAGCTTCGCCCATTAGCCTGTCAATCAATGTTTTATCAATTGTTGACTTGGCCAATTGTTCTAAAGCAATATTAGCAGACCTTATCCGGGCGTACATTGAACCCCACTCGTAGGTATGGGGTACGTTGCCCAGGGTGGACGGGCTTATATTCCCTTCCATTATATTCTCTTTCCCGAAATTATAGAGTGCATTATCTGTTTGGCAATCGAGGTTTTCCTGATTAAGCTCCCCTTCATACAGGCCGTTGTACAACTCCGTAACAAAACCTTCAGAGAGGTTGGGATCTGCCCAGGTAGTTACTGATGATGCCTGGTTCAATGGTGTTGTATTTAAAAACTCCTTTTTACATGATGCAAGCAGCACTACCGACAGTATCGCGATTGTTGAAATATTTCTTATAAATGTTTTCATATCGTTCAAATTAAAATTTTATACTTGCGCCCAAATTGATGACCCTCGACTGTGGATAATAGTGACCATCTGAACTGGTTGATTCAGGATCATATATATGCTGCTTTGCTAACGTTAACAGGTTAAGTCCGTTTGCATAGAAACGCAGGTTACTCATGCCAATTACTTTACCGATTGTAGATGGCAGGGTGTAGCCAAGCTCTACGTTTTTAAGCCTCACATAATTCATATTAAGCAGCCAATAGGTATTGCCGTTTGAGAAATATTGATTATTCCGGTCAACAGTACGGGGGTAAACGGTGCTTGGGTTATCAACAGTCCAGCGATGGTCGTAACTGTACTGTGTGAAGTTACCTATTGTTCCCGACTCGGTTTGAAAGTAAAGCTGTGCGCCCGTTGCACCCTGGAATAAAACAGTTAAATCGAAGTTTTTATATTGTACTCCAAAACTTAAACCTCCCTGGAAAGTAGGCGTGCCGTTTTTATCATTCCTCACCTGGTCATCACCGTTAATTTTACCATCGCCATTTACGTCTTTATACATCATATCGCCCGGGCGAAGGGTACTGGCACCAACACCGCTGTAGTCAATTTTATTGGCATCAATTTGAGCCTGTGTAGCAAATATGCCAGTGTATATATAATACAAGTTACTTCCGATAGGATGCCCGGTAGATCTTTGCCATGCCGGCACTCCGCCTGGTTCATCCCATAAATCGATTTTGTTTTTAGAATAGCTGCCGGTAACACCTACATTATATCGTACCTGCCCAATGTTATCGTGGTAATTCACCTGAAACTCCCATCCCTTATTGCTTAGTTTGGCATAATTTACGGGAGGCAACTTGTCGCTCGGGATACCAGTGGCAGGAATGGTGCCCGCCTGTCTCCATAATATTTGGGTACGTTTATTTAAAAACGCCTCCAGCACAAAATCTAATTTTCCATTCAGCGTAGTTCCTTCTAAGGCAATATCACTGTTATTGGCAACTTCCCATGTGAAATTCGGGTTCGGCGCCAGCCCTTCAGATAGTGTTTGAGCCGGCACGCCGCCAATTATATACGAACCAATGTTATATAACGAAAGGAATGCGTATTCGGCCGGTGTAGATGTGCCGGGTAGAATTGCCTGATCGTTACCCAATTGGCCCCATGAACCGCGAAGCTTTAAATTTTGAATGAATTTGATATTGTTCTTAAAGAAATCCTCTTCCGAAATTCTCCAACCGGCCGAGATACCAGGGAAGAAGCCAAAACGATGGGCTTCGGGGAAGATATATGAACCATCTACCCGCCATAAAAACTCAGCCAGGTACTTCTCTTTATAGTTATATCCAACCCTGCCGAAGTAACTTAAACGGGCCTTTTGCCAGGCACCGCCAGAGTTACCTATCTCTGCGTTTCCACCGGCAGATAATTGATCAAGTGCAGTTGAACTATAATATTTACGGTTGGCGCCAAAGTAGCTGGAGTTTGATTTTTCTTTGGTAACACCTGCAAGTAACACAACGTTGTGGCTGCCAAAACTATGGTTATAGCTTACTATACCTTCAAGTAGGCTGCTAAACTGGTCCTCAGAACCTTGGCCAAGGTTTGCCTGCGCCGGGCCGCGTGCTACTTTTGTTAGCACCGGGGTTTTGCCATCAGCCTGATAATGTACATTGTCCCAACTGTACACAAACCACGGTGTTTGCCATGATTTTGTTTGCTGTATATATTTATCCAGGCCTACGTTTCCGGTAAATTTCAATCCTTCTACGCCTGGTACGGTGATCTCTATTTTTCCGTTAGTTTGAACGTAGTAACGTGTATCCCTATTGTAACCGGTTTGATCTGTGGTAATCAGTACCGGCTGTTGCCCGTTTTCAATATCCGGCCCTGGTAACCCATTTGGCCAGAAAGCGGGCTTGTTAGGATAACCACGCATCAACATCCTGAATATATCACTGGCACCTCCTCCATTAGGAAAAGAGCGGTTTTCCTGGCGGCCTGATACACCAAAAGAGGTGCTTATATATTTATTAATCTTGGCATCAAGATTTGTACGAAAATCGTATTGTTTGTAGCCGGTAGCTGAATTTTTATAATACCCGTCCTGGTTTTGATAGCCAATAGAGGTTAGATACTTTATATTTTCTGTACCGCCTGATAATTGTATGTTCTGGCGTGACTGTGGCGACCAGGTTTTTAAAGTTTCTTTAAACCAATCGGTATTGGGGTGTCCCCATGGGTCAGATCCATCAGCAAATTTTTTAAAGTCGGAGGGCTGAAATGAAGCTGTAGAAGTCGCGCCATTATCTGGCCTGGTGAAGCTTCCCGTAGTTTTAAACGCAGCAGAAGCAGCACCCCAGTATTGTGATGGCAGGTTGTATAAGTCAATTTCATTCGCCAAAGTGGCATACTCTGTTGAATTAGCCATTTTAGGAATGGTAGTCGGCTGAGACCATCCTTTGTTATAAGTATAGGCGATTTCGGGCTTGCCTGTTTTACCGTGCTTTGTGGTAATCAGGATAACACCGTTAGCTGCCCTGGAGCCATAAATAGCTGCAGATGCATCTTTCAAAACAGAGATACTTTCAACATCTGCCGGGTTTATACGGTCAATAGTGTTCTGACCGGCAGGCGATGGAACCCCATCAATTACTACCAGTGGGTCGCTATTACCTAATGTATTGGTACCACGAATCCGGATAGTTGAACCGTCATAACCTGGTTCGCCACCTGGGTTGGTAGCAGTAACACCCGCCATGCGCCCGGCTATAGAGTTTGAAAGGTTGGTTGCGGGCGATTTTATCAGCTCGTCACCTTTAACTGAAACAACAGCGCCGGTAACAGTTACTTTCTTTTGCACACCGTAACCAACTACTACAACTTCATTCAAACCTTTGGATGAAGATTGTAGTTTGATGTTAAGCAAAGGCTTACCGTCTACAGGTACTTCTTGCGTGGTATAGCCAATATATGATACCACTAATACCGCATTTTCGGCAGCTGTAACTGTAAACTTACCGTTTATATCGGTTACAGCACCTACGTTTGTTCCTTTGATCAGTATTGATACGCCAACCAGGGTTTCACCGGTGGCTTGATCAGTAACCTTTCCTGTAACTTTAATCGGGGCATTTTCTTTGATCCCCTTTTCATTTGTTTTTGTAAATTTTGTTTTTTCGATTTTTGCTA
Organism: Mucilaginibacter sp. P4_C11; assembly: GCF_056402115.1. Lineage (NCBI taxonomy): Bacteria > Pseudomonadati > Bacteroidota > Sphingobacteriia > Sphingobacteriales > Sphingobacteriaceae > Mucilaginibacter > Mucilaginibacter sp. P4_C11. Next base: position 17,619 of record NZ_JBFUIA010000003.1, on the reverse strand, counting down.
CGCCGGCGTATGATGAACCAACAAATATTAATGCTATCAATATTTGACTCAGCGCAATTTTAAAGACCCTTAACAAGTTTACAGTCTTATGTAAATTGTATTCCATATTAGCTTATTTAAGTTAATTAACATTTAATGCACGCTATAAAAGCGGGGTAATAGGATAGGGGGGTAAATTAATTCCATAATCTATCTCCCGGGTGTGGGGTAGTGATGTTATTTGTCTTCCATATACATTATTTAGGTTTATATATTAAATTAAAAATTGGTTCTGTTTGGTAACGGTTTACTACAGGTAAATAATGATAGCCTTACTCATTGATGTAATAAGTTATACTATCCGCTTGTTATCTTATATAAGCTATATAGCTGGGCAAACCTTTGTAACTTTTTTGTTCCTAAAATAATATGGTCGGTAAACCTGCGTTTATCGGTGTGATATTACGATAGACCTTTATCTTAAATAAAATTAAATGTGGTTAGTACATTTATAATCGGCAGCACTAAGATGAGTATAATAAATGCCGTGTACGAGAGGTAAATTCATACAACTTGAGGGGGTAATTGGTAAAATTTGGTGAATATTTAGGTTCTCTTGATTTTTGAGAATTTAACTTTTGCTGCTTTTTACCTTCACCACACTCCTGGTAATGTTGGCGTGAAAAGGAACCCGGAATTTTTTGATGTAATCGGAAGGATTGAGGCCGAATAGTTTGCTAAACTGTTCTCTGAAATATTTAGGGTCATTTATACCAACCTTATAGGCAGCTTCGGAAACGGTACAGTCAGTATTAAGGAACATCTCCGCAGCTTTTCGCAGGCGTATAAACCGTATAAACCCGTTGGCAGATTGACCCGAAATGGCCCTGATTCTTTTATAAAGATTGGAATGACTCATTCCTACCTCATCGGCAAGGGTTTTTATGCAAAAATCACCGTCGCTTAAGTTATCTTCCACAACCTTGATACAAGCTGCTAAAAACTCTTTATAATCAGGCGGAACTTTAAGGTCATTTGATTTTAATGTGATTTCATTATAAAAATACTTTTGAAGGCTATTTTTACTTTTAAGAATCCCTTCAACACGCGCTAAAAGTAATTCGCGTTCAAATGGTTTACTAATATAATCGTCGGCTCCGCCTTCAATCCCTTTAAGTTTAATTTCGGGCGATGAACTTGCGGTTAACAACAAAACCGGTATGTGGCTTAGGGTAGCATCTTCTTTAACCTTGCTGCATAACTCAATACCGCTTAGTCCCTGCATCATTACATCACTAATAATAATATCCGGCAAAAACTGGTACACCTTGTCCAGGCCGTCGGCACCATCTGCGGCTTCAAAAATTTCGAACTTTGGCGAGAAGATCTGTTTTAAGTACTGCCTCATTTGTTCATTATCATCTACAATCAGCATAGATTTTGATTCGAAATCAAAAGGGTCGATTTTTTTATTTTTAACAGTATTTGAATCCTTGTTCAGGCCGGGGACTTCCTCATAGCTTTCAATAAGCTCGTCAAGGAAAACGGATGTTTCTATAACATCTTCAAAAATAAAATTTGGGCTTAAATGCTCTTTGCCCTTTAACAGGCAAACCTTAAATATGGTGCCGGCTCCGTCTAAACTGGTATAGCTAATGTTTCCTTTATGGCTTTCAATAAATTTTTTAACCAGGTAAAGGCCAATACCAAAACCCCCATTAAATGACGATTCATTTTGCACCTGGTAAAATTTATCAAATAATTGTTCGCCTATGTTTCCTGCTATTCCGCACCCTGTATCTTTAATTTCTATGTTTACAAAAGTTTCTGTTTGCGAAATGAAGCAATTTACCATGCCATGGTCCGGGGTAAATTTTAAGGCATTTGATATTAAATTGAATAAAACTATTTCTATCTTTTCCCTATCGGCAAAAACATCAATCGTATCCGTCTCGCAAACAAAATCAAATAGTATATTTTTGCTTTTGGCCTGGTGGCTAAAGCATAAAAAAACCTCTTTGCATAGGTTTACAATATTTAACCTCACAATTTTAAGGCTGTCGGTCTCACTCTCAGCTTTTCTGAATAGTAATAACTGATCAACCAAACTTAAAAGCCTGCGTGCATTACGAAAAACAATACTTAAGTTGGTGGTTTCGTTTTCTCTTGCCCCAGGGTTAAATAGCAATTCCTTAACAGGATTTATAATTAAGGTAAGCGGTGTCCTAAACTCGTGCGAAATATTGGTGAAAAAAGATAATTTCCGTTCGTTTAACTCCTTTTCTTTTTCGGCAGATATCTGCGCTATTTTTACTTCATACTTTAACCGGGCTGCGTTGCTGCGGTAGCTTAAATAGTAATAAATAAGGGTGGTTATTATTATCAGATAGCTTAGATAAGCCCACCATGTTTGATACCACGGAGGTAGAATTTTTATTTTAAATGTTGCATAGTTTTCAAACCAGATACCATCCTGGTTGGCTGCTTTAACTTTAAATACGTAGTCGCCAGGCGGTAAATAGCGGTAGGTAACTGATTTTTGATTTTTTACGTAATTCCAGTTTTTTTCTAATCCAGCCAGTTGATAGGCAAACTCACTTTTTTCGGCATAAGCATAGTTTAATGCCACATATTTTATTGAGAAAACAGGTTGGTCTGGATTTAATGTAATTTGGGTCGATTCGTTGATACCAGCGTTTAATATACTGTCTTTTTCACCCACTTCAACGTCTTTTCCAAATAGCTGGAGCCCGGTAATCAAAACTTTAGGCTTAAATAAGTTTTGTTTAACATCTGCCGGATAAAATACATTGTAACCTTCGGTACCGCCAAATACCATAAACTTCTTAGTGCTGCAATACATTGATGAACCGGGATTAAACTGCCCTGCTTGCAGGCCTTCAGAGCTATCGTAGTTAATAATCTTGTCTGTTTGCAGGTCAATTCGCGATAATCCTCTATTGGTACTTATCCAAATGCCGCCGGCCTCATCTTTTTGTATCGCGTTTACCGTATTATCAGCTAATCCACTTTTTTCGGTATATCTTTTAAATTTTTTGTTTTTAATACTATACACAACAAGCCCATCCCCTTCAGTACCTATATAAAGATTTTTGTTTTCATCTAAATACAAAGCGTAAATAAAATGGCTGGGCAAGTACTTTTCTGCTTCGTTGTCGCTAAAATAGTTAATAAACTTGTTTTGATTTTTTATATAATATTTAAGGCCGGATGCCGAAGTACCTATAAAAAGGTTGCCATTGCCATCTTCGGCAAATGCCCGTATATAATCTGATCCAATGCCACTATTTTGTGGATTGTAATTAATAAATTTATCGCTGCCTGCGGGCAATAAGCTTAAACCTCCTCCATTGGTGCCAACCCATAAATTATTTTTTGAATCATCAATGATCGACCTTATATCGTTTAAACAGATACTTGTGGGATCGTTTGCTTTATGGGAAAAATTAGTAAAAGAATCTGTTGTTTTATTGTACCTGAATAACCCATGCGAGTATGACCCAAACCACAATGTGTTAGCATGATCTTTATACGCGCAGAGTATATTATTACTGGTTAAGGAGCCTTTTTGTCCGTCGGCTCTATAGTATTTTACAACCTCGCCACTCAATTTTTTCTTATATATCCCATCGCCATCGGTACCCATCCACAGGTACCCCTCACTATCCATACACATTCCATAATATCTTAAAAAGCTACTGCCATAATTATCTTTCAACTCACTCTGGAATTTTTGAAATTTTTCAGGGACATTGCTCAATAAATAAATTCCATCGCCATAGGTACCAACCCAGATATTTTTATCCCGATCCTGGAATAAGGTTTCGATAGTACGGGCGGTAATGCTATAATTATCTTCCGATCTTACCGGATCAATGGTTATATCTTTATAGGATGACTTTGCCGCCTTGTCGAGATTTATAGTATATAAGCCTCCATCCAACAGGCCAACGAGCAGATTTTTATGTTCGTCCTCCAAAAGCGAAAAAAAATAATTGCTTCGTAATTTATAGGTTGAACCTAAAAAAAGATGGAAGCTGCTTTCTTTTCTGTTGTAAAGTACCAGGCCCTTACTGGTTGCTATCCAAATGTTATGATTATGATCTTCATAAATGCAAGTAATGAGGCCTTGAGGAATAAGTTTAAGTGGAAACTGATTGTTCAGGTTTTTTGAAACCACTCCACTACTGGTATTAAAAACATTAAGTCCGCCGTCTCTTGTTCCTACCCATAATAGTCCATAACTATCTTCAATAACATTAGTAACAGATAAATCGCCTAATAAACCAGGTTGCTCTTTTTTAGTATAGTTTTTAAACTGACGGGTTTTGATGTTATATGACGAGAACCCCGATGCGCCACACGAGAACCACAACAGATTGTGTTTATTTTCGAAAATGCTGTTTACATTGTCTAAATAGTTTGGCGGAACACCAGGCGGGGTAAATTTAATAAAACGCTCTTTGTTTGTATCAAATTTATAAATCCCTCTTCTTGATGATATCCAAATATCTCCCTGGCTATCTTTAAATATACTTTGAACATAATTACTTGGCAGGCTATAAGGGTTATTAGGTTCAAATTTAAACACCTTGAAGTTTGTGCCGTCAAACCGGTTTAAGCCATCGCCGGTTGCAAACCAGATAAATCCTTTGTTGTCCTGCGTTATCCCGTTGATTGTACCAAATGAAAGACCATCTTTCAATGAGTATTTCATTGTTTTTTTTGTAAATAAGTTTTGAGAAAAACATACGGAAAGGACAGATACTCCTACCAGGGTAAATAATAATCTTCTCATTAAGTGTTTATAACAGGTTATATAAAGGCCAAGCGTTCTGTAACAGTCACGTTACTCAAATGTACTTTATTTTAAATAAATAATATATAAATAACAATAAATTTTAACGGTCTACGTTCGCCCGCCCAATGCCTAACCAAATTATGTTGTGAACGTATTTAATGCCTGCTTTACTCTGTTGGGTATTCATTCATTGGCGCATTGTCAATAAATTATTGGTCGCATTGTATTAAAAATTTGCACATTGAAATATTTTATGTATTTATGTACATACATTATTAATTGTAATTCGGTTTGCGATTATGAATGTATAAGCAATAATTTATGCATAAATCAATTTTGAATATATGTTTATAAGGATCAATAGGAAAGGTTTGCTTTTAATGGCCACCTTGTGCTTTACATTAAACCGGGGTTTTACCCAACAGGCTGCAATCTGGCAAATAGGCAAAGCCGACGGTAACAGTTCGGGGATGGCGTTGGCTCCTGCAGCATACCAACATTTTTTAGACCATGATTTTGGATGGGAAGACCGTTTTTTCCTGGTTGGCCTATCCAAACCCGAAACTGATTGGCCATATGTATTACCCGGCCCAAATGATGGCTGGGGTGGCACAGGTGGTACTTCGGGTATCCATTCGCAGATGCTTAATATTTTGTTTGGTATAAAAACTTTGCCGGTTAATGGTGTTTATAGTTTTATTATAAACATGGTTGGTTATAATGCGGCCTCGCCGCCATTGGTAAAGGTGGTTATCAACGGCAAGTCGTTTGAAAGCAGGCTTCCAAACGGCAAAAACAATAAGGTTGTTGAAGGCGACCTTAGTGAAGCCAATCCTTATACGCTAACCATCCCCATAAAAAACGGCCTGTTGCACAAGGGCGGCAACGAAATACAAATTACCTCCATAGATGGTTCATGGCTGGTATTTGACCAGGTTAAACTGGATGGGCCAAAGGAATTGCAGCTAACAACTCCACAAAATATCTTTTTGCGCAGCGTTAAACCCGCAGCTTATGAGATTGAAGATGGGAAAAAAAGATATCAGCCGCTACTTGTTGACGCACAACACCTAAGTGGCAAGCCTAAGTTGCTGGTTAAGCTGGACGGGAAGATAATTTTTTCGGATAAGCTTGATTCAGCAAGGTATGTGTTTGAAGCACCTATGCCGGCTGTTGCAGTCGCAAAGAAAAGCAGCTACGAGGTTTTTTGCAATGATATTTTACTTGAAAAAGGGATTGTGCTGCGGCTGCCTAACAAACTACAAACGCCTGCAGATTACGTAGATACGCGCCTGGGATCGGCACACTCCAGGTGGATGATTGCACCTGGGCCGTGGATGCCTTTTGGCATGGTTAAGCTGAGCCCCGATAACCAAAACGGGGGCTGGATGGGCGGGTATGACCCCACTTTTGAAAGTGTAGGCACATTTAGCCACATTCATGAATGGACAATGGCGGGCCTGGGTATGATGCCCACCAGCGGCCCGTTGCAAACTCGTATTGGCGACGAGCGTAAACGCGATGGCGGCTACCGCTCGCAGATTGATAAATCGAGCGAGGAAGCGCCTTTAGGGTATTATAAAGTAATGCTGACTGATTACCACATTAAAGCCGAACTTACAGCAACAACGCGTTGTGGTTTTGAGCGTTACACCTATCCTAAAACCGAAAATGCAAGGGTAATGATAGACTTGAAAATTCCAGCGGAATATGGATATAATTTGAAGGATGTTACGCTAAAGAAAGTTAGTGATACCCGGATAGAAGGATCGAGCAAGCAATTTACAAAGGATGCATGGTCGGGCGGGGTCGATCAAAACTATACAGTTTATTTTGTGATTGAGTTTGATCGCCATATACGCAAATTTGGCACTTGGGTGAATAATAAAGTAGGGGATGGTGATATTGTTGGCGCTATTGACCCTAAAAATGCAGGCGCTTATGTGGAGTTTGATACCCGCGAAAACCAGGTAGTGCAAACGCGTACCGGCATATCATTGGTAAGCCTTGATAATGCAGCGCAGAATTTATCAGAAGAAATTACCAAACCATATAACTGGAGTTTTGAAAAGGTACGTGATGGACAAAAGGAAACCTGGAATAAGCTATTGGGACGCCTGGAGATAAGCACCAACGATAGCCGCGAGAAAATGCGGTTTTATAGCAACATGTTCCGTGCCCTGGCCAGCCGCAATACCTGGAGCGATGTAAACGGGCAATGGATTGATGCCTCGAAAAGGCTGCAGCAATTGAAAGACCCTGAATCGCCGGCAATGGGTTGCGATGCGTTTTGGAACACCTTTTGGAACCTTAACCAGTTTTGGAACCTGGCAACGCCCGAATGGTCATCAAATTGGGTAAAATCCCAGCTGGCTATGTACGATGCTGATGGCTGGCTTGCAAAAGGCCCCGCCGGCATGAACTACGTTCCGGTGATGGTAGCCGAACATGAGATACCGCTGATGGTGGGCGCGTACCAGATGGGCATCCGCGATTATGATTCAAAAAAGGTGCTTGAAGCTGTGGTGAAAATGCAAACCACGCCGGCGCAAAAAGTGGGCAAGGCTGGCTTTGCAGGGAATGAAGACCTGGAGGCTTATTTAAAATACAAATATGTACCGTACGATAAAGGCAGGTTTTCAAACACAATGGAGTATGCCTATGACGATTGGACAGTTTCGCAGCTGGCAAAGTCATTGGGCCGGAATGATATTTACGACACCTTTAAAACCAGGTCGGGCTATTGGAAAAATGCGATGGATACAACTATAGGCTATTCAAGGATGAAAAATTCAGATGGTACCTGGTATCCAAATTTTGATCCTTTCCGGTCGGGTGCTAATGAACATTATGTAGAAGGAAATGCCTGGCAGCTTACGTTTTTTGTGCCCCAGGATGTTCCGGGCCTTATACATAAGATAGGTCAGGATAAGTTTATCGACCGCCTAAGCTGGGGCTTTAAAGAAAGCTACAAGCTGAGGTTTAATGCCCCCGGCGATCAGTATTGGGACTATCCGGTGATACAGGGCAACCAGCAAAGTATGCAGTTTGCATTCCTGTTTAATTGGGGTAAACACCCTTGGTTAACCCAAAAATGGAGCCGCTCGGTGGTCGATCGTTTTTATGGCTTTGGTGTAGCCAACGCCTACCTGGGCGATGAAGACCAGGGACAAATGAGTTCGTGGTTTATCATGAATGCATTAGGGCTTTTCCAAACAGATGGCGGTGCCAGCGCACATCCGATATATGAAATAGGAAGCCCTATTTTCCCCAGGGTAACCATCCACCTTAACGGCGCGTACGGCAGGGGGCAAAGCTTTACCATCGAGGCTGAAAATGTATCAAGGGATAACAAATATGTACAAAGCGCTACACTTAACGGTAAAGCGCTGCAATCCTTTTGGTTTCCCGCTTCTGAATTGTTAAAAGGCGGGGAGCTAAAGCTGGAAATGGGCCCCGAGCCTAATAAGGCATGGGGTATTAAGGATTTGCCTGCTACTCAGTAGGTAATTACATTTTACCGACACTTATTTGCAATTTAAACTTGCGAAGTTTTAAAACTTCGCAAGTTTTTCAGGTTGGTGGAAGATCTGTCACCCATCAATCGAAGGGTCTATATTTAAGCCCACTGCGATTTGCGTTAGGGGGAGTAGCGGATACAGGCCATGAGCCTAATGCCGGTGCTGTATGAGCGGATAACCCGGGCCGCAGGCAACGCCATGATTTATAGGAAACAATAGGTTTTTTTTGTAGAGACGAATACTTTGCATCTTCCACATGCAAATCAAACCATACAAATCCTGAATTTCTTTGATTTCTTTATGGCGGAGAAACGCAATATTTTGCATCGACCATAGGGCATTCAAAATAAAAAGGCCGATTAAAATGCAAGTTTGATTTGCACATAGGCGACATAGCCTCAGCCTTTGCAAATCGGAACTAAACGCGGGAGACGCAATTATGCGTCTCTACAAAAATGCAAAAATGGCTTACTCCGTTAGATACCTGGCATCTGAAATTAATTAGCCTTGGCGCTCATATACAACTCCAGCTTGCCGCCGTTTACAATATCTTTAAAGCTGATATGATTATCCTTTAAAACTTTGCCGTTTAACATTGCCGTGCGGATGTAGATGTTTTTTGCCGAATTATTATATGCCTTAATTTCGAAGGTTTTTCCCTTGAAATAGGATGGGTTTAAATTGATTTTAATGTTGCTAAACAAGGGGCTGGTAATATCAATCCTTAAATCGGGCGATGTGCCCCCGTTCATTTCAAATAAACCCATCGAGCTTAATACAAACCATGCACCCATCTGGCCTTCGTCTTCGTCGCCATTCCAGCCAACGTAGGGCGAGGCATCATAAAAGGTGTTCAGGATCTTCCTGGTATAATATTGGGTAAGAGATGGCTTGCCTGCATAATTAAAGAGGAAAGCAGCCTGCATATTTACCTCGTTGCCCTGGTTAATATAATATTCGGCCGATTGCCCCATGGTACGGTCAAGCGCGTGCGCCGCGAATTTGTGTACCTCGGATTTTTGAAAGCCGATGGTTAGCCGCTTTAAAAATTCATCCTTATGGATATAATTGATTAAACCCGGAACATCATGCGGGACATATAACGAATATTGCCAGGAGTTGCCCTCTACAAAATGATTAACAGAAAAAAGGTCGAAATCAGGGATAAATGAGCCATCTGTTTTCCTTGGCGTAACGTAGCGGCTTGCCGGGTTAAAAACGTTTTTCCAGCTTGCAGATCGCTTTAAAAAAAAGTTATAATCATCATCCTTATGCAGCAATTTGGCCATCTGGGCTACGCACCAGTCATCGTAGGCATAATCTAATGCTTTTGAGGTGGCACCTTTTTCAACAGGTACAAAGCCAAATTTGGCATAATCAGTTATCTGCGGATTGCCCGGATTGCCACCACAGGTAGGGGTGGGTTCAATCTCCATAGTCTTTTTCATGGCGCGGTAAGCTATATCAGCATCCTTGGTTACTATGCCTTTTAAATAAGCGCTGGTGATCAATGCCATTTCATGCGAGCCTTCCATAATGCCCGAGTATTCTATCCCCGCCGGGCCTTTGGATAGCCAGCCTGTTTTTTCGTACATTTCCAGCTGCGTATCTACCAGTTGCTGCACCATATCCGGCGATGTTAGGGTCCATAGCAGGTTTAAATTCCAAAAGGTATTCCAGTAAGCATCGCCGCCTATCATTGCGGTGCGGCCGGCCGGTAGTTGTTGCACGTTTTCGCAGGCGTCGGTATATTTTCCGTTGGCATCGCTCATGATCATCTTGGCAGTGAAACAACGATAAAAATTGGTGTAAAACTTCTTCTTATCGGTTTCGCTGCCACCGTTTACCGCAATAGTCTTTAGGGTATTGTTCCAAATTGTTCTGTTATGCTTTACCAGGGCATCAAAATTCCAGTCGAAACCTTTTAATTCTGTTTTAAGATTGAGCCGGGCCTGGTCCATGTTAACAAACGAGATGCCGGTTCTTAGTATTACCTGTTCGGTTTTCGAGGTGGGATAGGTAACGTATGCGCCCAACTCGCCCGATCCTTGGATCTCTTTATTGCTCTTAATTGCCGACTGGTTTCCATATCCCTCAAAATCATGAAAAGGTTTGCTAAACTGCATCACAAAATACAAGGTATAGTCATTAAAATTGGCCGATGCGGTTTTGGCATAACCCTGTACCTCTGAGTTGGATACTTTGGTAATAACAGCATCTTTCAGGTCATAACCATACTCTGCCGGAATGTTAAGCTGGATCATGATCCGGTTCGAACTGTCTTTGGCAAAGGTATAGCGCTGCACACCGGTACGTTCGGTTGCAGTCAGTTCCACCTTAACCTGCGGATCCATCAGGAAAACAGAATAATACCCTGGCGAGGCCTTTTCGTCCTCGTGCCTGAACCTGGAGTGGTAACCCGCCCCGGCCCCTTTAAATGGCTCATCGGCCGCGCCCGGTGATGTGGACAGATCGCCGTTGGCGGGCATGGTCAGCAGGCCCGCCATTGTCCACCCGTGTAAAAAGCTGAAGCCATGGATACTCCCTACAGCATACTCATAACCGCCCTGCCAAACCCCTCTTTGGTTATCGGGGCTAAGCTTAACCATACCGTTGGGCATTGTAGCGCCCGGGAACAGCATCCAACGCGAATTGGATGTCCCGATGAACGGATCAACGTAATCAACCGGTTGTTTTGTTTGCGCGCCGCCGCTTAAATAGGCGCATGAAATTGCCAGGAACAATGCAGCGGTTTTGCGTATCCTTATCATATTGCTTTTTTATATATCGTTAAGAGCCTCACCTAAATCCTCTCCAAAGGAGAGGACCTAAAAAAAACAGGTAAATCAAGAACCCTCTCCTTTGGAGGAGCCTCACCTAAATCCTCTCCAAAGGAAAGGACTTAAAAAACAGGCAAATCAAGAATCCTCTCCTTTGGAGGAGCCTCACCTAAATCCTCTCCAAAGGAGAGGACTTAAAAAACAGGCAAATCAAGAATCCTCTCCTTCGGAGGAGCCTCACCTAAATCCTCTCCAAGGGAGAGGACTTAAAAAATATGCAAATCAAGAACCCTCTCCTTTGGAGAGGGCAGGGTGAGGCTCAATGCCCTGCCCAAATCTCCTGTACCTCTTCAAGCGATTTACCTTTAGTTTCGGGTACCATTTTATATACTACCCAGAATGATAACAGGCAGCAGGCCGAGAAAAACCAAAAGGTAACCGCTGGCCCAACCGATCCCAAAAACATGGGGGTAAGCTGGCCCACAATAGTATCGGCAATCCACATCACCATTATACTTAAAGCCAAAGCCCTGCCGCGTATTTTGGTAGGGAAAATTTCTGAAGCGATAACAAATTTAAGCGGCCCGATAGAGAATGCGAAACAAGCCAGGAATAGTATAATGCTGATGACTAAAGAGATGCTGCTGGTTGCTCCTGAATAAAAACAAATGCCGGTAAATGCCAGGCACACTGTAGCACCTAACGAGCCTGCAATGTATAATGGCCGGCGCCCCATTTTATCTACCTTCCAAATGGCTATAATGGTAAACAGGAAGTTGGCTATGCCAAAAATGATTTGCCCAAGTAGCGCATTGGTAATGTTAATGCCTGCATCGCTTAAAATACGCGGCCCATAATATATTACCGCGTTAATACCGCTGAACTGGGAAAACAGGGGCAGCAGCAGGCCGATAAGGAGGGGCTTGCGCATGGCCGGCGAAAACACTTCTTTATATGATCCTTTCTCCTGGCTTTTGGTGTTTTGAATGAGTACGGCATCTTTTTGCGCCGAAGCCATATTGGTTATTTTTGCCAAAATAGCTATCCCTTCATCATTTTTACCTTGTTGGATAAGCCAGCGCGGGCTTTCGGGTACAAAGCATAAGCCTGTAAAAAATAGCAGGGCAGGCACTGTACCTAAACCCAACATGCCGCGCCAAACTTCCTTAACCAGTACCAGGTTTAAAATATCGCCCAACCCGCTGCCTTTATAATTTAGCGAAAAACTTAGTAAGCCAGAGTTGGTTAAATAGGCCACCAGTATCCCCGCGGTAATAGCCAGCTGGTAAAAGGTAACCAGGCGGCCCCTTACGTTTGCGGGGGCAATTTCTGAGATATACAAAGGCGCTACAATTGATGCCACCCCAACGCCCATACCACCAAGCATGCGTGCCAGTATGAGTAAGGTAAAGCCAGATGATAACGCCGAACCAATGGCCGAAAGCAGGAATAATATGGCCGCTAACATCAGCATCTTTTTACGGCCTATCCGGTCGCTTAAATCGCCCGAAAAGGATACGCCGATAATACAGCCAACTAATGCCGATGATACAAACCAGCCTTCTGTTGCAGTCGATAACGAGAACTGGCTTTTTACAAAAGGCAGCACGCCCGAAATTACGGCCATATCGAAACCGAAAAGTAAACCGCCCAATGTTGCTACCAAAGTAATGGCCACCAAAAATAGGGTAGACCTGCTTTGTACCGACTTTGAATTTTCCTGGCTCATGAAATGGTAATTTAGGTAATGGTTTATTTTTATTTTAGGTTTTTATTAACAGCATTCATCCTTAACAAAGGCTTTCACCACTTTTGCCCTGCTTTTGCCGGTATTGGTCATGGTGTAGCTTAACGCATTGGCCGGTACAATAAATGTTTCGGCATAATGGATAACTTGCGTTAATCCATTGGTGGTAACTTTTATGCTTTCACCTTCTACCAGGCTTAATACATGACACTGGTTATTGGTGTCTTCTTCAACAACAGTATCAAATTCAAAACGGTCGATGGCGTAAAAATGCGCCGGATGTGTGGTAAGGTTAATTACCTGCCAATCTTTACCCTGTTTGGCTACCGTTTGTTTTGATATTAATGTATCGGTAACCACATCGCCTTTTCTGTCGAAGTTCAGATTTTCAAATGCCCTGTCTATATTCAATGTGCGTGGGTTTCCATTCAGATCCGGGCGAAGCCAATCGTACATTTTAAAGGTGAAAATATAGGGCGTGGCACTTATTTCAAGCACCATATTGTTTTTGCCCGAGCAGTGCACCGTACCATTTGGAATCAAAAACAGGTCATGCTTTTTTGCCGGGAATGTTTGCACATAGTCCTTTATTTCAACAGGTTGGTTGTTTTGAAAACTATCTTCCAGCACAGCTTTAAATTCCTGTCTGTCAATATTATCCTGGAAACCCAGGTATACCTCGGCACCCGGTTCGGCATCAAGGATGTAATAGGTTTCGTCCTGCGTAAAATCTTCGCCAAAATTGGCCTTGGTATAAGCTACCGTAGGATGGCATTGCAGCGAAAGGTTGCCGCCATCAAAAGTATCCAGGAAATCAAACCTGATGGGGAAGGCATCACCAAACCTGGCTGCCGCTTTACCTAAAATAGCCTGGTTGTTGTATAAAAACAGGGTATCTAATGATACCTCCAGCATATGGTCACCGTATTGCAGTATAATACCATTTTCGGGTGCTATCAACTCAAACGACCAGGCATAGTTTACCACGTCGTCGTTTAATCCATTAATGTTATCTTTTATCCAGCGGCCACCCCATACGCCAGGCTCAAACCACGGCCTGGCCCTGAACATATGGCCAGATAGCTGTTTTAACGCGTTCCTGAGGGTATCGCCGGTTGCCCAGCTGATATCATCAATTCTTTGCTCGTCAACAATGATATCAACAGCAGGCAGTAATTGCTTTTTATGTTTATTAAGTACCGGCCAGTCAACAAAATAGAACCGTTTGTACTGTATTTTAGGGTCTGCTGGCTGATGATCGCCAAGGTTACAGATCTTGTTTGCCCTCGACCTGAATTGGATTTCGTTTTTAGGAACATCCAGGTAAATAAGGGGGGCCTGCCAGCCGCTAAGTGCCGCGCCGCAGCCGTAAATAATATTCAGGCAGTTGCCTGCCGGCTTTAATTCGCCCAACACGTCGCTGTCAAAAAAGTCTGCCAGGGTGCCTTCGTAAATCTTCCCAAACAAAGGGTCGTCGCCGCCCATAAATGGTGCTATTGTGGCATGTATAACCAATTCGGGTTTTAAGGCTTCATTAATGTTTATCCAGTTTACGCTTGCTCCCTTATTAACAAGCTCGGCATTAAGGTGTTGTGCAAAAACATCCCAGTACACGCCCGAGTATCCATCAATAATGATGTTTTGTTGCTGCGCTATAATCCAGCTTGCCAGCTTTCCAAATCCGTTAAAAATGGGCCCGTCAATTTTAAATGTGGGGTAGATATCGTATTCAGATTTTTGCGCCGATTGCTTCTCAGCCGGAATGAGGAACTGGCTGGTCGACCTCAGTTCTTGAATATCTGGTTTGACGTCATTTTTTAAAACGGGACCTCTGTTCATACAATCGTTATATGTTATAATGTGCAAACATATTAGATTTCATGTAAATTCCAAACAAGTAATCAATATTTAGTTTCGGCCTAACTTGTTCTTCGGCTTTCTACTGTATACTCAAAACTTTCGGCTTTGTAGTAACCCAGGTTATACTCCATTGGTCGGTCGCCCTGGTCAAATACAAAACGCTTTCTGAAAAGTACGGGGCTGCCAATATCTATCTCCAGTTTGCCGGCAATAAATTTATCGGCCGCCTTGGCGCTAATTTCTTCTTTTGATAGATCGGCAACTACAGAATGTTCATTTTCAAGCATTTCGTATAGCGGTTTTTTAAAATCCTCATCGCCGGTAAGGCCAATCCTGGGGTGAAAATAGGATACAAAATAAACAAAAGCTTCGTCTGCATTTCCTCTTAAGCGCTCCAGTTTCAATATCTTTTTTTCGGTTTTTATGTCAAAAAAGTTGGCTATATAATCGTCGGGGTACACCCAACTCACATGCAGTTCGTAATTTTTAATAATAATGCCACGTGCCTGCATTTCCTGGGTAAAACTCAGCCAGTTCATGGCTTTTGAGCTCATTTTGGGCTGAGCCACTTTTGTTCCCAGCTTTTTCTTCCTGATCAGGAGTTCTTCATAAACCAGTTTATTGATAGCCTGGCGTAGGGTGGTCCTCGAGATGGCGAGTTTTTTTGCCAGGTCCACTTCGTTGGGTAAAAGCTTACCTGCCTGGTATTCAGGGTCTTTTATCAGTTCTCTTAGCAGGTTCTCGGCCTGTATATGAAGCGGAACGCTGCTTTTATGATCTATTGAAAATTTCATGTTGGTATTTATCCAGGTTTTATGAACAGTATGGTGCAAATTAAATAATTTGTTAATTAACGGCCACTGTTTTATTAATATGTTTATCCCTTATGTGTTAAACGAAGCATTCTGCTCTTTTTAAAGGAATTGTCTGAAACTTAAAGATAGCTTTATATTTTCCTTAAATAAAACGCATAATAAATTTGGATTAAATTTTAATGTTTTTATGTTTGTACATATTTGTTGTCTGTGCCAGATGACAGCGTTATTATATCCTATAATTGCTTTCATTTATAAAATAAACTCTGCATGAAAATACTTTTGCCTTTTTTTATTACGCTTTCTACGGTTACCGGCTTATCTGCCAACGCTCAAACAACAGGTAAGGCGGCGCTTGCCAAAGCTATCGTGGCCGATGAACGGTTAGATACTATCCAGGCGAGGGCTTTAAAATTACTTTCGGGCTTTTCTGCAGGCACATCCTACAACGAGGTTTGGATCCGCGATTTTAATACTTTTATTAAGGGATCGCTCCAGGTACATCCTAAGGATGAGGTTAAAACAAAGATACTATTATTTTTTAAGATCCAGGGCGAGGATGGTAATATAGTTGATGGTGTGGTAGATAGCGCCAAAGCAAACGTGGGCTACAAATACCGCTACTCGCCATTATTGCGTGGCTGGGCGGCCCATAAAAATACGGTAGAGACCGACCAGGAATCGTCCCTGGTGCAGGCTGTAAAAAAATATATTGACGTTACCGGCGATAAAACCATTTTGAATGAAGTGATAGGCGGCAAAACAGTATTGCAGCGCATGGAGGATGCTTTTATATACCTGCAAAAAGACCGCTGGTCGGCAAAGTATGGCCTGGTAACCGGGGCTACCACCATTGATTGGGGCGATGTGCAGGCCGATGGCGGCTGGGGTGTGGCTATAAACGATAAAACCAAATGGGCCATTGATATATATGATAATGCCATGTTTGTAATAGCCCTGCACAATTTTGTGGCCATGCAGCCTAAAGGATACAAAGCCAAACAAAACTGGGCGCTGGTAGCGGCTAATGTTACCAAAAACGTGCGAAAATACCTGTGGGATAGCCGTGAGCAAAAATATATCCCGCACCTGTACCTTAATGGCAGCCCCTTTGCGCCCGATTTTAATGAAAAAGAGATATTGTATTTAGGCGGATCGATATGCGCTATACAGGCTGGTTTTAATACCCCGGCCGAGGTTAAAGAGATAAACCGCCAGATGGTGGCTGCGGCAGCTAAAGAAAAACATGCAACTATTGGCATTACCGTTTACCCGCCATACCCAACAGAGCGCTTCCCGAATATGCACTCCTACGATTATCAGAATGGCGGCGACTGGACATGGTTTGGTGGCCGCATGATAGCCCCCTTACTGTCATACGGTTACGCCAAAGATGCTTATGCCGAGCTATCGCCAATGCTGGATAGGGTTATTGCCAACAAAGGTTTTTTTGAGTGGTACGATGTACGAAGCGGCGCCCCAAAAGGCTCGGGCGATTTCAGGGGCGAGGCAGGCGTGCTTTACGATGCCATTACCGTTTTAAAACAATGGGCTGCCAGGAATAAATAAGAAGCTGATTACCGATATCGAATATCCGTCATTGCGGGTAACCATCAGGTAAAACCTGAAAAAATCGTTATGACGAGCAACGGATATAGTTAAACAAATGCACTAAACTACCGTCATTGCGAGGTACGAAGCAATTCCGAACTATGTGGGACTTAGCATGTAGGGGATTGCTTCGTACCTCGCAATAAAGGATATTTTATATTGATTGTCAGTAACTTACAAGCGCGTTGTTATATGGCACGAAGCAATCCCGAACAATGTGGGACTTAACATGTAAGGGATTGCTTCGTACCTCGATTTCTATGATCTATGCAACTAATTTAAGATAATTTTTTTCATACTTTCTGTTTTGGTTAACACAGGAGAAGATGCGCTGCACAAGTTTATTCCTGACCGCATTAATTACGCTCATTTTGCTCTTTTTTTCGACTTTGACTTTTCGTTCGTAGTAAAGCCTTAGTTCATCATTATACTGAATCGCCACCAGTGCAGCCATATGCAGAAGCGTCTTTACTTTTTTATTGGC